>JBBQIB010000021.1:0-28520 GCA_038324515.1 Burkholderiales bacterium
CGAGTAGCTAAGTGCGGAAGAGATAACCGCTGAAAGCATCTAAGCGGGAAACTCGTCTCAAGATGAGTCTTGCCGGGGCCTTGAGCCCCCTGAAGAGTCGTTCGAGACCAGGACGTTGATAGGCCGGGTGTGGAAGCGCAGTAATGCGTTAAGCTGACCGGTACTAATTGCTCGTGAGGCTTGACCCTATAACTTTGACGACACTGAGAATGTTTTCAGTTCGTATCAGAACGGGAAAGTATTTCGTTTTATGCCAGCTTGGCAATCTGCTGATTAGACTCTTTGAATTCGTTTCGATGTTGATTCAACATCTAGACAACCAGTTAAGCCTGATGACCACAGCAAGGTGGCCCCACTCCTTCCCATCCCGAACAGGACAGTGAAACGCCTTTGCGCCAATGATAGTGCGGGTTCCCGTGTGAAAGTAGGACATTGTCAGGCTATTATCAGAAAAGCCCCGGTCTCGTTGACCGGGGCTTTTCGCCATTTACTGAGCCCGTCTTTTAGATTCCCTGATTGTAAGTTTACCCGTCATTATTTTCACCTTGCACAGGATCACTCAGGTTCGTAATTCACGGCGAAGAATTTTCCCGACGTTGCTCTTGGGCAACTCGTCTCTGAATTCGATGTGCTTGGGCCTTTTGTACGCAGTGAAGTTGTCTTTGCAATAGCGTGAGATATCCTCTTCGTTCAAGGTCTTGTCGTTGCGGACGACGAACAACTTGACGACTTCGCCGGATTTCGCATCCGGCATCCCGACAGCGGCACACTCCAAAACGCCGGGATGCAGGCTGACGACCTGTTCGATTTCGGTCGGATAGACATTGAAGCCCGAAACCAGAATCATGTCTTTCTTGCGGTCGACGATCGACACATAACCTTTGGCGTCCATCACTCCAATGTCCCCTGACTTGAAGAACCCGTCGTCGCTCATCACGTTTGCGGTTTCGTCGGGCCGATTCCAATAGCCGACCATGACTTGTGGACCGCGGATGCAAATCTCCCCTGGTTCGCCCAACGGCACAGGCAAGCCGTCATCGTTTCGGATAGAAATTTCAGTCGAAGGAATCGGCAAACCGATGGTGCCGCTGAACTCGGTCAGGTCCAGCCTGTTGCTGGTGGCTACGGGCGACGTCTCAGACAAACCGTAACCTTCAACAATAGGACAGCCTGTTACCTTGAGCCACTTCTCCGCAGTGGCCTTCTGAACGGCCATACCCCCTCCGTTCGACACAACCAACCCTGAAAAATCCAGCCGGGCGAATTCTGGGTCGTGGGCGAGTGCGTTGAACAGCGTATTCACCGCAGGAAACATGTTGACCTGGTGTCTTGATAAGGTCTTGATGAGCCCCGGGATGTCGCGTGGATTGGGGATCAACAAGTTCATGGCCCCAAAATGGGCGCCCATCAAGGCGCAAATGGTCAGTGCGAAGATGTGATACAGCGGCAGGGCGCATACGACCGTCAGTGGCCGATCTCCCACCTTGTCCAGCATCGGCTTGAACCAGGCTTCGCACTGCAGCAGGTTGGCCACCACGTTGCGGTGGAGCAGCGTTGCACCCTTGGATACGCCTGTAGTTCCTCCGGTGTACTGCAAAAATGCAACATCCTGAGGACCGATGTCGGGTCGACGCAAGGACATTCTAGAACCCTGTTCCAGCGCAGAGTCGAAGCTTGTGACGGTGCGACCCGTACCCATAGGAAGTGCAAACTCCGGCACCATTTTGCGTAGGTGCCTGACGGCAAAGTTCAGGAAGCGACCCTTCCAGAAACCGAGCATGTCGCCAAGACTGGCCAACAGCACATGCCGCACGTCTGTGCGGCTGATCGCTTCCTGCAGCGTGCTGGCGAAGTTCTCCAAGACGATGACACATTCGCTGCCTGAGTCCTTGAGTTGGTGCTCCAGTTCACGCGCTGTATACAGCGGGTTGACATTGACCACGACATAACCCGCCCGCAGGATCCCGGCAATGGCAACCAGGTACTGCGGCAGGTTGGGCATCATCACTGCCACCCTAGCACCCGGCGCCAGGCCAAGACTCTGCAGCCAGGCACCCAGGTGCTGGGACAACTGGTCCAGTTCGCCGTACTTGAGTCTGACATCCATGCAGCAAGAGGCATCGCGCCGTGCATACTGTCTGAATGCGTGCTCCAGGACATCGACGAGCGTGTGGTATTTTTTCAGGTCTACCGAGGCTGGAACGCCAGGCGGATAGTGGTTCAACCAAGGATGTGACACGGTCATTGGGCTCGGAAAGTCAAGCCGGCATCGTCGCCTCACTGAACGGGTCGCGCAAGAGTGCTTTTCCTAGGCCGCTGCACTTTGCAGTCAAAGCTCCGGCAGTACCTCACTTCTGCCGCTGAACAGCGCATCGCACGTGGCCCGTTCACGCTGCGCAATGGCTTGCAGGAAGTCACCCGAACCCCGCATTTCCTTGAAGGTATCAAAACCTGTCTCAAGAAAGCGCTGCAGTGCGCCCAGACCTGCCGCTTGTGCAGGGCCGCGCATCATGCGCAGACTGTGGCGCAGCAGTGGATTGCGCGTGTAACGCTCAAGTGAAGCGCCGACTTGCCCGGTCAAGACGATCTGCTGCTCGCGGTCTGCAGGCGTGCCGCAGGCCTGCCACGCCTCGGTGTAGCTTGCGGCATCCACCGTTTTTCCGCACAGAGCCACGCCCATCAAGGAATCTAGGCGCTCTGACAGCGCGTGCAGAGCTGCCAGCGAGCCGACGGTAGACACAAGTTCACGGGGAAACAACCGCACCAGGGCAGGCACGACCCTCGCAAACTGCGTATCGCGGGCACTGAAATCACTGGGCCCGTACAAGTCAGCCAAGAAGAAACGCGCTGCCGGGCCGAATCTGGGATGAGCCAGCATGTCGGCATAGGTGTGAGCAAACCGACGATGCTGAAACGCCTTCACTGCCTCGACGCTCGCAGCCAACGCAGGGTCCGCAGTCCGCAGTGCCCGTTGTTCAGCAACCCCCTGAAGCTCAAGCAGAATCTTCTTCCCGCTTTCATCCACGTCTCGATTTTCTCCTTCCCAAACTCACTGCCTGTGTCGATCGTTCAGCCGCCCCTGTCAACAGCCGTCCTTTCCCATCAGCATACCCACGATCGAGCAGCGCATCCAGGGCGGGCGCCCCAAGTCATCGATGATCAGGGTGCCACACTGCGGCGGCAACGGGACAGACTTCCCTGCAGCCATTTCACCCAGCTGTGCTCAATCAGGCGGTGGTGGTCTGCGCACGCAGTTTCCAACTGCCCCCCCGAGCCCATCTGGCCTCCACCTTCTCCACCCACCCGGCCCAGACTGCCATGACCGCACGCATCCAACAACTGATCACGCTGGCAGCGCTGGCTCTGGCTGCGTTGTGGGTGTGGACTTTCGTGCGACAAGGTCAACTGCTGTGGGCTCTTCTGGCGCCTTTGGCCCTATTGTCGATCCTGGGCGCCGTACTGGCGCTCGAATTTGTGCTCTTGCGCCTGGTTCATGCTGCCGACCTGACTCCGCGCGCCACGGCGTCAGCGCTCGCAAGTGCCTGGTGGGGGGAGTTGCTGGCGGCCGTGCGCGTTTTTTGCTGGCGCCAACCCTTCAAGAGCCAGGATTACCCGGATCTGGTGCCACAGCAGAGCGCAGAACCTCAGCGGCGTGGAGCGGTTCTGGTGCACGGGTATTTCTGCAATCGAGGTCTGTGGAACCGCTGGCTGCAGCGTTTGCGGGAACAAGGAACGCCTTTCATCGCCGTCGATCTCGAGCCGGTGTTTGGCTCCATAGACAGCCTTGTGCCCGTGCTCGAGTCTGCGGTTTCGACGCTGGAACAGCAAACCGGACAGGCACCTGTGGTGGTAGCGCACAGCATGGGCGGTCTGGTGCTGCGCCGCTGGTACGCGAAACCCGGCAACGAGCATCGCCTGCATCATGCGATCACGCTGGGCACACCGCACCAGGGCACGTGGCTGGCCCGCTTGGCTTTCACAGTCAACGCGCGTGAAATGCGCCAAGGTGCGGCCTGGTTAGGTTGTTTGAGTGGCGACGAAACAACCACCCTCCACAGTCGCATGCCTCGATTCACCTGCTTCTACAGCAACTGCGACAACATCGTCTTCCCGCCTGCCACTGCGACACTGCCGGGTGCCGACAACCGGCATCTGCCGGGCGTGGCGCATGTGGACATGGTCGACATGCCGCAGCCCTGGGAAGAATTGAAGCGCTGGCTGGCAATGCCCACCGAGCCGACGGCGCCGGCAGCATCAGATGCACTCAGCCCGGATTCACCGAGGGGCTGAACTCAACTTCCCCCGCCAGTGCTTGGCCGGCAGCGATCTCACCTGAAAGCGCGATCGCTTCGCGTACCTGTAAATAGACTGGCGTGAAGTCAGGCTCGGTGGCTTCAAACAACTGATCAAAACTGTTGATGACGAAGTAGCCTGCCTGATAGCTGTCGATGCGATAGCGGCTGCGCATCAGGCGCCGCAAATCGAATGCCAGGCGCTTGGGCTCGGAAGAGGTGAGGCTGTACTGCAGCTCACCTGCCGAACTCAAAATCCCTGCGCCGTAGGCTCGCAGGCCCAAAGGCGTCTGGATCAGTCCAAATTCGACGGTGTACCAGTACAACCGCGCCAGCAGCTCGCAGGCATCCAGGCGGCTGGCCTTCATGCCACCAGCCCCGTAGGCCTGCATGTAGTTGGCAAAAGTCGGATTGAAGAGCAGAGGCACATGGCCAAACAGGTCGTGGAAAATGTCCGGCTCCACCACGTAGTCAAACTCTTCCGGTGTGCGGATCCAGTCTGTGACTGGAAACTTGCGACTCGCCAACAGAGAAAAAAAGGCTTCTTCGGGGATCAGACCAGGCACGCCGACGATCTGCCAACCGGTCGCCGGATACAGACGTTCGCTGATGTCATCAAAGCTGGGGATGCGATCCGGTGTCCCCAACTGATCCACTGCGGCGATGAATTCGTCGCAAGCCCGCCCTGGCAACTGTTGCAACTGCCGCAGATACAAGCGCTTGTAGGTGGCATGGTCGGCCGGGCCGTACTGGCTTTGATCCTGCTCACAGGTGTAGTCGGCGCGCGCGCGCGCGTAGTCGCCGCGCGGGGGTCGCTCACCCTGCCCATAGGTCACTGGCGCAACGCCCCGGTTCACCTCTTTGCCTGCTGAAGCAGAAGGTGGTGGCTGAGAGGGGATGTTCATGGCCTCAAGACGATGCAAACAGTCCGAACTCTGACCCCCGAGCCCCTGGGCTCAGAGGCTGAGAGTTTTTCCAGCGGGCATGATCGAAAGACTCTCAGCCTCATGAGAAACATAACCTTCCACATTGCAAAATGCACCGAGATCGGGCGTTTCTCCACGAACAACGGGCGCCGACAGGTGCCTGGGATGCTCTCAGGCCTCTGGCCGACCACCGCGATGGACATGGTTCAAACTCCCGAGCAGGCACAAAACACCAAGAACTGTAGCGCCATCTGGCTGACGATGGGCACAGAGCGCGCAGCGGTAGGAGCAGCGAGCAAAGAAGCGCCAGCTTAGGACAGGCGTGCGACTGCCATCGAGCCGCTTCAACTGTGCACAGAGGCAACAAATGCGCGATCCATTCACACGCCCGGGCGGGCCACTTCAGCAACAATCTCCAACATGCTTGATTGGATTCACGATCTCTCCGCCTGGTTGCAATCATGGATGAGCGCGGGAGGCGGTCTTTGGGGCCTGTTTTTCTCGGCTTTTGCTTCGGCCACGGTCTTGCCAGGCTCCAGCGAGGTGGTCATGACCGCACTCGTCACCGCTTACCCACAGCTGATGTGGTGGGCTTTTGTGGTCGCGCTGGCAGGCAACCTGCTCGGCTGCCTGCTGACATTCGCCATGGGCTACGGCGGACGCCAGGGTTATGAGCGCTTCCAGGGCGTGGCGTCCAGAGTCGATCTGGAACACCCACGCATCAAGAATCTGCGCAAGCGTGGACCGCCTGCGCTGTTCCTGTCATTTCTGCCCTTGGTCGGCGACGCCCTGGTGCTGGCCGCAGGTTTCCTGAGAATGCCCTTCTGGCCCAGCTTGATGTGGATCGCGCTGGGCAAGGCTTCGCGCTATCTGCTGCTGCTGCTGGGCCTCAAGGGCTTGCTGGCGCTGACTTGATCTGCCCAGTGGCGGTCAGTCGGCAGGCGCTGCCTCAGGCCGTTATGGTCTTCATGATCTGTGTCGGCGTTGGCGCCGGCCAGCCAGCCTCGTTGCAAACACGCACGATCGCTTCGTTGGTATCGAAATACACCTGCCAGTAGTGGTCGGTGTGGCAGAAGGGCCGCACGGCAATGATCGGTCCCGCCAGATTCAAGTTCAGCATGTGCACTTCGGGCTTGTTCTCGGTGCTGACATTGGGGATACCCTCGATCGCGGTGCGAAACTTGGCAATCGCTTCAGCCACGTCGACACCGCCAGCCAGTTGCGCGGTGCGTTCGACACGCCGGGTTGGCCGGGCGGAGAAGTTGCGCACGGTATCGCCAAACACCTTGCTGTTGCCGACCAGCGTTAAAACATTGTCCTCTGTGACCAACGTGGTGCCGAACAGCCCGAGTTCACTGACGGTGCCGGTGATGCCGCCGATGTTGACAAAGTCCCCCACTTTGAAGGGCCGGAGCACCAGCATGAACGCGCCAGCAGCGAAGTTGCCCAGCATGCCGCTCCAGGCAGCGCCGATGGCCACACCTGCGCCAGCCAGCAGCGCTGCGAAGCTGGTGGTCTCAATGCCGAAGTAGCCCAGGATGCCCAGCACCAAAGCGATGTTCAGCGCGATGGCGACGATCGAGCCCAAGTACTTGGTCAAAGTGGTGTCGACATCGTTGCGGTTCATCGCCGCTTGCATGACCACGATGACGCGGCTGATCAGCCAGCGGCCGACGATCCAAAAGGCAATCGCCGCCGCCACCTTGATGGCCAGCGCCGAAACTGTGGTGGTGAAAAAGGTTTGCATGGCGCTGACGTCCATGGGCACTCCCTAGGTTTGATTGAGGTGGTGCGAAAAATCACACCAAGTTTCAAAGGCTAAGGCATGAGCATGCCAAGAGCTTTACGACCTAAGTACGGGCTGGCCGATGGCTGACGATCAGTCCTCCAGATCGATTTCGTGCAGCAGCCGCGTGGCGGGCTCGACGCCCAGATGCAGCAGCTCGGCCACCTCGCGGATGTCGTCGGGCAGGGCAGCGTTGTCCCAGCCCTGGGCGCTGTGACGCGCGACGCGGATGGCCAACTGCACGTTGCGCACCTGGTCTGTGAGCTTTGAGGACTGCCCGTCGGTGATGCGCACCAGCAATGCGGGCAGGCGCCAGCGCTTCATCAGCGCGTGCTGCAGGTCTGCGATGCGAACGTGCAGCAGTTCCTGTTGCACGGCTGCAGACCGCAGTGTGGGGTCGGCTTGCTGGCGCAGGCAGATCTGCAGCGCCAGCGTGGGCGCTTTCAACCACAGCAGCAGCTCGGCGAAATCGTGCAACAACGCGGCTTCGTGAATCACCGCAGCGTCATGGTCCATCCGATGCGCAGCAAAGCCGATCGCAAATCTCGCCGCACGATGCGAGCGCTGCAGCACACGGCTGAACCCTGCCAGAGCTCGTGGCCGATCCTGGAGTTGCAGCTCAGCGCTGCCTACGCCTTCGAAAGCCCTGAAAAATGGCGAGATACCCAACATCACCAGCGCCTCGGTCACGGTCTCTGGCTCGCCACCTTCGCGGCCACGGCGCAGCTCTGCGACGTGGGCCAAAAGCCTCAAGGTCAGCAGCGGATCGTTGGCCACGCTCTCTGACAGCATGTGCGCGTCGACCCGGTCCTCGACCAAGACCAGCTCGTTCAGTATGGCTGCGCTGCTGGCCAGAACCGGCAGCTGCTGAACATCAAACAACAGCATCCAGCCTGCGATGTCTCGCGGTGCATCTTTGATGAACAGCTGGGCGTGCAGCGACGGAGCGGGCATGTGGGCCTCGGAGTCAAGCCTCGGGTCAAGGAGAGTCGGGTTGCACCATTGATTCCTTCAAGGCGCACCCGGACGGCGACCGCGCAGCCTGCCAAGGGCACACAGCAAAGTCGCAAAACCATCTTCTCCAATGAGCTTATCGGCCGCTGCAGGCCAGCGCTTGAAGCGAAAGAGACAGGGTTCGATGGCGCAATTTCTGGCCGCGCTGCGCTGCCGCAGATGTCACATCGCCCATGCTCAGTGGTGCTCTTCAGCCCCTCGGATCGATCATCAAGCCCTGTCTCGGGTCGCCCAAACCGTTGAGCGTTTCCAGATAGGCTGCTTGCAAGGCGCTTGCGCCCCTGCGTTCGACGATCTGCACCCAGGGCTCTGCCTGGCCTGCGCTGGCTTGCACCTGCTGGATGAAGTCGCTCCAAGCCAGCCCCATACGCTGCTCCAGCTGCGCCCGGCCCCAACCCTGTGGCGGTGCTGCACTGCGTTTGGCGGCCTGGGCCGGCGCAAAGAACAGGGTGGGCCGTGGGCCAGGCAAGCCGCTGCCGGATCCCAGCGCTTGCCAGTGCGTGCCGCCAATCGAGCTGCTGAACTTCAACGCCGGGCCGAAGTGCGTGTGCACGGCTTGGCGCAGCGCCGCGTTGCCGCTGAAGTCGATGTACACCGTGGGCTGGGTGGCGTCCAGCTGCGCAAGCGCTTCATAGGCAGCGACCTTGGCATAGCAGCCCAGTGATTGGGTGAACGCCAAGTTGGCACGCGAAGTCAAGCCCGAGACCTGAGGCCCTGACGCAGGCTGTGCCACCAAGCCTCGGGCCGAGCCTCGGCCCAAGCGCCTGGCCATGCAGAAGGCGGTGCCAAAAGCAGTCTTGCTGGAGGCGCTGGACAACAGCATCTGGCTGGCGCCAAAGAACTGGTTGTCGGCCATGAAGTCGTCAATCAGAAATCCGGTCATGAACAGCGGGCGCAATACCGCTTGCAAGCCTTCCAGATCAGCCTGCCAGCCGGGGTCGGATTCGCAAAAGCTGTACTGGTTGTAGATGGCTGCCAGCTCTTGCCTGTGCGCAGCCAGATCGATGAACCCACGCGCAGTGACGCGGCCCGGCTGGACGACGAGGTGGCTGCCTGCGGGCAGGTATCCATAGATCCGCTGGCCAGGCGTTGCACCCGCTGCCTGCGACTCCACCACAGTGGCAAAGCCCCACACCGGCAGGCAACCCATCGCTGCATCAGCGGCTGGAAAAAACTGCCAATACTTCATCGCCTTGCCAAAGGCAGCATAGGTGATGTTGTTGGCGGTCAACGCGAAGTGCTGCACTTCCAGCCGCACCTGGCCTGGCTGCAACGGCCGGGCCGCAGGTGCGTCGGGGTCCGGCAGCAGGCTGCTGCGCTGCAGGTCGCCCCGATCGATGTGCAGGCGTTGTGGGGTGGCTGGCATGTTCATCCGTTTCGCTACCGTAGCATGCAGCTTTGTTGCCAGGAAGGATGTCACTGCGGGGACTGCTGCTGCTGCTTCAACAGCAGCAGCCTTCGGCCCGCTACAGCCTGGTGACACCTTCGATGTAACCCACCAGCTCGCCGTTGACGTACAGCGCACCTTCTGGCGCGCCGGCATCGGCATAGAACTCGATCCACGGCTCTGGCGTCAGGGCTTCGGGCTCGCTGAGGGTGAGTCTGGCAGCCATCTGCTGCAGCACCTGGCCGCAGGCACGCAGCATGGCCGCGATCCAGATGCGCAAACCGTAGCGGCGATCGTCAAGTGCGGCGTCGCCATCGATGGGTAAGTCTTGCAGATACATGGTCGTTCCTTTGCGGGATTCACCTGCTGTGCCTGTTCGGTGCCTGAGATGCGTCTGACCTGCGCCTGTCGCGCTGCGTCGGTTGCACCCAGCAGCCAGTGCTCAGCAGTGGTTCAGGGCTCTGTTGTGCGCCACTTCGAGGGTGGGTGGCGATCCGGCAGCATCCGTTGGCCGTTGCCGGCTGCCTGCAGCACTTCTTTTTGCAGGTCGCGACGCGCCTGCAGACGTCGGGCGCCGGCAGTCTTGCCGTGGCGGCCGGCGTGCTTGAACAGCGCGGCAGGCACGAGTGCATTGCGGGCCCGTTTTTGAGGAATCTTCAGCTTCATGGCAGTCTCCAGTCAGGGGGCAGGGGTAGGGTTGAAGGGCAGTTGAATTGCGGCTCAAAGGTGGCGCCGGTGCAATGGCCGCCCAAAGTGCGACAGCCCGGCTTGCTGCTGCAAACCGGGCTGTCTCAGGGCTCAAGCGTCCCGCCGACGTGGCAGGAGTCACTTAGCCGGCAGGTGGGCCGGTTTGCGGGAGTGCATGACGCGCCAGGCGACTGGCCTGGCTGGATTGAACAAAGACAGACAAAAGAATCCTTGGCATCTGGAAACAGCTCGTCCGGGGCGACAAGCTCATCTGCTGCAGTGACCTGCTTCGCAGCATGAAAGGGCGGGCGATCGGGCTTGAGGCGCAACTTGCCTCAACGAGCCAAAAACTGAGCAGCTGAACAAGACCGTTGACGGGCGCCTTGTGATGAAGGCCAAGGCTGACTGAGGCAGACCGTCCAGACATTCACAAAACTTGCGCAAATGATAAAGCGTAAATTATCAGTGCGCAAGCGTTCTTATGCAGGCTGTGCATGCCTCATTTGGCCTGTTGTCAGGAACCCACAAAGTACAGTCAACAGTCACTCGCCAAGCCTTCTGGCCGACGCGTCCGTGCGGCTGCGTGAGGCTGCGCGTTCTTGCCGATGTTCAGCGCTTCTTGGGTTTCAACGGCGCAACCCCTCGCTGTGAGCGTAGCCAGATATCGTGCGCGTCGTCAGCGGCGGTGGGGCCCGGCACAGCTCTTGGCGAGGTTGTCGCCGGCGTCAGCGCCTCGCCAAGCAGGTCCAGCAGCCGCAGCTTCGCGCGTTGCGGATGCCGCCGGTAGTAACTCAGCATCAGGCCCACCATGAAGCGCTCGTCATCATCGCGAGGCACGGCTGGCGAACCCTCAGCTTCAACGGTGCCGGACGTGGCGGTTGTGTCAGCGGCTGCAGCGCGGTGGTCCACATCCATCCACCCCACCGGCTTGTTGCAACGCTGCTCGAACTGGCGCGCCAGTCGCTCGCCGATCTGGCGCGAGCGGCTTTTGATCTGACTCCAGTAGCTGGGCTGGATCTGCACCCGCTCGGCAAATCGCCCTTCCAGGCCGCGCAGTGTCGCTGCATCGGCGTGGCGCGCCGTGGCGCGCACGAACTCTTCAAAGAGGCTCAGCGCATTGTCCAGGCGCCTTTGCGCCAGGACCTGCGCAGTCACCGGGTAGACGGGCTGCATGACCGGGATGATAAAGCGCGGTTTAGCTGGACCCTGGGCAGAAGAGCCTGCAGCGTCTTCATCAGCAGGCGCCCCCAGGACTGACCTGCTGCCGAACCTATTTTGGGTTGATCCCTTCCAGCTTGGGCGCCGTACGCAAGCTCCAGATCATCGTGATCGCCAGCACACTGATCACCACGCCCAGCGAGACCAGCACCGGGATCTTGTAGACGTCGATCAGCAGCATCTTGGTGCCGATGAAGACCAGGATGATGGCCAACCCGTAGCTGAGCAAGTGGAATTTGCTGGCCAGCGCGGCCAGCAGGAAATACATCGCCCGCAAACCCAGAATGGCGAAGATGTTGCTGGTCAGCACGATGAAGGGGTCCATCGTGATCGCAAAGATCGCCGGGATGCTGTCCACCGCAAAAATCACGTCGGTCATCGCTATCAGCGCGATCACCAGCAGCATGGGCGTGGCAATTTTCTTGCCGTTTTCGATCGTGAAGAACTTTTCGCCGTCAAAGTCCTTGCTGACCGGCATCACGCGGCGCAGCAGTTTCAGCGCCGGGTTGCTTTCCAGGTCAGGCTCCTGGCCCGCGGCCCACCACATCTTGATGCCCGTGATCAGCAAGAAGGCGCCAAACAGGTACAGCACCCAGTGGAACTCGTTGATCAGCCAGGCGCCGACCAGAATCATGACGGTGCGCAGAACGATGGCGCCGATGATGCCGATCATCAAGACGCGCTTCTGAAATTCCGGTGGCACTGCGAAGTAGGTGAAGATCAACAGAAAGACAAAGATGTTGTCGACTGCCAGGCTCTTTTCGATCAGGTAGCCGGTCAAAAACTCCATGCTTTTGGTGTTGGCCAGCGCCGCCCCATGGTCCTGGTAAACGGCCCACCAGAACAAGGCGTTGAAGGCAAAGCTGGCTGCTACCCAGACCAGTGACCAGTTGATGGCCTCCTTCACCGTGACGGCGTGCGCACCCTGCTTGCGCAAGACCACGAAGTCGACGAACAGCGCTGCAATCACAGCACCTACAAAAAACAGCCACAGCCACAGCGGCGCGATGGTGCCCATAGACACTCCCGTTTCAAAGAGGGTTGAAGGTCGCGCCGAAAGGTCTTGCAGAAGAGATCCCCTCAGCGGGGAAAAGCAAGCCCGATGAGGCCGGCTCAAACAACAACTCTTCTGCGGTCCCGGGCCGCTGGCGTTGGACCAGTTGCCGTGATGACGGGGTGCCGCGGCAGCTTGAGCTGCTTGCTACTCCCCTCTCGACAGAACCGCATTTTGGGTGGGGTCTTGGCTTTTGTCCAAGGCAAAATCACACAAAGCCCCGCAACTCAAGGGTCTATGGCGCGACGGCAGTGCAGCGGATCGACCGCGAGTCGGGGTCTGCCGAGGAGGGGGCGCTGCTTGCCATTGCGGTGCAGCGCGCAGGACCTGCGCCCTCGTCCTCCTTGCCTGAGCGCGCATCCAGGGCTGGTGAACCTGGTCGTTGCAGGCTGTCTTGCCGTGATGTGCTGCCGTGATACCGTTTGCTTCCACTGCCCATGCAAGCCAACGCCACCGCTACGCCAGCGCGCATCCTTCCCGCTTTGGTGTTGGCGCAGTTTCTGGGCACCTCGCCGTGGTTTGCCGTCAACGCGGTGATGCTGGATCTGCAGCGTGAGCAAGGCTGGCAGGCCAGCGCCGTCGGGACCTTGACCGCATCGCTGCAATGGGGCTTCATTGCCGGGACACTGGTTTTTGCCCTGCTGGCAGTGGCTGACCGCTTTCCAGCGCGCCGTGTTTTTGTGGCCTGTGCCGCCTGCGCTGCCCTGTGCACGCTGGCCGCTGCCGCCAGCGCTTCCTCGTTCACGGCCTTGCTGGGCTGGCGGGCACTGACGGGCTTCTTCCTCGCGGGCATCTACCCGGTCGGGATGAAGATCGCATCGTTGTGGTTTCCACAAGGCCTGGGCGCCGCTTTGGGCTGGCTGGTGGCAGCCCTGGTTTTGGGCAGCGCCAGCCCGCATGCCTTGCGCGCATTGGGCGCCAACTGGCCCTGGCAGTGGGTGTTTTTTGGTGTGGCTGCCGCTGCCGCTGGTGCTGCTGCCGTGTTGTGGTTCGGGGTGCCTGAGCCAGCGCAGCGGGTCACGGCCGCGCCGCTGAAACTGGGCGTGCTGTCAACCTTGTGGACCGACAGGCGACTGCGCGCGTCAGTACTGGGCTACTTCGGCCATATGGTCGAGATGTACAGCATGTGGGTCTTGGTGCCGCTGATCCTGGCCAGCCGATTGATCGGGGACACGGCCATCGCGGGCTGGTCATTTGCGGTCCTGGCCGCTGGATCGCTGGGTTGCGTCTGGGGCGGCTGGTGGGCCAGCCGCAAGGCGCGCTCTGGCCAGCAAGGCAGTGCTGATGCAGCGGCCATCCAACTGGCGATCAGTGGCGCCTGTTGCCTGGCAGCACCTTGGTTGTTGCAGGCCCCGCTGCCGATATTCCTGTCCTGGCTGCTGTTGTGGGGGGCCACGGTGGCGGGGGATTCGCCGCAGTTGTCGGCGTTGACTGCGGCCAATGCTCCGCGTCAGGCCGTGGGCAGTGCCTTGACCTTGAGCAACAGCTTGGGATTCGCCATCTCGGCCGTTTCGATCGAAACCTTCGTGCGCCTGTCGGGGCAATTGCCGCTGGCGGAGCTGTTGCCATGGCTGGCGTTGGGGCCGCTGCTGGGCTTGTTGGCGATGCGGCCGTTGCTGGGCAGCCAGAAGTAGCGGGCAAAAGCAGCCGCCTGCGGGGCGACGGGCAGGGGGCAGAGGGCGTGGGGCCGCAGGCATGTGGCATGAGGCTTTACACAGCCGCCGGCCCCCGGCTCACTGAAACGCAACCTCTGCAAAGCTGCGCAATTTGCGGCTGTGCAGGCTGCCCGGCCGCTCCTGACGCAACAACTCGCTCGCGCTCATGCCGATGCGCAAGTGCTGGTCCACGCGTTCGCGATAAAAGGTGTTGGCCATGCCGGGCAGCTTGATCTCGCCGTGCAGCGGTTTGTCGCTGACGCACAGCAAGGTGCCATAGGGCACGCGAAAGCGAAAGCCGTTGGCCGCGATCGTGGCACTTTCCATGTCCAGCGCCACGGCGCGGCTCTGGCTGAAGCGGCGCTCGGGGCCGGCGTTGGGCAGCAACTCCCAGTTGCGGTTGTCGGTGCTCGCCACGGTGCCGGTGCGCAGGATGCGCTTGAGCTCATACCCTTGCAGTTGCGTGACGTCGGCGACCGCTTGCTCCAGCGCCACCTGCACTTCGGCCAGCGCTGGGATCGGCACCCACAGCGGCAACTCTTCATCCAGTACATGGTCTTCGCGCACGTAGCCGTGGGCCAGTACATAGTCGCCCAGTTGCTGGCTGTTGCGCAGGCCGGCGCAGTGGCCGAGCATCAGCCAGGCATGCGGGCGCAGCACCGCCACGTGGTCGGTGATGGTCTTGGCGTTGGCCGGGCCGACACCGATGTTGACCATCGTGATGCCGCTGTTGTCGCCGCGCACCAGGTGGTAAGCCGGCATCTGCGGCAAGCGTGGGGGTGGCGCGCCCAGGCTGTCTGTGCTGCGCGGGGGGCTGCCGGCGCGACGTGTCAGCACGTTGCCTGGCTCCACAAAAGCTTCGTATTCGCTGCTCGGGTCGGCCATCAACTGGTGGCCGAGCTTGATGAATTCGTCGATGTAGAACTGGTAGTTGGTGAACAACACGAAGTTCTGGAAGTGCTCAGGCAAGGTGCCGGTGTAGTGGCGCAGCCGGTGCAGCGAATAGTCCACCCGGGGGGCCGTGAACAGCGCCAGCGGCTGCGGCTCGCCCGCTGGCCGCTGGTGCGTGCCGTTGGCAATGCCGTCGTCCATCGCCGCCAGGTCGGGCAGGTCGAAGCGGTCGCGCATCAGCAGCCTGCGCTCGGCGCTCAGGCTGCCCTCCAGGTGGTCGTGTTCGGCGAGCGAGAAGTGAATCGGAATTGGCTGTGTGCTGGTGCCGACTTCCATCGAGACGCTGTGGTTGCGCAGCAAGAGCCTGAACTGCTCGTGCAAGTAGGGGCCAAACAGGTCAGGACGGGTCAGCGTGATTTCGTAGGTGCCGGGGCCTGACACAAATCCGTAGCTGAGCCTGGAGTCTGCCCGCGCCACGGTGGAGGTACGAATGCGCACAAAGGGGTAGCAGGCCCGCACCCGCTGGCCATCGTCGGTGCCCGCGACAAAACGCTGCAAAGCGCTGCGCAGATGCTCGATGCTGGACTTGTAGATGGCTTGCACTTGTGCCAACGCCGCTGCCGGGTCGTCGAATCGGGTGGGGGCGGTGAACAAAGGCACGGAGCTCATGGGACAAGACCTGCTGGAGATGGACAACCCGCATTATCGCGGCGCACTTCCTCGTAAGCCCGGCGGCGCGCGTAACCCGAGATCGTGTGATGTGAGATCGAAAGGCGCCGGTGCCAGCGCCAGTGCTAGCATCGAATCCCGTTTTGCAGCAGGCCCCCAGGGCAATTTCATGACCAAGAAGAAGGCGCTCAACGAGCGCCAGCCACCGGCACAAGCGCCCAGCCAACCCAGTCGGGATTTGCAGGTTTTCGAAAACCCCGCGCCTGAGCGCGACTACGTGGTGCGTTTTGACGTACCCGAATTCACCTGCCTGTGTCCGCTGACAGGCCAGCCCGACTTTGCGCACTTCGACATCGAGATCGTTCCTGACAGGCTGTGTGTCGAGACCAAGAGCCTGAAGCAGTATTTCTGGAGCTACCGCAATGAAGGCGCGTTCCATGAAAAGGTCAGCAACCGCATCGTCAGCGACATCGTCGCAGCGATCGCGCCGCGCTATTTGCGGCTGCATGCAGACTGGTTCGTGCGCGGGGGCATCCGCACCTTCGTGACCGTCGAGCATCGCAAGCGCGGCTGGAAAAGCCAGCCGGCCGTGACTTTGCCGCAAGGGCCGGCAGACATTTGACTTGGAAGCGTTCCATGATCCAGGGCGGCGCCCCGCTTCATGAAGCTCAGAGGATGTAGCGCGACAGGTCTTCGTTGAGCGCCAACTCGGCCAGCCGGTCGTTGACCACGGCCTCGTCGATGACCACGGTTTGACCGCTGCGGTTGGGCGCATCGAAGCTGATCTCGTCGAGCAAGCGCTCCATCACGGTGGCCAGCCTGCGGGCGCCGATGTTTTCGGTGCGTTCGTTGACTTCAAAAGCCACTTGCGCCAGCCGGCTGACGGCTTGGGGTGTGATCTCCAGCGTCACACCTTCGGTGGCGAGCAAGGCCACGTACTGCTTCAGCAGGCTGGCTTTGGTGCTGTTCAGGATTGCTTCGAAGTCCTGCACGCTCAAGGAAGACAGCTCGACCCGGATCGGGAAGCGCCCTTGCAGTTCAGGAATCAAGTCGCTGGGCTTGGCCAGATGAAAAGCACCGCTGGCGATGAACAGCATGTGGTCGGTCTTGACCATGCCGTATTTGGTGTTGACTGTGGTGCCCTCGACCAGCGGCAACAAATCGCGCTGCACACCCTGGCGACTGACATCGACGCCGCTGTGTTCGGAGCGTGTCGCCACCTTGTCGATCTCGTCGATGAAGACGATGCCGTTTTCCTGTGCGTTGGCCAGCGCGGCGGCGCGGATCTCGTCTTCGTTGACCAGCCGTCCGGCTTCTTCTTCGACCAGGCGCGGCAGTGCATCGCCGATCTTCACGCGCCTGGACTTTCGTTTGGCCTGGTTGAGCTGCGAGAACATGCCCTTGAGCTGCTCTGCCATCTCCTCCATGCCTGGCAAACCTTGTGGGCCCATCACTTCCAAGGTTTGTTTGGCCTCAGTCAGTTCGATGTCGATTTCTTTGTCGTTCAAAGAGCCTTCGCGCAGCCTCTTGCGCATCACTTGGCGCGCAGTGTTGTCGGCTGCTGGTGCAGCCGGGGCAGCCGAGCTGTCGCTGCCAAAACCGATGCTGCTGCCTGAGCTGCTGCGGCTGTCGCGCGCCGCCGGCACCAACACATCCAGGATGCGCTCTTCTGCGGCGTCTTCGGCGGCCGCACGCTTGCTGCGCATCGAGCGCTCGCGCTCTTCTTTGACGGCGACATCGACCAGATCACGCACGATGGCGTCCACATCTTTGCCGACATAACCCACCTCGGTGAACTTGGTGGCTTCGACCTTGATGAAGGGCGCATCGGCCAATGCCGCCAGACGGCGCGCGATCTCGGTCTTGCCCACGCCGGTGGGGCCGATCATCAGAATGTTCTTCGGGGTGATCTCGCTCTTCAGGCTGCCTTGCACCTGCTGGCGCCGCCAGCGGTTGCGCATCGCAATGGCTACGGCGCGCTTGGCCGGGTTCTGGCCCACGATGTGCAGATCGAGTTCGGAGACGATCTCTTGCGGGGTCATCATGAGTATTGCCAGGACCGGGCTGTGCACATTCCGCCACCCGCGCGGCCCAATAAAAGTGGCCAAGCTTTGAATTCTTGCGAAACCCTTTTCATTGCATTCATGACCTGCATCAGTGGCCCAGGGTCTCGATGACGTGATTGTGGTTGGTGTAGATGCAGATGTCGCCTGCGATTTCAAGCGAACGCTTGACGATGTCGGCGGGGTTTTGTTCGGTGTGAGCCAACAGCGCACGCGCAGCAGCCTGGGCGTAGGCGCCGCCTGAGCCGATGGCCACGATGCCATACTCGGGCTCGAGCACGTCGCCATTGCCGGTGATGATCAGCGAACAGGTGGCATCGGCCACGGCCAGCATGGCTTCCAGCCGGCGCAGCACGCGGTCGGTGCGCCAGTCCTTGGTCAACTCGATCGCTGCACGCTGCAAGTGGCCCTGGTGTTTTTCCAGTTTGGCCTCGAAACGCTCAAACAAAGTGAAGGCGTCGGCAGTGGCGCCTGCAAAACCGGCCAGCACTTGCTCGCGGTGCAGTTTGCGCACCTTGCGGGCGCTGCTCTTGACAACGATCTGGCCCAGAGTCACTTGCCCGTCACCGCCCAGGGCCACGGCGCTGCCTCGCCTGACGCTCAGAATGGTCGTACCGTGATAGTTTTCCATGGTCATCAGACCTTGCGGACCTGCACTTTGGCGTGTTCGTTGATGCCCATGGCACCAAAAAACAACGCCACCAGGCGATGGGTTTCGACGAAGTGCACCTGGCGTTGTTCGTTGCGGCGCGACAGCACCCAGTTGAGCAGATCGCCTGCAGCGATGAAGTCCACCCGGATCAGGCGGGTGCAGGCAATCTGGATCACCGTGGCTTTGCCGCTTTCGCTGAGGATCTTTTCCAGCGTCTGGCTGATGTCGCCAATCAACTGCCCGGCCAGCTCGACGTGTGCGATTTCGACGCCGCTGCTGTCCTCGATCAGGCTGCTTTCCATGAAGCTGGTCGACAAATCGCTGACCGGTGAGAACGAGGGACCACGGGTGGAGTGTCCGTCGTCGGTCAGCACCACATTGCACTTGGCCGCTTCCCACGACGGCGGGCTGACTTCGTAGGTGACACAGTAGTCGATGGCCGCTTCGTCAAACTGGTCGGGCCGGTTGTCCAGCCGCAAGGCTTCCAGCCGGGCCAGCCAGAACACGGGGTCCGCATCACGGGTGCCGGTGGGTGCGGAGTCCTGCAGCACTTCCATCAAGCGATTGCCGCTGAGCCAGCGCATCTCCAATACCTGGCCGCCCCACAGCTTGAGCAGTCTTGACAACTGCATTGCAGCTTCTGGTTCGACCAGGCGCAGGCCGCTCCAATCCAATACCCATGGCAACGGCAATTGCAGGGTTTGCGAACGCAGCCGGGCCACGCCGTCAACGTCCAGTTGCTCGGGGCAGATCCAGCCCACGTCGCTGGCACTGGCCTGCTCGGCCGCGGGCAACGCGGCCTGACGGGTGGTCAGGGGCTCTTCTGCGGCTGTCTCGGCCACCCACTGCGGCAGCGAATACCACTGCGGCGCCGACCAGCCGAACTGTTGCGCGTAGTCCAAGGCCAAGCTCTCGAAGCGATCGGGTTGACCAATGGCGCGGTACAAATCAAACAACACCAGCCAGGTTTCTGCATGCTCGGCTCGCGGCCCACTGGGCGACGTGACACGCCGCAATGCAGACTCACACGAGCCGAAGTCAGCGTTGGCGAAGGCGATCACAGCTTCATCCAACTCGGGGTCGTGCACGACTTCGCTGACTTCGACTTCAAAAGGGTTGGTGAAGCTGCTGACAGGCTGAAGCCTGTTTCCTGCTTCTGCCCGCCTTGCCAGGCCAGGCCCGTCGAACGAGACACTGGACAGTGGCGCCAGCGGCGGCAGCCCCTTGCCCATCTGCACAGCGGCAGGGCCGGCGACGGGTGGCAGTGGCGTGGGGCCTGAAGCGCGCCCGGTCGTGGGGGAGGGGGTGGCCGGCCTGGACAGGTGATCGGGCGCCTCGCGTTGATAGTGCAAAGGCGGCAGACTGTTGCGACTGTTCCCACCCAGGCTGTCTTCGAAGTTCAGCTCGGCGCGTCTGGAAAGGTCTGCCTCACGTCCGAGGCCCACTTCCCGGCCCAGACTTGCGTGCTGCGTGGGGGCATAGGCACTTGCAGCGTCCGCTGAGGGGTCGGCGGCAGGGGGCAAGCCAGGCTGCTGGGTCTGAACACTGGCGCCTCGACCTGGCGAACGCCCGGCTGAGAAGCCCGTGTCGCCGACCATCTGCTGTTCGATGGCATCGATCTTGGCCTTGACGCCGGTAGGGCTGGCAGAAGGCCAGTCGTTGACTCGCGACTCGGAGTCGTCCAGGCGGCTGGAGCTGCCCAGCGCCGCCAGTTGCTCGGCTGACAGGCCCTCGCGCCGCACGCGGCGCAAAGTGTCGAATTCGCGCTTGCGCACGAAGTCGTTGCGCCGCTTTCGCTCGATCATCGCCTTGAGCTCAGACTTCTCCAGCTCAAGCTCGCGGCCGTCGCCTTGACGGCCGGTGAGCTCGCTCCACTCGGTGGTCGGGTTCGCGACGAACCTGACCACTTTGCGGAAGAAACTCTCGTTCTCGGCCATGGGTGGGATGGTACTCCGGGGGTGCTGTGGCAACTCGGTACTGCGGTATGGGCTGTTGGGCCCCTGGCGCGTGCTGGCCAGGCGCTCAAGCTTCAGTCGCCAAACATCTTCTGTTTCAGTTCGCGCCGTTGTTGAGCTTCCAAAGACAGCGTGGCCGTGGGTCTGGCCATCAGACGCAGCAAGCCGATCGGCTCACCGGTCTCGTCACAAAAGCCGTACTCGCCGGTTTCCAGGCGCGAAATGGATTGCGAGATCTTCTTCAGCAGCTTGCGCTCGCGGTCGCGGGTACGCAACTCCAGCGCGTGCTCTTCTTCGATCGTCGCGCGGTCGACCGGGTCGGGCACGATCGAAGTGTCTTCACGCAGATGTTCCGTGGTTTCGCCCGCGTTGCTCAGCAGATCGTCGCGCTGCTTTTGCAGCCGCACCCGGAAGAAATCCAGCTGCTTGTCGTTCATGTACTCGGTTTCCGGCATGGCCAGCAGTTCGGCTTCGCTGAGTTCACGGCCCGCTTTGCTTTTCCAGGCATTGGCGGTCTTGGCGTCAGCCTTGGTCGCTGCCTTGGGCGCATGGGTACCGTCTGCGTGGGTGGCCACTGCAGCACTGGGTGCAGGCGCAAACCTGTCGGTGAACCGATTGGCGCTGGCGGCGTGGCTGGTGGATGCATTGGCTGAGGATGCCGCACCTGAGAGCTGGATCGAAGGCGGTGAGGTCTGGGCCGAGCGCGCGCTGGAGGCGGCACTGGCCTTGCTTTTTTCCTTGGAAGAAGTCGACAACGTTTTTCCTTTGTTGGCAGGCATCAAGCCCGGCTTTGGAGCTTTGGTGACCGGCGCCTTCGCGGCGCTGTCAGGCTTGGGGCTGGGGGCTGGGGCGACTTTCGTCGCAGGCTTGGCCATCCCCTTGGGCGATTTCTTCGCCGTATCCGCAGCCTCTGGCGCGGTTGCGAGTGCGGCTTTGGCTGTCTTGCCTGCTTTCCCCGGTTTGTCCGCTTTCCCCATTTTGTTGGTTTTGGCGGTTTTTCTCGGTATTGCCTTGGCGACCGGTTTAGCCGTTGGCTTGGTCGTGGGTTTGGCTGTCGGCTTGGCAATCGATTTGGCCGCTGCTTGCGGCTTCTTGGCTGCAGCCGGTTGGGACAGTGGCTTGCTCACGGGGACCTCCTTCCCCTTGCGGGTTCGCGGTGTCAAAGAGGCGAGTCACGAGGTTCGCCTGGGCCCAATGGCGCCACGGCGAAAACACAGCCACACGTGGCACCCCTCGAACCGCACTTGCAGCGCAAGCAGAGGTCCAAGGCGCGCGGATTGTAGCCATCCCTGCGCCGCCCGGTACGGCAGGATGCTTTGCAGGAGCGGTTGTTTCTTTGGCTCTGGGGCTGGACGAGCCGGTGATGGCTGCCCTTCGACCTCAAACCAGGCACTGCTCCAGGCCTTGCAGCAACACTTCCTTGGGCAGGTCGATGCCGATGAAGACCATCTTGCTGCTCTTGACTTCAGTTGGCGCCCACTTCGGCCCCAGATCGCTGCCCATCAACTGGTGTACCCCTTGGAAGATCACCTTGCGGTCGCTGCCCTTCATGAACAGCACACCTTTGTAGCGCAGCAGTTTGGGCCCGTAGACCTGGACGATCGCACCCAGAAAATCCTCCAGCTTGGCAGGGTTGAAAGCCTTGTCGCTGCGGAAGACGAAAGACTTCACGTCGTCGTCATGCGCGTGGTGATGGCCCGGGCCAGGGCCAGGGCCCTGGCCATCAGTGGCCTGCGAAGGCTGGTCGCAAGTTTCGCCAGGGCCGTGATCATGACCGTGATGATCGTGGTCATGATGCGCCTGAGCCGTGTCGGCGCTTAAAAACTCCGGGTCGATCTCCAGCTTGGCGTTGAGGTTGAAGCCCTTGAGGTCGAAGACTTCGGCAATCGGCACCTCGCCAAAATGCACTTGACGCTGCTGCGCCCTCGGGTTCATGTGCTTGATGCGGTGGATCAGCGCGGCGACATCTTCCTTGCTCACCAGATCCGTCTTGCTGATGAAGATCTTGTCGGCAAAGCCGATCTGACGACGTGCCTCCTGCCTGCTGTCCAACTGAGCGCCCGCATGTTTGGCGTCGACCAAGGTCAGCACACTGTCCAGCAGATAGCTTTCCGCGATCTCGTCGTCCATGAAGAATGTTTGCGCCACCGGGCCCGGATCGGCCACGCCGGTGGTCTCGATGACCACGCGGTCAAACTGCAATTCACCTTTGCGGCGTTTTTCGGCCAGCTCGGCCAAGGTGCTGCGCAGGTCTTCGCGGATCGTGCAGCAGACGCAGCCGTTGCTCATCTGGATGATTTGCTCGTCGCGGTCGGCGACCAGAATCTCGTTGTCGATGTTCTCTTCGCCGAACTCGTTTTCGATCACTGCGATCTTCTGGCCATGTGCTTCGGACAGCACGCGCTTGAGCAGTGTGGTTTTTCCTGCGCCGAGAAATCCGGTCAGGATGGTGGCGGGAATCAAGGTGTGGGGGATGGGAGCAGTGGTCATGGTGATGGGGTCCGCGTGGTGGGTCGGCGTGCCAACCAAAGCCTGGATTGTCGCCCCCTGTGGCCCTGGCTGCGAGCACTGCCGTATATCCCTTTGGAACTGCCCTTGAGATCTCCCCTTTGGAGCCGGCGATCAAGCCCAGGCCGGGCTGGGTTATTCTTGCGATTCCTTGACTGCTGGCACATCCCACGTGTCCGACCCTGCTCCTTCCCGGCACGTCCATGGTGCTGCGCGCCGTCCCGCCGTTGTGGCTGGACGCAGAAATCTGTTTGAACGCCTGGTCGAATTTCTGTCGCCCGGGCCGGAAACCAAGGAAAGCCTGATCCGCACCTTGGCCGAGGCCGAGAGTCGCGAGCTGATCGAGCCCGAGTCGCGGTTGATGCTCGAAGGCGTGCTGCGCATGGCCGATCTCAGCGCAGGTGACGTGATGGTGCCTGCGACGCGGATGGATCTGCTGGCCATCGATGCCGACTACGACGAATTGCTGGGTACCGTGATCGAGACAGCGCACTCGCGCTTCCCTGTCTATGACGGCCAGCGCGACAACATCATCGGCATCCTGATGGCCAAGGATCTGCTGAAGCTCCAGCGTGCGCCTGAACTGAACCTGCGCACCTTGTTGCGGCCGGCGGTGTTTGTGCCCGAGAGCAAGCGCCTCAATGAGTTGCTGCGTGACTTCCGGTCCAACCGCAACCACCTCGCGATGGTGATTGACGAGTTCGGCAACACGGCAGGTTTGATCACGATCGAAGATGTGCTGGAGGAGATCGTCGGCGAAATCGAAGACGAGTTCGACGATCAGGAACAAGAGAACGGCATCTATACGCTGGCTGACGGCAGCCACCGTGTGGCCGGCGATGTGGCCATCGCAGCGGTCAACGAGGCTTTTGCCACCGACTTGTCCGAAGACGACTTCGAGACCATCGGCGGCCTGGTGGCCCACGAACATGGCCGGGTGCCGCGCCGCGGTGAGGCGGTTGAGCTGGGTGGCTGGCGCTTCACGGTGATGCTGACTCGGGGTGGCGCCGTGCGTTGGTTCCGAGTCGCCCGCGTGCTGCTGGAGTCGCGGCCGCTTCAGGGCAGCGACGCCGAAGTCGATTGATGTCGGCTCCAGGGCCGATGCTGCGGCGCGCGTCGGGCGCGGCTGGGCAAGCAGCCACAGCCCGCAAGGCGGCGTACCGGACAGCGCTGCTGACAGTGCTGGCCTTTTTTTTGGGCGCCCTGCAAACGCTGTCCTACGTCCATACCGCCTGGTGGCCACTGCCGATCCTGACGCTGACGGCCTTGCTGCTGATGTTGCAGAGCGCCAGCAGCTGGCGCAGTGGCCTTTGGGGTTGGGCTTACGGCACGGGATGGTTGGTCGCTGGCGTGTGGTGGCTGTTCATCAGCATGCACCGCTACGGGGGACTGCCGGCGCCACTGGCCATCGCTGCTGTGGCAGCGCTGTCGGCAGCCTTGTCGTTGTATCTTGGCTTGGCATGTGCGGCTTATGCCAGATGGCGGCGCGGCAGGGTGATGGACGCGGCCCTGTTCGCAGGCCTGTGGCTGCTGGCCGAACTGGCCAGGGGCGTGATCTTCACCGGCTTTCCATGGCTGGCCGTGGGTTATTCGCAGATCGACTCGCCCATTGCGGCGCTCGCGCCCTGGACGGGCGTGTACGGCATGGGCCTGGTCGTGGCGCTTTTGGCCGGCCTGCTGGCGCAGGCCGTGCTGCCACTGATGCAGCCACTGATGTTGCGACTGTCCGTCAGCCCAGCCGCCAACGACCCGAGTTCTGGCGAAGCCGCTCCTTCCTCAGTCAACGGGGCTCCAGCCCTCCCGTCCCCAGCCCTTTCGTCGCAGACCCGCAAGTCGGCCGGTCTGGCTGGCTTGTGGGCTGTCTCGTTGGCCGTCTCGTTGCTGGCCTTGATGGCTGCTGCTGCTGCCCACGCGCGGGAGTTCACCACCCCCGTCGCGGGTGCCGGGCCACTTTCTGTGACATTGCTGCAGCCCAACGTGGGCCAGGACGAAAAGTTCAAGGCCGACAGGATCGGCCAAACCTTGGCCTGGATCGGCAGTGCATTGCTCGACTCAGTTGCAGATCTGGTCGTGGCGCCCGAGACAGCGGTGCCGCTGTTGCCCAAGCAGCTTGAAGAAGCTGCGCCTGGCTTTTGGGCAGCTTTGCAAGCGCATTTCGGCAGTGGTCGCGCGGCTGCCCTGGTGGGTGTGCCGCTGGGCAGCTTTGAGGCCGGCTACACGAACTCGATCATCGGCCTGTCGGCAGCTTCAGCCTATCGCTACGACAAGCATCATCTGGTGCCCTTCGGCGAGTTCATCCCCACGGGCTTCAGGTGGTTCACCAAGCTGATGCAGATCCCTCTGGGTGATTTTGCGCGTGGCGTGCCGAACCCGCCTTCCATGGCCTGGCGTGGTCAAAGGCTCGCGCCCAATATCTGTTACGAGGACCTGTTTGGCGAAGAACTGGCGCGCCGCTTCATCGATCCACAAGTGGCACCAACCATCTTTGTCAATCTCAGCAATATCGGCTGGTTTGGTGACACCATTGCCGTTGGCCAGCACCTGAATATCTCGCGCATGCGAAGCCTGGAGTTTCAGCTGCCGATGCTGCGTGCCACCAACACGGGGGCCACGGCATTCATCGACCACCGGGGCGTGGTGAGGGCGCAACTGGAGGCCTTCACACAAGGATCGCTGGAAGTAAGCGTGGAGGGCCGCAGCGGCGTCACGCCATTTGCTTGGTGGGCTGCTCGCTGGGGGCTTTGGCCACTGTGGACGCTGGCGCTGCTGTGGGTGGTCGCGGCCACCGCATGGCGCAGACGGCTGCCTTGAGGTGCCGGCCGGCTGCAGGAATCAGGTGAATCAGAATTGCGTGTAGGTATTGGTTCGCAAGACCCGGCGCGGCAACGGCGGAGCGATGTAGATCTTGGTTTGTGACGTGATGATCGCCGGCTCATCGGGGCCCCAGCGGGCCTTGGAGCGTGGGCCAGCCAGTGGGCTCGCTCGTTGCGCTGCACGGTTGCCCGCCTTGTAGTCTTCGATCAGTTGCTGGTTGGCGAAATAGCGCAGCGAACGTCCACCCACCTTGGCGCGTATCATGCGACCCTCGTTGGCCAGCGCATTTGCCGTGCGTCGAACGATCTCAGGCGAATAACCAGTGACTTCACTGGCTGAAAACCCTGTCAAGGTTTCAGACAGCGCCAACAGGCTGGTTTGCAGAGTCGTATCTTGTTTGGGAGGCTTGCTGAAATTTCTGCTTGAAATTCTTACTTGAGATTTCTGCTCGAGATTTTGCTTCAGAGTATTCATGCTCGGCATGATAGGCCGGCTAATATACGGTTGTCAAGCTGCTATATTCAATGTCTTTATTCTTGCAAGGGTTCGATAAGGGTTAACCCTGAATTTTCGACGACTTGGGTGAGCTGATGGACGCTGATGGGTCTCGACCTCCGGATTTTTGACGGTTCCCTCCGGCTGGCCAAAGGCTTTTCGTTTGGGCGCTCGTCAGCGCGTATATTTCGGCGATGAAAGACGAAGCGGTAGCAGCACCGGTTGGGGCTGGCGCGGAGCGGCGGACATTCGCAAGGCGTGCCTTGCGCAACACTGCGTTTTTGTTGCTGCCAGGGGGCAAAACTTTGGAGGTACGGACCTTCGACATCAGCGCTGGCGGCATGGGTATCTTGGTGGATGTGAACCCGCCTCGAGGCGCGACCTTCAGTATTCGGGTGTCCTTGCCGTTGAAGATGCGTGGCTATGACACCTTCGAGTCGCGCGTGCAAGTGATGCAAAGTGTCTACGGCAGTGCTGAGGGTCATTTCAAGGTGGGCCTGCGCTTCATTGACCTCGAAGCCAGCGCGGTGGTGGCCATCGCGGGCTTCATGTCCTGACGCCGCCGAGCGGCTGAGTTGCTGCTGCGCACCGGACCTGTCCCGCTTTCCCAGTCTTCCCCACCTGCCCCACCTGCCCCACTAAAGCGCATGGCCTACCAATGGGCTGCCGATGCCGTACTGCTGGTGCATGGCGTGTTTATCCTGTTTGTGCTGCTCGGTGCATGCCTCGTCTGGCGTTGGCGCTGGGTGTTGTGGCTGCATCTGCCGGCCGTCGCGTGGGGGGTCTACATCGAGCTCAGCGGCAACATCTGCCCCTTGACTCCCTGGGAAAACCATTTGCGTGGTCTGGCCGGACAGGCTGGCTACTCAGGCGGTTTCATCGAGCACTACCTGTTGCCCGCAATCTACCCTGCCGGATTGACGCCGCAGATTCAGTGGCTCCTGGCCGGCATCGTCATGGCGGTGAACGGGCTCGCCTACGGGCTGCTTTGGTGGCGCCGCAGCAGGCTTTGAGCATCAGAAAAACCAGCCGATCAGCATCATCAACACAGTCAGCACGACGGAGCTGGCCAGCGGCACATACCAATCCCGGCCGCGCAGTTTGAAGCTGAAGTCACCTGGCAACCTGCCCAATCCAATCCTGCGCAGCCAGCCCTGCAGGCCGTTGAACAGCAAGCAGGCGAGCAGAAAAACGATCAGCCAGCGCATCGGTGGCCCAACGGCAGCAAAAGTGCTGGTCCGGACCTGCGCCGGCCCAACTTGGCGCTGATCAAGCGATCGCTGCCCCTCACAGCGTGTGACTGCGGTCGCCCACTGCAAACCCCATGGCCGCAGACAGCGTGTGCGGGCTTTGCAGCCCACGGGCCAGCCCCAGCACCTTGAACAGTTCTCCCATCTCGTGCTCCGTCACCAGCTTCTGGGCGTGGGCCAGCGTGCGCGGGTCTGCGCCTTGCAGCAGATCGAGCAGCCCGCAGTTGATCAGGAAATGTGCCTGGCTGGTGTAGCCCAGCACCTGCAGCCCGGCATCTTGTGCGCTCAACGCCAGGCTGCTGAAGTTCAGGTGCGCAGTGATGTCCTTGTCGCCGACATCGTGCAGGGGCTCGCTGTCTGAGCGGTGCAGCCGGTGGCACATCAGCGTGCCGCCCATGCGCTGAGGGTGGTAGTACTCGTGCTCCGGGAATCCGTAATCGATCAGGAAGATCGCGCCACGTTGCAGTTGGCTGGCCAGGGTGCGCACAAAAGCTTCGGCCTGCGGGTGGATCTCGGTGACAGTGCCGCCAGGCAGCGTGCCTTGCAGGGGATCTTCAGGTTGGCCAGGGGGGCGCAGCATCGTGGGCCTGTCTTGCCATTCGAAAGCCGAGTCGGTTGCCGAACGGTTGCGTCCGACGCCGCGCTCCTGCCAACTGTGGTCATCCAGGTGCAGCAGCTTGACGGGCATGGCGTCCAGCACCTCGTTGCCGAGCACCACCCCAGTGATCCCCGGCTCTTGCGCGTGCGGCCAATGCTCAAGCCAGCGCACTTGACTGGCCCAAGCCTGCAGACGCTGAGCCTGCTGCGCTTGCAGCGCCGCTGACACCTCAACGATGGTGTAGCGCTTGACTCTGGGCCCCAGGGCCTGCAGCAGTTGTTGAGCCAGGGCGCCTGATCCAGCGCCGAATTCCCACACTTCGTCAGCGCCTGCGGCGTCCAGCGCCTGCGCCACCTGACGCGCCAGGACAGCGCCAAACAGCGGCGACAGCTCGGGCGCAGTGACGAAGTCGCTGCCCGATTGCGGCCCCAAGCCGAAGAGCCGATCGCCGCGCGCGTAGTAGCCCAAGCCAGGTTCGTACAGCGCCATGGCCATGAACTCGTCAAACGCCAGCCAGCCACCGGCTGCGTCGATGCGGGAGAGCAAATGTTGCTGCAACCGGCGGGAGGTGGCGCTCGATGCAGCAGCCGATGTTGCAGCGGATGT
>JBBQIB010000022.1:0-28331 GCA_038324515.1 Burkholderiales bacterium
TGATGCTGCTGGCAGGCATCGCGGGCTTGGCGGCTGTTGTCCGCCGTCGTCGGGCTGCCTGAAGTTTCTTCAGATCCAACGCGCAATTCAGTTCAGAGGGGCTGAACGCCGGTCGACAGGAGTGACTCGCGATTGGACAGCATTGGCCAACATGGCTTTGCGCCGATTCACCCGAGTTGCCCCGACTCCCAGCCCTCTGGTCGTCCCCATCCAGCAGGCCAACAAAAACCCTGGCTGCGTTCGGTGGCCAGAAAGCCTTCTGCAAAACCGCCTCGGCGGCCTGGCTGCAGCAGCAGGGCGCGGTACTGCGCCAGGCCTGACGCGGCGGTTGCGTAGTCCAATTGTGCCAGCGCCGTGTGGTGCTGGGCCAGCGCCGCCATCTTTTTCGGCATCTGCTCGCTGACGTCCAGCACATGGCTGATCGGCAGCGCGCTCCAGGTTTCGTACTGCAGCATCCACTGCACTGTAGCTGAAGCGAGCGCGGCTTGCTGTACCGCGTGCGCCACGCAGCGGTGATCGCGGTGGGCATCGGCGGGCGAGGGGCTCAATACCCAGTTGGGGGCAAAAGCCTGCAATTGGCTGGCCACCGCAAGGCGCAACGCAGCCCCTCTGTCCAGGGCCCCATCTTCAAAGCCCAGCATCGCGTGGCTCTTCACGCCCAGGGTGTGCAACGCGGCCAGAAATTCTTCTTGCCGCAGCGCCGCCGCACCAGCGGGCAGGCCACCCGCCCCGCCGCCATCGGTGACCAAGACCACGTGCACGGGCACACCCGCTTCCACCAGGCGCACCAGCAGGCCGCCGCAACCGATGCATTCGTCGTCAGGGTGCGGCGCAAAGACCAGCACCCTTTGCGCCTGCTGCAGCGGCAGCATGCTTGGCAGCACGCACAGTGCGGTGTCGGGCCCATCCCGAGGTCCGGACGCGGGGCCAGCAACAGCGCCGGCCGCTGGACCTGTGTCTGGCTCAGCGGCCGTCAAGATAGATGCGTTCATAGTGGTTGGCGATTTTCGCTGCATCGGGCCAGGCTGCGCCTCGTGCCCTGGCTGCGTTGGCCAGGGTTTGCCGCAGCCCGGGCTCTGTCAGCAGCGTTTGCAGCGCGGCAGCCAAACGGGGTGCCAGTTCCGATTCACCGCCGGCCACCAGCCAGGCCGCGCCTGCCGTCACCTCGGGCACGCCGCCCACTGCCGTGCAGATCATGGGCAGGCCCGCCAGCATGGCTTCGAGGTTGGCCAGGCCAAAGGATTCGTTGATCGAAGCGCTGATGTAGACGTCGGCGGCCGCCAGAAAGGGGGCGACATCCTCGACCAGGCGGATGTCCAGCTGCAACGCGGGCCAATCCTGCGCCAGGCGCTGCAGCGGCGCAGCGTCGCCACCCGCAGCCAGCAACACCAGACGCATCGGGCGCTGCAACAAGCCGCAGGCCTGAACGACGTGCAGCAGCCGCTTGACGGGGTTGATGCGGCCGATGGCCAGCACCATCGGCAAATCATCTGGCAAAGCCAGACTTGCCCTGGCGGTGCTGCGTTGTGGCAGCTTCAGATCGGGCTTGCCGTGCGGCACGGTGTGCAACTGGGGCAAGCTGGCCGGCAACATCAGGTCACGCGCCAGCTGCTGGCGCGCGGCATCGGTGGGGCAAAAGACGAAGGAAGCTTTGCGCACCAGGGCGGCTTCCAGCCGCAACGAGTGGCGCAGCATGGCCGGCGTGGCGGGCAAACCTTCTTCGTGCGTGGCATGGGCGTAGGCGCCGAAGCCATGCTGCGTGAAGCCCCAGCGCAGCCGCCGCGCTGGCCGGTGCCACAGGCTGGCACGCCTGAAGGCCCAGCCCATCCACGGGTCGTGCAAATGAACCACGTCGTAGCCTTGCGTGCTGGCCAGTTTGGCTGCCAGGCGGCCGATGTTGAGCCTTTCCACCCAGGCCATGGCTGCGGTGCGGCCGGCTGCGCCGAAAGCCAGACCCGCAAGCCGTTGCAGCCAGGGCAAGAGCTCGGCCTGAGCCCTTTGAGCGCGCGGCGTCATGTCCTCCAACGTCAGGTAGCGCACCTGGTGGCCACGCGCTTGCAGCGCATCGGTCACCGGCAGCAGGCTGCGGCCGATGCCGAAGCGACGGTCGCCGGCAGTCTCGCGCGTGACGTGCAGGATGCGCACTGCGGTTATCTGAAATCGGTGTCGCCAGCCATCAGGAACCACTTGTGCATCAGCGCTGCAGGCCCCACGCCGGGCGAGTGCACATTGGCAGGAACAAAGAGGTTCAGCGGCTCGCTCAGCGCCGCTTCGTCCTGCAACAGATGGGCGTGCGAAGCCGTGATCCAGGCCCGGACGGGCAAGCCCTGTGATGCCGGATCACCCGCCGCATCTGCCGTTCTCAGAAGTTGCCGCCAAGCCCGCAGCAGCGGTTGAATGTCTGCTGCGGCCGCCACCACATCCAGCAACTCCAGATGATCGGCGTGACAGCGGTACACCACCAGGCCCTTGAGTTGCTCTTGCGGATCGCGCAGCGTCTGCGCCTGGCAGCTTGCCGTGGGTTTGTGCCCGTAGCGATGCTGCAGCCACGCGGGGTCGCGCACAGGCAAGGCCGAGTCGGCAAACGATGTGGCCATGGTTTGCCACAACTTGTCGCAGGCCAGCCAGGCCGCGTCACCCGGCTGCATGGCGCGCAGATCGAGCGGCTGGGCAGACCATGCGGCAGCTTGTTTGATGACGCGCGCTGGCGCCGTTGCAGGTTCGGCTGCACTTTGGGTTGCAGTTTGGGTTGCAGTTTCGGCTGCCCTATCCGCTGCCCTATCGGCTGTCCTATCGGCTGTCATTTCGGCGGCACCTTCGGCCAAGCCTGGCGGCCAGCTCAGCTGCACCAACTCATCCACCCGCTGATACAGCCCCAGCCGCTCGCCCACCTTCAGCGCCCGCTCGGTGGGGAATCCAAAGCCCACGGCATGCGGCCGGGCCCAGCCCATCTGCTGCTCCAGAAAGGTGGCTGCCACCTGGTGCAAGGCACCGTGGCGTACCAGCGAGTCGTGGCCATCGCCCGCCACCATCACATCGCAGATCTGGCTGGCCTGCCGAGGCCGCCCGGCCAGCAAGACCGGGCGCGTCAAACCGCCGTAAAACGCCACCATACGGCCCTGCGCGTCTTCCAGGCCGATGCCCTGGCCTCGCCCTTGGCCGTACTTCCACTGCCACTCTTCATCCGTCATCGGGCGCTTGAAAACGCGCTCGAACAAGCTGCGCATCTGCCCGGATGTCTGCGGCCGCAGCGGCACCGGCCGGCGCTTGGGCAGCTGGCTGCGATGCAGGCGCAGCAAAGCGTAGCCATAAATGCCCTGCTGGTAGTTGCGTTGGTAGCGCAGCAGCGCCAGCTCGAGCTCGTGCACCGCCTGCGCCGTCACATCGAGCTCGGATTGCAGGCGCAAGGCGTAGCGGCGGGTCAGCGCCAGCAGCACGTCCACGGTGTGTTTGGCCGCTGCGCTGAAGTCCAGCTCGGCTTGCAGTTGCCAGCCAAAACGCCTGGCCAGGGCCTTGAAATGGGGCAGCAGATGCAGGCCGAAATCGCCCTCGCCTTCGCGCTTGAGCGCAAATTCGTCCATCACCACCAGGGTCGCACCTTGCGGGACCAACAGGCGGTTGGCGCTTTCGAACAGATCCAGCAAGCCGATGTATTGGGCGCTTTCCTGAAACAGCATCAGCTCGAAGCCCTGGCCGGTGCCGGCGTAGTCTTCCAGCCTGCCCAGATCGATGGCCAGGTCTTGCCCGTGGCTGGCGCGTGCCGCTTCGATCTGCGCCGGCTCTGGCGTCAGGCCTGTGGCTTGATAGCCCGCGTCACGCAGCCTGGCCAGCGTCTGGCCGAGGCCGATGCCCACCTCCAGCACCCTCGTGGGCGGCGCCGGCAGCGCGGCCCACAAGCTCTGGCTGGCGCGTGCCTGGGCTTGCCAGATGGGATCGTCGGGTCCATCGAAGAGACCGTAGTGCAGGCAGTCGCAGCGGCCTTCGGCCCACTCCAGGAATGCGGCATAGACATTGAGCGGGAAGCTCAGCGCCTGCAGCGGGCCCGTCAGGGGGCGCGCGGGGTCGGGGCCGGGGCCGGCAGCTTGAGCTTGCGTCAATTCAGTCACAGCCGAAAAAACAGCAGATTCTCGATCACCGGCCGGTGGCAGCCGGCGCGCTGCGCCAGGCGCTGTACCGCTTCAAGAATCTCCGGGTTGGTCTTGCCCGCAGTGGCTTGCACAAAGGCCTCGCGGCCGGCGCGGACGTAGCACTGTGCATCAGCCCACAGCTCGTCCCAGGAAACGGCTTGGCCCTCCAGGATGTGCGGCACAAAACCCAGGGCCTGCAGATAGGACAAGAAATGCGCCGGCTGCAGCCCGGCCTCCAGCATGGCTGGCGGGCAATACTCACTGAAGATCTTGACGGCCGGATTGGCACGCAGCAGTTGCTCGGCGCCCAACAGCGCGGGCAGTTCGTAGCCTTCGACGTCGATCTTGATGGCATCGACGCCGGCCTTGGGCAGCAACTGGTCCAGGCGTTGCACGGGCACGGGCAAGGTGGCGCCGTCGTTGCATACCGAAGGGTACAGCCGGTGCATGCCGTGGTTGTAGGTGCTCAGGTGCAGTTGCGCCACGCCCGTCTTTTCGCCCAGTGCCAGCTGATGCAATTGCACCTGCTGCAAGCGATTGACGCGCACATTGCGCTGCAGCAGATCGAAGTTGGCAGGCGCCGGCTCGATGGCGTGAACGTGGCCAGCGGGCCCGACGAGTTGCGCCAGCAGCAAGCTGAAGTAGCCGATGTTGGCGCCGACATCCACCACTGTTTGCCCTGGCAGCACGCAGCGCTGCAGCGCCGCCGCCAGTTCGGGCTCGAAGGGCTGGCCACCCAGCAGGCCCAGGCTGTCCAGCGGGTCGAGCTGCAGGTCCAGACCGTGTGCCTGGATGCAGCGTGAACTTGCAGCCGGGGTGGGCGCTGTCATCGCCATCAGCCTGTCTCCTTCATCCAGTCTGTGTAATCCAGTCTCCTTCACCTCGTCTCCATGACCCAAGAGTGCGGCAGCGAGACCACGCCCTGCTCGGCATGGTCCTGCCGCACCTCAAAGCTGGCGGCATGCTCGGCAGCGGCGTTGAGGTGCAAGGCGCGGTCGCACAGCACGTAGACCGAGACCGTGTAGCGGCCTTTGAGCAAAGGCATCTCGGGCAGCACCAGCGTGGCGTTTGCGCTGCCATCAGGCAGGCGCTGCAGCGGCGCGCCGTCAATCCAGCTGCCCGCGCTGGTGATGGGACGGGCATCGGCGCCGTGGACCACCACGCCCAGGGTGGGGCTGGGCAACCTGGGGTCGCTGCGCAGCGCGATGTCGAGCCACAGGGCATCGCGCCGGTTCATGAAGGGCTGGCCATCGACGGTGGGTCTGATCTGCACCCGCGTGATGGCCGCCGCCTCGGTCTCAAAGCGCTGCACCTGCGCCGGCAATTCGCTCTGGCCCTGCTCAAAACGGGCCAGCCACTCCGAATACTCGACGGTGGCCTGGTGGGCAAAACCGTCAAAGCGCAACTCGCCCGCCTCGATCCACAAGGCGCGGGTGCACAGTTGCTCGACCTGGAACATCGAGTGCGAGCAGAACAGGATCGTCACGCCCTGATCCTTCAGCGCCATGATGCGCTCGTAAGACTTGCGCGCAAAGGCGCCGTCGCCCACCGACAGGGCTTCGTCCACCACCAGGATGTCGGGGTCGACGCTGGTGGCCATCGAGAAAGCCAGGCGCACGAACATGCCGCTGGAGTAACTGCGCACCGGCTGGTCGATGAAGTCGGCCAGGCCGGCAAAATCGATGATGCCGCCCATCCGTTTACCCATTTCAGCGTCGCTCAAGCCCAGCAACGGGCCGTTCAGGCGCACGTTCTCGCGGCCGGTCAATTCGGGGTTGAAGCCGGCACCCAGCTCCAGCAATGCCGCCACCCGACCGCGCACGTTGCGCTGGCCGCTGCTGGGCTGCAGCACGCCGCACACCACTTGCAGCAGCGTGGACTTGCCGGCGCCGTTGCGGCCGATGATGCCCACCACTTCGCCGCGCCTGATCTGCAGGTCGATGGCTTTCAGGGCGTGGTACTGCGGGCCTCGGTGTTGTTTGCCGGTCAACTGCCGCCACAGGCGAAGCCCGGCGCGCGGCTCGGTGGTGTAGCTCTTGGATACACCTTGCAGCTCGATCATCGGCAACTCTGCGGCCGCCATCACACCAGATCCGCAAAACCCGGGCGCAGCCGCTGGAACACCCAGCGGGCCACCCCCAGCGCCACCACCAAACCGATCAACTGCGTCAAGGCCACCGGCCAGTTGACCGGGTCACCAAACCAGGCGGCCCTGAAGAATTCCATCGGGGCCGACAGCGGGTTCAGCGCCAGGATCAGCCCCAGCGCTGGCGGCGCTGCATGGCTGGGGTAAAACACCGGCGACAAGAACATCAGCCCGGTCACGGCCAGCGGTACCAGGTGCTGCAGATCACGCAAATAGGTGCCCACGGCCGCCAGCAGCAGCGCCAGCGTGTACTGCAGTACCAGCAGCCAAAGGAAGGCCAGCGGCAACCAGCTCCATGACCAGCGCATGCCGTCACCCAGCCACAGCACCGCCAGCGCCACCACCCCCATCTGCAGCACGGAGTGCACGGCCACCTGCATCAAAAGCGCCACGCACAGCAACTCCAGCGGGAACACCACGCGCTTGACCAGCGCCGCGTTGTCCTGCATCAGCCGGGTGGCGCGGGTGGCCACTTCGGCGACCGAAGTGAACACCGTGAGTCCCACAAAAAGGCGCAGCACGTAGCCGAAACCGTCGGGCCCCGTGCCCGCCACACCCCAGCGGGCCTGGAACACGCCGCGAAAAACCAAGGCGTACACTGCCACCATCATCAAGGGCGCCAGCAACGCCCAGCCCAGGCCGGCCAGGCTGCCGCGGTAGCGCGCCAGGATGTCGCGCTTGGCCAGCGGCCAGGCGCGGGGCAGAGCCTGTAGCCAGGTGTTCATGCGATGTCTGATCAGCTGTTGCGCAGGTTGCGCAGGTTGCGCAAGTTGCGCTGTCAGCGCAACTGGCTGATGGCAGTGATCACGATCTGTTGCAGCGGGAGGGCCGGAAACTCGTTGTCGACGATCTGCGTCGGCACACGGCCCAGCTCATCCAGCACGTTCAGACCACTGATGATGCGGCCAAACACGGCATAACCCGGCAGATCGGGGCCCATGAAATCGAACTCCGGATTGTCAGAGACGTTGAAATAGAACTGGCTGGTGGCCGAATTGAACGCGCTGGTGCGTGCCATCGCGATGGTGCCGCGCAGATTGTTCAGACCCCTGTCACTTTGCAGCACGATGGGCGCCAGTGTTGCAGACTTGCGCGTCGGCCCGCCAGTGTAACCCCCACCCTGCGCCAGCTTGCCGTTGACGACACGGTGAAAGATGGTGTTGCGGTAGAAGTCGGTGCTCAGGTAGTCCAGGAAGTTCTTGACTGTCTCTGAAGCGGCGTTGGGGTCGAGTTCAATCACCATCGTGCCGACTCGGGTGCCCTGGGTCAGGGTCATGCTGATTTGCGGCGTGGGTACGGTGACCTTGATGCTGGCCAGAACGCTGCCGGTGCCGGTACGGATCACCGGCTCTATCTGGCCGACGCCGGTCAGGCGGCAGCTGAAGGTCGTCTGCGAGTCGCTCGGCCCCGTGCTGCGCACCACGTCTGCGCAAGGGCCGACCACCCGCATCTGCAGTCCCGGATCATCCAACCCCGCGCCATTGACCGTGACCACCATGTTGCCGCCAAAGCGCAGCCCGCTGGCGCTGAGCGTAGTGACGCTGGTTGAACCGCCACCGCCGCCGCAGGCCGTCAGCGTCGCCAGTACAACAGCGGCTGTCAGGCTCGGCATGCCTGTCAGGCCCAGCCATCTACAGCAGGCTTGACGCCGGCTTGCCAGGACAAGGTTTTTCAAGCCGGGCGCGTGATTTGGGGAGTATGGCTTCATGGCTTGGCTGTTGCGACCTGGGTGTTCCGAGCCAGCAAAGACGCATCCAGGTCGGCCACCACCTCACCCATCGGTGTACCTGCACGCACCAGCAAACGCACACGTGACAACATCTGCTCGACCCTGGCTTGCGCCAGATCGCGGAGTGCCACGAAGTGCCGGCTTTGCGAATCGGCCACGTCGCTGGCGGTGCCCATGCCCAGCTCTTGTGAGCGACGTGCACCTTGCAAGGCCAGAGCGGCGGAAGCGACCGCGCGCTGGTAAGCGGCAATCTTCAGATCGCCATTGATGACCGCCTGATAGTAGCGCTGGATTTCCACTTCAAGCAACTCACGTTCTTGTCGGACTTCTTCTTCGGCCTGAGCCTGCCGGGAGCTGGCCTGCTGCACCGATGCATCCACGCCGCCGCCGCTGTACAGCGGCACCGTCAATTGCACACCCAAAGAGCGCAGATTGGTGCTTTGGCCGACGTTGCTGCTGGTGTCGTTCCGGCTACGCGCCAGGCTGGCCACCAGCTCGATGCGCGGCAGGTGGCCAGCAAACTGCCGCTTGACGGCGAGCTTGGAAAGCTCCAACGCAATCTCCCGGCTGCGCAACGAAGGGCTTTGCCCGCGTGCCAACTCCAGCCAATCGCCCAGCTTGTCGGGCATCGGCATCAGGCTGTTGACCTGCGCGGGCAGACTGGGAAACTGCGCGTTCGGCACACCGGTCAGGCGCTCCAGCTGGCGGCGGGCCAGTTGGAGCTGGTCTTCAGCCTCCAGCACACGCGCCTTGGACAAGTCCAACGCCGCCTGAAACTGCACCACTTGCACACGCGTGGCCTCACCACGCTGCTCTCGCTGGATGGATTGCTGCAGCTGCACCTCCAACGCAGCCACCTGCGTCTTGATCAGCGTCAGCCCTTCACCGGCCAGCATCACTTGCAGGTAGTTGGTGGCCAGCCGGTCTATCAGGTCCATGCCTTCGGCGCGGAAGATTTCGTCGGCAGCGACTGTTTGCACCTGGGATTGCTTGTAGACGTTGTAGGCCTCGTAGTTGAGCAGCGGCACACGCAGCTGCAGGCTGGCCTGCGGCGCCTCGTAGTTCAGGCGTGTGCGAACCTGCTGGTTCAAACCGTTGGCGAACTCACGCGTGCCCTTGACACTGCTTTCAGCGGCCGTCAGGCTCAGTGTGGGCAGCAGTGCTGCGCGCGCAATGGGCACGTTGAAGTAGGTGGCGTCGCGCACATGCCCGGCAGCGCGATAGCCCGCATCAAAACTTCTGGCAGCCTGGTAGGCCTGGGCAAAACTGAGTGCAGATGTGGACGTGGACGTGGACGTGGACGTGGACGCTGGCGTCGGCGTGGGCGTGACTGCAGAGGAAACCGCAGCGCCCACCACAACCCCTGCAGACGGCAGAACAGGCGTGGCCTGAGCTGATACCGGCTGGCTGACGAACACCAGCGGCAGCGCGACGGCAGCCGCCAGGGCAACAGCCAAAGCCGAAGGTCCGGCCAGGGCGCAGCTCATCTGGCTGAGGCGGCTCGGCTGCCAGGCGTGGCTTTGGCCACTTTGGAAGCCAAACAAAAGGCAGGTCATGCTGACGTTCACCATCAGTGCTCCGTCATCGCTGCTGAAATGCGCTTCATCAACGGATTCAGCATGTAGGTCAGCAAAGAGCGCTCGCCGGTTCTGATCAACACTTCTGCGGTCATGCCAGGTTGCACGGTGCGGCCTTCCAAAGCCCGCACGCCCTCTTCGGTCAGCTCCACGCGCCCCGAAAAATAGGTGGCTCCACTCTGGCTGGCAGGGTCTGGCAATGCATCGCCCGACAAGGACAGCAGCCTGCCCAGCACCACCAGGTGCGGAGTGGCGGCAAAAGCAGAAAAGCGCACTTCGACTTCGTCGCCCACTTTGACGCGGTCGATCACATGCGGCGGGATGCGCACATCCAGGCGCAGCGCCTGCCCGGCCGGTACGATGTCCATCAGGTGCTGCCCGGGCTGCACCACTCCGCCCACGCCGCTGATGGCCAGGCCCAGCACCTGCCCGTCGACGGGCGAACTGATCTGCATGCGCTGCAGCTCTTGCCCGGATGCCAGCAGCCGCTCCTGGTTGGCCTGCACTTCACGACGCACGGTGGCCAGTTCGGTGGAAGCTTCCTTGGCGTACTCACCCCGGCGCTGCAAGATGCGCAGCCTGGCCTCGGCGATGCTGGTCTGCACGCGGGCGATGTTGGCGTCCAGATCGGCCAGCGAGGTGCGCAACTCCGCCTGCGCCTGCTCCAGCTGCAGCGCCTGGTTACGTGGCGCGAAGCCCTCGTCGGCCAGGGCGCGCACACTTTGCACCTGTTGGGCTTGCAAAGCCTGCTGCGCGCGCCGGCTCTGCGACATCTGGCGCAAGCCAGCCAGCTGGGCTTCCAGCCCGGCGATGGTCTGTTCGCCAGCGGCCAGATCAGACAGCTGCGCCGAGCGGCGGGCGGCAAACGACTGCTGCTGCACGGCCATCAACTGAACTGCCACCGGGTTGGAGGCCGTCAACAGATCGGGGTGAAAGCTGATGCTGGCTGCACCGCTGATTTCAGCGAGCAAGCGCCCCTCCAGCGCGCGCTGCGAAAAATAGTTCTGGCGGATCGCTTCGTTGCCTGCACGTGAAGCGGCAGCGTCCAGCTCGATCAGCACATCACCTGCCTTGACGATGCTGCCGTCCCTGACCCTGACCTGATGCACCACGCCGCCCTGCACATGCTGGATGGTGTTGCGACGGCTCTCGACCGAGACCACCGCGCTGGCCGCCACGCCTTCGTCCAGTGGCGCCCATGCCGCCCAGGCCAGCGCCAGGCCAAAGCCCACCACCAACACCCAAAAGCCCATGCGGATGGGTGTGCGGGTGTCGGACAACTGGGCAATTTCAGTGGCATCCACTGCGTCAGGATTCTTGCCACCTGCCGAAGTGGCTGATTGCGATACGGCGCTGTTCATTTGTTCTGATCTGTGGGTGACGAAGTGTTGGGGGCGGTCGCAACGGCAGCCGGGGCCTGCGGCGTGGCGGGGCGCTCTGCGGGCGCAGCCTGGCCTGCCAACTGCACAGGCTGCACAGACTGCGCAGGCTTAGGCCGCTCGACCATCTGCGTGATGCGTCCGCCTTCGAGCACCAGCACGCGGTCGGCCACGGCCAGCAACTGCGGTTGATGCACGATCATGAAAACCGTGGTGCCGCGCGACTTGAGATCTCGCAATGCGCTGGCCAACGCTTTTTCGCCGGCATCGTCCAGGTTGGCGCTGGGCTCGTCCAGCACCACCACCGCAGGGTGGCCCAAGATGGCGCGTGCCAAGCCCAGGCGTTGGCGTTGCCCGCCCGACAGGCTGGCGCCGCCGTCACCGATGGAGGTGTCATAGCCCTTGGGCTGGCGCAGGATCATGTCGTGGATGCCGGCACGCCGAGCAGCGTCGATGACCTGATCAGGGTCGACATCCCCAAAGCGCGAGATGTTGTCTGCAATGGTGCCGTCGAAGAGTTCGATGTCCTGCGGCAGGTAACCCAGATGAGGGCCCAAGGCCGAGCGTGGCCAATCCCGCATCCGGTGGCCATCGAGCAATACCTCGCCTGTTGCGCCGGGCCAAATGCCCAGCAAGCAGCGCGCCAGGGTGGATTTACCGGCACCCGAAGGGCCGAGGATGCCGACCACCTCACCGGCCCTGAAATCAGCATCCAGGCCATGCAGGATCGGCGTCTCTCGATTCGGCGCCGTGGCTTGCAAATTGCGCAGACTCAGCTGGCCCTTGACTTCTGCCGCGGGTGCCTGCGTCGGCTCTGCGGCTTGCGCCATCAGCAGGCTGGTCAGCCGCGCCCACGCAGCGCGGGCTTCAACCGACTGGCCCCAGCTTTGCACGATCACGCCGATGGGGCGCAGCGCATTGCCCATCAAGGCGTTACTCGCCACCATTGCGCCCGGCGTGATCTTGCCTTCGATGGCCAACAGCGCACCCAAAGACAACATCAGCGCCTGCTGCGTGTACTGCAGGAACTTCATCGCTGCCTGTACACGGTACTGAGTGGTTTGCACGCTTTCGTGGTTGGCCATCTGGCGCTCGTGCAACGCCATCCATTGGCGGCGCAGGTTGGGCTGCATGCCCATGCTTTCCACCGTCTCGGAGTTGCGCAGTTTGGCCTGCAGATACTGGCTGGCATCCAGCGACAACTCCTGCGACAGCTTCTGCCCCTGGCCGCTGAGACGCTGCACCACAAAACCCAGAGTCAATTGCAGGACCACAAACACCACCGACAACCAGCCCAACCAGGGATGCATCAAGAACAGCACGCCGATGAAAACCACTGCCCAGGGCGCATCGACGATTGCGAAGACGCCGTTGCCGGTGAGGAACTGTCGCAGCGTGTTCATGTCGGTCAGCGGCTGCTGCGGGCTGCGCTGCGGCTGCCGCAGCTGAGCCATGAAAGCCGCACCAAAGACGCTTCGGTTCAAGACATCGTCGAAGCGCGCGCCGGCGCGCACCAGCAGGCGCGAACGTACCCATTCAGCAAAGGCCATCACCAGCAGCAGGATCACCAGCGTCACAGTCAGCGCCAAAAGGGTCATGCCATTGCCGCTGGCCATCACACGGTCAAACACCTGCAGCATGTACAGCGTGGGCGCCAGCAGCAGCAGGTTGACGAACATGCTGAAGATCAGCAGCCACATGAACTCGCGCCTGAAAGTCCACAGCAATTGGCCCAGCGGGCCCTGCAGGAAGCGCGGGGGGCTGGCGAGCGCCGCCCCGCCTGCAGCGGTTGCAGCCCCTGCTGCGCCTGCCGGCATGGTCGAGGGCCGGCCCGGAACCGGGCCGAGCCGGGTGGCGGTGGCGGTATTCATGCCTTCTTCCTTAAGCCAATCGCAGCAGCCGTGCCGGCCCCAGCCAGCGGATTGCCCGCCAGCGGGTTGGCGGACCCCGGACGCACAGCCGTACCCGGTTGGACGCTGGGTGCGCGTGCGGGTGCGGGTTTGGGTGCTGCCACTGACGCTTCAGCGGCTGGCTTGGCAGCCACCGGAGCGCCTTTGGCCTGCGCCTCAGCCTTTTCGTGGGCCGTTCGCAGCGCCGTCAGCACGGTGTCTCGCGGCCCGAAATTGGCAACCGCCCCCTCGTTGAGCAGCAGCAGCTTGTCGGCCGCACCCAACATCGACGTGCGGTGGGTGATGCTGATGACTGTGGTGCCTCTTTTCTTCAGCACGCCAATCAGCGCCAGCAGTGCTTTCTCTCCTGCGTCGTCAAGGCTCGAATTGGGCTCGTCCAAAACCACCAGCCGAGGTTGACCATAGACGGCGCGCGCCAGGCCCAGGCGCTGGCGCTGGCCACCTGAGAGCACGGCACCTTCATCGCCGATCTGGGTGTCAAAACCTTGAGGCAGCGCTTCGATCATTTCGGTGATGCCCACCTCTTCGGCAGCCTGTCGCACCAGGGCTTTGTCCACCGTTCCAAAGCGGGCGATGTTTTCTGCCACCGTGCCGTCGAACAGCTCCACACCTTGCGGCAGATAGCCGATGTGCGGACCGAGCTGCGTCTTGTGCCAGTTGTGCATATCGGCACCGTCCAGCCGCACCTTGCCGGCCTGGGCGGGCCAGACACCGATCACGGTGCGCGCCAGCGTGCTCTTGCCGGCGGCTGAAGGGCCGATTACCGTCAGCATCTCACCGGGCAAAGCGCCAAAGCTGACATTGTTCAGCGCCGGTGTCTGCGTGCCTGGCGGGCAGACCACCAGGCCCTCGGCAATCAGCACGCCTTTGGGGGCCGGCAACACCATGCCCGGGGCCTTTTCGGGGATCGATTTCAACAAGGCTTGTACGCGGCCGTACGCACTGCGCAAGTTACCCACCGCACGCCACTGGCCCACCAGTTGGGCCAACGGCGCCAGCACGCGCCCACCCAGAATCGAAGCCACAATCGCCATCGCCGCACCACCGACCAGGCTGTTGCTGAGAGACAACCAGACGGCCAGCCCCAGCAGCAACGAGCCCTGCAGCTGCATCAGCATCTTCGAGGCCGCACTGCCGGCACCTGCACTGTCAGAAGCCTGCCCCAGCCGCAGCATGAAGCGGCTCTGGCTCTCGGTCCAGCGCTTGTGCATGGCTTGCGCCATGCCCATCGACTCGATGACCTGAGCGTTGCGCAGGGTGCCGGCGGCGCGCAGTTGGGCCTCTCCAGCGGCACGGTTGGCTTCGCCATAAGGCCTTGAGGAATTGCGCTCCTGGTAGGCACTGATGCTGGCGTGCAGACCGGCCGTGATCATGGCCAGCACGCCCAACCACGGGCTCATCAGGAACAGCAGCACCAGACAACCCAGCGCTGCGGGCAAATCCAGCACACCTGTGACGGCCGGTGAGGGGATGAAATCAGTGACTGTCTTCAGATCATTGACCGCCTGCACATTGCCACCCGGCGCACGTTTGAGGTTGGCTGCGAAGCTGGCATCAAAGACACGCCGCTTGAGCCGTTCATGCACATGCTGCGCCGCAGCTTGCAGCGTGCGGTGGCGCACCAGCTCAATCAGTTCCAGCACCACATAAATGGGGATGGCAGCGATCAGCAACCAGGCCAGTGTGCTTTCGCTGCGGCTGTTGAGCACTCGGCCGTAGACCTCGAACATGAACCAGGTCGGGGCCAGCATCAGCACGCCCACCACGAGGCTCAGGCGCAAGGCCTGCCAATAGCGTCGCATAGGGCTTTGCAGGGCCTGCTTGAGTTCATCTGGTGCGGCCGAACCTGCAGCAGCGGTGTTGGCTGTGGTGGCGCTCATGTGCGGACGGCGTTGGTTGGCATGGGGTTGGCTGCAGGCAAATGACGTGCGGGCGCCTGCTGATCGGGCGCAATGTTCTGCGGCTCTTCGATCGCCAGCAGATGCTCAGGGAATTCTCCCTTGGCGCTGAACGCAGCCCCATCCGCGCGCGTGACGCTGTTGGCATCTTCGGCGTTGTCGTCGAGCCAGAAGCTCAACGCAAAGCCTTCGCCGTGGCGCAACAGCACGATCTCGCGCAGGCGGCCTTCTCTGAAGCGTTGCTCGTCCACAGGGGCCAGCGGCAGGTTGAAGCGCATGCGCCCGTCCAGCGTGTACAGCGACGCCTTGCCCTCTTTCAGGCTCAGGGTGTGGCGATCGAAGTAAACCGGCGAATCGGGCAGAAAGCGCAGTAACGGCAGTGGCTTGCCCGCCAGCTTGCTGGGGTGGAAGGGGCTTTGGGGATGTTGGTAGACCAGCCTGCAGGCCCTGGAGACCGAGTACACCGCATTGCAGATCATCTGTGAGCCCATCTGCGGAAAGCGCTGGCGCATGTCGCGATAAGTCTGGTGGTGCAGTGCTACGCGGTTCCAGCATTGCGTGCGTTGCGCGACGGGGGCCAGGGCATTGCATACCGCTGAGAAAGCCAGCTGCAGATCGACGAGCTTCGAGAGCTGGTCGGGGCTGCAATGCAAAGGGATCAGGAGCCGCGTATTCATATAGGAACTGGATGATATCAGTTCCTATATGAATAGTCTGCCGTCTGTCGCTGCACTACGACATCGGACACACGATGCAAATCGCAACACACCATAAAAAAGGCCCGCGCCAGTGGAGCGGGCCCTTCAGGATGTCGGCAAACATCACCCGCGCGAGCGGGTGATGAAGCAACTCAAACTCAGACGAAGTTGTCTGCGGTCAGGGTCGACCACAGCGTATCGGCCAAGTCGATCGTGCCGGCCAGAACGGCAGAAACGTTGTTGGTGCCCACGGGATCGGTGATCGCGTAGACCGTGCCGACGTTGGTCAACGTGTTCACAGCGATGTAGACCGCAGTCTTGGTCGCACCAGTGGTGGCACCACTGTCCGTGTACAGCGCAAGCACTTCGGCCAGTGTGTCGGTCGCCACTGTCTCTGCATACACACCCAGCGATCCGTCGGTGTTTGCAGTGACAAAGAGGATGCCGCCGACGGCAGGCGCTGGTCCAGCACCCACGGTTTCCAAGCCGCCCGCCTTGGTGCCCGTGACACGCAGATTGAGCACATCCCCACCGTTGGCCAGCAAGCCAGCCTGGAACCACACGATCGTGTCGTTGCCGAAGGCCAGACCGTAATTCACGGTGTCAGTGCTGTTCTCGGTGGTGGTGAGTCCACCGTCGGTGGTGCCCATCACGATCACGTCGTTACCGGCACCTGGCGTGACGGTGTTGTCGCTTGGCGTGACGCTGTCTTCACCAACCAGGTCAGTGCCTGCGATGTTGCCGAACCTGGCAACGTAGTCACCCTTGGCATCAAACTGCACTTTGCCGTCGGCCAACAGGGCTTGCAACTCGGTATCGGTCGGGGTCGTGTCCGAAGGGTTCAGTGCCGTGTAGGCGGCGCGCTCATCGGCCAACGTCAGACCGGTGGTCACGATGTAGGCCGTCAAAACAACACCCAGGTCGGTCACCACCTGATCGCCGTCGATCAACGACTTGACCACCAGCGAGTACAGCGGGCCGTCTTCAGCGACCAGCAGTTTGCTCAGAACTGCGTCGTTGTTGACCGCAGACTTGATGGCCTGGTTGACGTGCAGATCGGTCGGACGATAGACACCCAGAGGCAACTGGACCGCTGCAGTCAGACCTTTATAGGTGACCGTGATGGTGGCGCGATACAGACTTTCCGTACCAGGAAGGGCGATGTTGGCACCGTAGTTGTTGTTGATCAGGTCGGACGCGATGTTGTTCAGGTCGCGTGCAGCAACCGGACCCACCGTGGCTTGGTCAGCGGTACCAAACACCCAAGTGGCGCGCTGGCCGACGACTGGGCCGGTGGTGCCGTTGGTGTTGGTGATGCCACCCGTGCCAAAGCCAACGACAACCTGCGCACCCGTGTTGTCCAGATACACCGTGTCGGCGCCATCACCCAGCAAAATGATCATGTCACCCGCACCTGGCGTGCGAACGGTGTCGTTGCCGGCGCCCGAATCGATCGTGAAGTTGGCGAGCGCCTTCTGATGCAGATACCAAGCCTCAGCCGCAATGCCGCCATCCAGACCGTCGTTGTTCGTGGAAGCCATGCGGGCAGTGATCGCGTCGTTGCCGGCGCCACCGTTGATCCTGAAGGAGAAGTCTTCACGACCCGGCTGGATGGTGCTGTTGCTCGAAACGATGGCCTGCTCGACCAGAACGTTCATCGTGTCGTTGTTGCTGCCACCCGAGTAGATGAAATCAGCGACTTGCGTCGTCTTGGTGACGATGGACGTGTTGTCGCCAGCAGGGTTGGAAGCGGTGTCGGAGAGCAGGATGTACTTGCCAAACGAGGCCGTGGTCACCTCGGCGTCGAACATCACGCGGCCCGTCATCAATGAACCGTCGATCAAACGAACATCTGAGAAGCCCCAGTTGTTGTGCTGGTTGAAAGCACCAGGCACTTGCTCGGTGTGAGCCGAGTTGAAGCCACCCAAACCCCCAGCAACGTGGTTGTTGCCGAACACCTGCACGTCACCGGCCGTGGTGCCGTTCTTCAACTGCACTTCTTTCAGCCAGTTGTTGGTGGAGTTGATGGTCGCCAGCTTGCTGGTGCGCTCGACGGTGATCTCGAAGCGGTCGACGCCCCGTGAAGGCGAGGTGTCACCAATGGACAAGCCACCAATCAGCAGGTCGCCGCCGTTGCTGCCACGGCCCACGTCGTCCAGGATCACCGTGCTGGTGACCAGGTCGTCGGTGGTGGTGGTGCCGGCGCGCTGCGCGGTGTGCAGTGAAGAATCACCAGGCACGCCGGCGGATGCGATCCAGGTGCCGGTGGTGAAGGTCGCGCCGGTAGCCGACAGAATGATCTGCGTGCCATTGACTGGCGTGCCCAGGGAGTCCACCACCGTGAAGGTGGGGCCCAGGGCAGCGGTCACACCTGCAGCGGTGGCCACGGGATTGGCAGCAAGAGCAGCCTGGATGGCAGCCAACAGGGCCGGGAACGTCTCGGCCGCCTGGATCGCGCCGCCGCCTGGGGGGTCACGCAAGGCGACCAAGGCGCCGTTGACCGAGAAGCTGACGCCGTCATATGGGCTTTCCAGCAATGGATTCAGGCCAGCAGCAGTGCTGCGGGTGTCCAACACTTCCAAGATCAGCTGTGAACTGGTGGTGCGGTTGGCGATCAGCGAGGGCTGGTCGAAGTACACGCCAAAGTCGACGTTGCCTGGATCGGACTGCACAAAAGCAATCGTGATGTCTTTGGTGATCTGGCTCGGCGCGATGCGCACGTCCTCGATCATCACATCGGCGCGGCTGTTGTTGGACTCGTAACGCAGCTCGCCGGAAATGCGCTCGGCATCGATCAGCACGCGACCTGCGCCTGCGACGTTGTTGTCGCCAGTATCAAAGGAGCGCGACTGACCACGGATGACGATGTTTTCAACGCCCGTCGTGATCGGCGTGACAGCAAAGCTCTGGCTGTTGCCCATGTCGGCAAACAGCGTGTCGGTGCCGGCACCGCCATTGATCATGTCACCGCTTTGCAGCGTGTTCGAGTTGTTGAAAATGTAGGCGTTGAAGGTGTCGTTGCCAGACGTGCCGGTGATGCTGTCACGATCGAGATCCAGCTCAAAGCTGGTCATGGATGGCAGGTCGCTGATCGGGCCGTCCAAGGTGCCGGGGGTGGAGGCATGCGCCACAGCGAGCGCGACCTTGGCGTTGAAAGCCGTGGCGGCAGCGCCGTACACCGGGTCGGCGGTCAGGCCAGAGAACAGGTTAACGATGCTGGCCAGGGCAGCGCCACGCTCTGCGTCTGGCACGGGGGCCAGCTGGCCGACGATGAAAGCCGCACCGTCAGTCGCGGCTGCGCCAGTCAGGCCCAGGTTGGCGACAACGATGGAAGCGATGGCAGCATCGGAAGTCGAAGCGTACGACTCATTGAATGCTGAATTGATGATCGGGGTGAGGTTGCCACCGTTAGCGTTGGCTTGGGCCAACACTGCGTTCATGGTGGCGTTGCCCAGTTTCAAACCCCAAATTGATGCTGCTGCGCGAGCAACGAGGGTGTTGTTAAAAGCCATTGATGGAGCTCCTAGTAGGTTCTAAAGACAGGTTCTGAAGACAGAGATTTCTTTGCAAAGAAATCGAGGGTGAGTGACCGCGTCTTGCTCACACTCGACTCAGCGCCCGCTGGTTTTCTGCCCTTGGAGGGCTTTGTTGGCGCTGAACCGAATGAAGTGCATGGACTGATCATCTGTCGGGAAGTGTGACCCGGGCTGACTGACAGCGATGTGATGGCCATCACAAGGATCACACATCCTTGCTGGCCGTCGCACCGTTGCAACGCCTGAACCCCGACTACCTATGACAGCGGAGATTATGACACCCGGTTTGCGGGGCCAAGCGCCACAAAGGTCCGCAGAAATACCGCAATTGGGCGGGCTGCGTGGCGCTGTTACAACAACCCTGCGGCCAGGCTGACGATCACCAGGCCCAACGCAACCCGCCGTAGAGGCTCTGCGCCCGGTAGTCAAACAGCGGCAGGTTGCTGCGCTGGTGGGCCGACTGCCATTGCAACAGCAACTCCAGTCTGTAGGCGCTGTTGCCCCACGGCAGCGGATGCGCCAAATCGATGCTGGCTTGCGTCAGGCGCAGTCGGCGGACGGCGTTGTCCTGCAGCAACGGGCTGTAACCCGTGCTGTCAACCGAAGCGCTGCGCCGGACGGTGGCTTCCAGACGCGTGCCCCAGCCCAGGGTGCCTGTCAGACGCAGGCCGTAACTGTTCAGACGCTGGGCGCCTCCTGGCCGATCTGCCGATCGGGGCCTGTCCCGCCCTTCGCGGGCAATCACCGTGGCGGTCCAGTCCCGGGCCTCGTCCAGGTTGCAGCTCAAGCTGAGGCCGGCGCCGTTGGCGCCGGCGTCCAGGCTGTCTGTGCGGGATTGGGTGCGGCCTTCGTCGTCTGCACTCAGCCGCAGCCTGCACGGGCCCAGGGCTGCGTCTGCGCCCAGGCTCAAGCGCTGCAGGCGGTAGGGCTCACCCAGCTTGCCCGTGAACCAGGCGCTGCTGACTTCGATCTGGGCGCGGATGCCGTTCCAGCTTTGGCTGGCGTTGAAAACCCACTGCAATTGCTGCCAGTCGGTCTCGTGCTGCGAGGATGCAGACCGGGCACTGGCCGAAAGACCCGACCTGAGCACAGTCGACTGGGTCGGCGCGTAGGCCGCCTGGAAGGAGCCCGAAAGCAGTGTTGCTGCGCCCCTGCGGGGCTGACTGCTGACCGGTAGCACCAACGGGCCTTCGGGAACGGTCAAGGTCAACTCCGAGAGCCGGGGGGAGCGGTCGAGGTTGTCCTCATAGCCGGTGACCACACTGGCATCTGCTGTTGCGCCCCAGCGGCTGCGCTCCGGCTGGCCCAGTCGGACATCAGGCAACGCGTAGAGAGATGGCAGCTGAGGTGGAAAGAGCCTGGAGCGCAGCGCAGATGGCAGGTCTGCTCGCCCGCGCCAGGCCTGGCGCAGCTCTTGCAACGCCAGCGGCTGGCCCAGCTCGGCCAGCACCAGCGCCAGGCTGGCTTGCGTGGCAGGGTTGTCGGGCTCGAGCAACAGCGAGCGTTCAATCCAGATCAGGGCCTGTGAGGGGTCACCTTCTTCAAGCAACAAACCACCCAGCAACCCCAGAAAGGGTGCGTGGTCGATGCAACTCTGGCGCAAGGCTTGCAAATTGAACAGCAGCTGCCTGCGTGCCACCAGCGTGGTTGGCCAGGAACTGCGGGCCAGACTGTCACACGGATTGCTTGGGGCTGCGCTGGCACCCGCTTGCGCAAGCACCGTCACTGGCGCGCGGCCTGCTTGCGCCAGCGCCGGTTGCAACGTGAACAAGCACAAGGCCGCCGCTGCCAGCACCGGGGTGAAGTGGCACCTTGTGTGCCGGCCGTCAGGCGCGCCGCCCAGTTGACCTGTTGACGCAGCATTGCCCCCACCTGGACGGCAAATGGCGACAGGGCCAGTGGAACCGCCCCAGCGCCCATTTGAGGCGCCAGGCAGCGGCCAGCCAAAGTTCACGCGCTGCGGCGCCTGAGCCCGGAGATCGACCCCAAAATGGCTGAGGCTGAAGTGCCTGCGGATCCGGCGCGCCGGTTGTCGCCCCAGCGGGACCAACCGGCCGCCTCTGCCGCATCACCGGCCTTGTCAAGCGGCGCAGCAACGCTGTGCGCCCAATTGGAATCCACCGGAGCCAGATCAGCCCACCCGACCGGCGCGAACAGCGCGTAGTCTTTGCCCAGACCCTCGAGCAGGTAGGCACCCAAAGGCTCTACAGTTTCGGCGGGCAGAACCGCAGCCAGCTGCGGGCCGACCAGGATCGGAATCGAGAGATCTGCGGTCATTTGTTGGATTCTTTTGGCAACACTCATCGGCTCACCCAAAGCTGCGTGCGCTCTGCGCCTCGCCGGCCCGAAAGACCCGACGATAGCCGACCCGCTCTCCACACCCACGCCCAGCGCCAGTGGTTGCATCTGGCTGGTCTCCGACACCGGGTGGCTGCTGGCCAACAGCGCCCGTGAAACCTGCAACAGCTCTCTGGCAGCAGCCACCGCGCTGTGCGCATGGGCGTCGCCTTCGGGTTGGGCGGTCCAGATGGCCACGATCGAATCTGCCACGACATTCTCGACCACGCCGCCGTGCTTCTCGACAACTTCCACCGCCATGCAGCAATAGGCATGCAACAAGGCTGCCACCTCTTGCGGCTGCGCGTGGCTGGCCAGCGCATTGAAGTTGCGGATCTCGGCGGCCAGCACGGCGATCTTGCGTGGCTCGAGCTGCAGGTTGCCGCTGGGCTCGGTGGCCATTAGGCGCTCGGCCACTGGTGCCGGCAGATAGGCGCCCAGGTGGGCCGACAAGCGCTCGCGCTGGGCGCGCACCAAAGCGTGTTCAACGGTGGCCAGGGCCACCGATGCCAACAGCGCAAAAACCACCAGCGGCCACCACGGCAACCACAGGCCGGCGTTGAAGGCGCCGACGACGCCGAGCAGCAACAGCATTGCCAAGGCCGCACCCAGCACAGGCAAACGTTTGGCGGGCACCACGCGGCTGCTGGTGGCAGCGCCCAGCAGCAGCAGCGTCAAACCAGCCATCACCAGCGCCTGGGCCAGCGGCCACAGACGGGGGGTATACGGAATGCTCTGATCCAGCAAGCCCACGACACTTTGCGCGTGTACTTCGAGGCCCGAGGCGACGGCACTCAAAGGGGTCGCGACCGTGTCGCCAATGCCGAAGGCCGAGGCGCCGACCATCACGATGGCGCCACGCAACAGCCCCAGATCAGCTTCACCGCGCAAGACCTCGACAGCCGAAACCGATGCAAAGGCTTGCCGCGAGACCCCATAGGGCACGCGGATGTTGCCTTGGGCGTCCAAGGGCACCAGCAGGCCAGGCAGGCTTTCAGAGCTGAGCCAGGCGGGTGGCGACAACAAGAAGCCAAAAGGGCTGCCGGCAGAAGCTGCAGATGCCGCGTGCCAGACCCAATCAGGTGCCGCCGTCATAGCGGTAACAGCAGAGGCAGCTTCGGCCGATGCGGCGCCAGGCGCCACAGGATCGGCCAATGAAGCGCGCCACAACGTGGCGAGCGCCAGGCTGGGATAGACACGGCCCTGCTGACAGATCAGCGTGGGGACATGGCGGATCACACCGTCGGAGCCGACCCGCGGGGTGATGTGCCCGACGACGGGATTGGCGCGCAGCAGGCTGGGGGCCGTACCGTAGTGACCATAGGCCTGCGGGGCAGATGCTGGGCAAGCCGCCGCAGACATGGCACCTGCCACCTCGCCAACGTCTGGGTTGACGCCGGGGTCGAGCGAAAAAACCTGGGCCACCACGGGGTGGATGGCTTGCCAGGCAGCAAGCAGCTGCGCATCGCCTTCGCGAGCATCAGAGAACGCGATGTCAAAGGACTGCACCCGCACCTGCGCTGCCTGCAACTTGTTGGCCAGCTCGGCCATCGTCTGGCGCGGCCACGGCCAGGGCCCCAGTTCGCGCAGGCTGCGTTCGTCGATGTCCACCAGCACGACGCGGCGCTCGGCGACGTCGCCGGACTTGACGCGCCACAGCAAATCGCCCAGGCCGTCTTCCATCCGCTGCACCGACTCGGGCGCCCAATGCACCGGCAGCACGGCCACCAGCGCTGCAAACAGCAAAGCGACGGTCCGCAGCAACCACGGATGTTTGCGCCAGAGTTGCATGGGTTTGGCCGTCAAGGCTTCAGCCAGCGAGCGGGTTCAGGGACCGATGAAGGGTTGGGTCAGGGCCCGCCCCACAGCGTGCGGCCTCTGAATAGGCCCCCTGCCGCGTCGCGGGTGAACAGATAGCCAGCCTCTTTGCCGTCCAGCGAGACCGCGCCCGAGATGTACTGATCGGTGTCACGCAGGGTGAAGATGCCATCAGCGCGCATGCTGCCTGCCATGCGCAATTCGCCTTTGACGCCGGAGGCAGACGCCATATCCAAGGCTGAAGCAAAAGTGCGCCGCGAAAAGTCGATGGTCAGATTGGCGCGGCTGATGACGGCGGACTCAGTTTGCGTCCCGGCCTCGAATGCCAGGCTGGCGCGGTTGAGCCGGAATTCGACTGTGCCGCCCAAGGTGGACGGAAACAGCTCGCCCGGCACCGTCTGATTGCCCCGCCACAAGCAACGCAGGCTGTCGCAGGTGGTGACGTGACGGCCCGATTGCACCAAAGTGAAGAACTCGGTGACATTGTCTTCAGGAGTGGTTGCGAAGGAGTCGTAGCCCCAACGCATTCGGGCTGCCGAGTCGGGCAGTCGGTTGAGGTCGGGGATGTTGACTGCCGCCAGCGTCAGCAGGTCAGCCGCTGCGCGGTCATTGCCGCGGCTGATCTCGGCGGCCGTCGGCTCGGCAGCACTCAAACCTGCTGCCCTCATTGCAGCCAGCGAAGCGGCTGGGAAACCCACCAGCGTCTCACTCGGCACCTTGCCAGCCACCGCCGTCACGTCCACTGCCGGCAGGATGCGGGTGGCGTATTCGCCGGGCCGCACCTCGGCCATCAGGCGGCCCATGTCGGCGGACAGTTCGCGCACCTCGGCGCCAGCGCAGGGCCCGAGGCCGCTGGCGGCACAGTTGCCCCCCAAGGCAGCCACCACGATGGTGCCGTCGGCCACGGTGGCACGCATACCGGCCGGGTCGGTGTGGACGATGAAGTCGGTGCCACGTACCCCAATGGCCGCAATCGGCGTATTGAGACGAAAGCGGGACTTGTCCAGATCAGTGGCAGCGCCGGAAATCGACCGCGCTGCGCCTTTTTCGACCCGCAGGCGGATCTCGTTGTCCTTCGGTTTTTGAACGTCGAACTGATAAGCCTGCACCTGCAACACGCTCTCAGGCCGCACGCTGATGGCCGCGTTGTCCACAAACCGCATGTGAACATGCCCGTTGGCGGAGGTCTCGATCCGGTCGCCGACGTGAATGGCGCTGCCGCGTTGCAGCTGCACCTGGGCACCGTCGGCACGCACCACCCAGGCGTCACCGATCAGCAGGCTGACGCGGCCAACCTCTGCAGCAGGCGTGGCCCAGGCAATGGCAGGCAGCGCTGCCAGCGCAGTCAGCGCGACAGGGAGCAGCAGCGAGGCAAAGGCGCCCAGCGCAGTCGTGATCGACACAGAGAACGAAGCCGAAACCCCGGCCGATGCCGCCGGCCGGCGTGAGCGGGCGGCAGGGCGTTGAAGGATTCGATCAAAGGACATTTGTAACTCCTGTTGCATCAGGCACGGCCGAGACCCAGCTGGCTTACACCTGTACGGCCGCAAAGGCAAGCCGCAATGAAAAGGCCGCAGCAGACCCATCAGCCAGAATGCATCTTGCACCGATTCAGGCCGCCTGGGTGTGTTCTGCATCACAAGCCCGAGGCATTGTTGAGGGCAAAGTCGCCCGTCCAGATGCCCGTCCATATGCTCGTCCATATGCCCATCCTGATTCCGATCCTCCAGGGCCTGCGCCTGTTTGACCAGCTGCCCATAGAAAAAATGGCGCAGCTCTCTTGTGTGATGAGCGAGCGGCGCCTGGAGCGGCGCGAGGTGGTGATCAAGCGTGGCGAAGAAGGCGCGGGCCTGGGCTTTGTGATCGAAGGCCGACTACAAACCGTTAATTTTACGCTCGACGGCAAAGAAGTAGGCACTGACTTCATCGAGAACGGCGACTTTTTTGGCGAGCTGTCGGTGATCGATGGCCGGCCGGCACCCGAATACATCATCGCCGTGGCCCCTTCGCGCATCACGGTGCTGGATCGTGAGCTGGCGCGCGAGCTGATGTTTTCGACGCCTGCCGGCGCCGAGGCGGTGGCCACGCGCCTGGCAGAGCGCATGCGGCGCGCCGCCAGCCACCGCGCGCTGTTGTCGCTGCCCAGCTCGTTTCAGCGCGTTTGCGCCCAGTTGATGATCCTGGCGCAGCGGCGCGGTGCCGACGGCATCGTGATCCACCTGCCGCCCACGCACCAGGAGATCGCGATCATGGTCAACACCAGCCGCGAGACGGTGACGCGCACGCTGCAGTTCTTGCAGACGATGAAGGTCGTGGCGCGTGACGGCAACGATCTGCTGGTCAGTCAGCCCGACGTGTTGAAGCAGGCGGCGGACGGCAAGGTCAGCCCGAGCAAGTGAGCGCGTGCTTCGGGGCAACCTGAGCAGCTTGGTACTCAGGTACCCATTGCTTGAGCAGTTGGCGAGCGAGCGCGTCGTCGCCGTCGGCACTGGCACCCAGTGCCAACAGGCTCTGGCACAGCGCACGCCCACCTTCGGGCTGCTGCTGCAACCGCGCCAGCCGCAACAGCGGCACGGGGGTGGGCAGGCTCTGGTCTTCGTCGGCCAGCAGCTCTTCGAACAATTTCTCGCCCGGGCGCAGGCCCGAGAACACGATCGGGATCTCTTGCGGGCTGTGGCCGGCCAGGCGGATCAGCGTGCGCGCCAGGTCGACGATGCGCACGGGCTCGCCCATGTCCAGCACAAAGACCTGCGCCGTCTGGCCCATCGCAGCCGCCTGCAGCACCAGGCGCGAGGCTTCGGGGATGGTCATGAAGTAGCGGATGATGTCGGGGTGGGTGACGGTGACCGGGCCACCCTTGGCGATCTGCTCCTTGAACTTGGGGATCACGCTGCCGCTGCTGCCCAGCACATTGCCGAATCGCACGGCCATGAAACGTGTCGCCGGCCAGTCAGTGGCCAGCGCAGAGACCACCCTCTCTGCCGCGCGCTTGGTGGCACCCATCACGTTGGTGGGATTGACGGCCTTGTCGGTGCTGATCAACACAAAGCGCTCGGCACCGGCTTCGGCCGCGGCCAGCGCTGTGTGCAGGGTGCCCAAGGTGTTGTTGCGCAAGGCCGCCCAGGCGTTGTGCTCTTCCATCAGCGGCACATGCTTGAAAGCGGCGGCGTGGAAGACCACTTGCGGGCGCCAACGCTGCAACGTGGCGCGCAAATGCGGCAGATCCTTGACGTCACCCATCAGGCGCACCAGCGGCAACTGAGAAAACGACGCGGACAGTTCTTGCTCGATGGCGTAGAGGTTGAGCTCGCTCAACTCGTACAGCACCAGCCGGGCCGGCCCGAACGCGGCCACCTGGCGGCACAACTCGCTGCCGATGCTGCCGCCGGCACCGGTGATCATCACCGTCTTGCCGTGCAACGCACCGCGGATACCGGCCTGGTCCAGCTGCACCGGCTCGCGGCCCAGCAGGTCTTCGGGGCCGATCTCGCGCAATCTTTCGATCGTGCTCTTGCCAGTGCGCAGCTCTTCGACGCTGGGCACCGTGACCACCGGCAGGCCGGTGCTGGCGGCCAGATCGAGCGCGCGACGGCGCTGCTGCAGCGTGGCTGCCGGCATGGCCACGACGATGTGGGTGGCGGCGCCGCGCACCGCCGCTTCGGTGATGGCCGCCAGCGGGCCGAGCACAGATGCGCCGCCCAGACGCGCGCCACGTTTGGCGGGGTCGTCATCCAGCAGGCCCAGCACGATCCAGCCCTGCTCCTGGATGCCGGCCAGCAACAGCCGGGCGGCGGCGCCGGCGCCCAGCACGATGGCGCGCCGCACATCTTTGTCACCCCCCGTGATGCGCGCACGGGCATGCTCGTACAGCATCCGGTAGGCCATGCGGCTCAAGCACACACCCATCAGCACCACCACCGGGTGCAGCGCCAAGACGGCACGTGGCACTTTGGACAAACCGGCCGCCATGACCACTGCTGCAGCCACCCCGCCAGCCAGCGCGCAAGCCCAGACCAGCCGGCGCACCTCGCCAAAGCCAGAAAAACGCCACATGCCCTGGGGCACCTTGAACAGCATGAAGGCCAGCAGGTAGCCCAAGGTGATGCCGGCCAACACCCACAGGTCGTAGCTGGGCCGGGCGCTGATCCAGCGCTCGAAGCCCAGCCTGAAGAGGTAGGTGATGTTCCAGCACAGCACCACCATCAAGCCGTCGGCCAGCAGGCTGAGTGGGGCCCGGTGTGGGCGCAGCCGGGCCAGCGCCAGCTCAAGCGCTTGCCAGACAGGGGCTGGGCGGCTCATCTCTGAATCTCAGGGCGGGTTGCTGCGCGGCTTGAGCAGCGAGCGCAGCAAGAAACGCAGGGTGCGCCGCAGAACGGCCAGATCTGTGGCGAGCGTGGCGCTTTCCGCGTAGGCAACGGCCTGGGCCACCTTGGCGGGCAGGATCTGCTCGATGTAGAAACGCTCGGGGTCTGCGGCCTGGGCCAGCAGACGCGCTTCATCGGCATGTTGCAACGAGGCAGGGTCGGTGATGCCCGGGCGCACCGCCAGCGCTCGGTCACGCAGGCTGCTGGGGTAGTGCGCCACATAACGCGGCACTTCGGGCCGCGGGCCGACCAGGCTCATGTCGCCCCGCAGCACGTCCAGCAGTTGCGGCAACTCATCGAGCCGCGTGCGGCGCAGCCAGCGGCCGACGCGGGTAATGCGCACATCCTCGCCCACGGTCAGCGGCAAACTCTCTGGCGCGTGCCGCATGGTGCGGAACTTGTGGATACGGAACGGCACACCAAAGCGCCCCACCCTGACGTGCCTGAAAAACACCGGGCCGGGCGAATCCAGCTTGACCGCCAACGCCACGGCCAGCATCACAGGCCACAACAACAGCAGAGCGCCGCCGGCAACCGTCAGGTCCAGCAAGCGTTTGCTGATGGGATGGATCACGGCCGCTGAGCTCGGGTTGGGTGGCGACGGCTGCCGTCGTGGCGGCTGTTGCGGATGTTGCGACGGCCGCAAACGTGCCTTCACTGCAGCGCAGCGCGCACAGCAGTCGCCACGCGCGCCACGTCATCCAACGTCATGCGGGTGTACAGCGGCAGGCTGAGCATCGCTTCATAAGCGCGTTGGCTGTGCGGAAATTGCGTGGCCTGCAGTTGGTAGCGCTCGCGCCAATAGGGCTGCA
>JBBQIB010000023.1:0-28308 GCA_038324515.1 Burkholderiales bacterium
TCGTACGAGGCCAGCAGCTTGCCGGCCACTGAGGGGTTGTTGAACCACTGGTGCGGGTACAGGCCGATCAGCGGGCCGTTGTCGGCCCCTTCCATGACGCGCGTGGTGAGCTTGAAGGTTGTCTCCACGATGCTGGTCGACGGCTCATAGCGCCACTCCACGCGCGTGTCCTGCACGAAGGCGTAGGCGTGGCGGAGCAGCAACTGCAAGGTCTCGGGCTTGTCGTCGGGCAGCGCGTTGGCAGAGAAGTAGCCTGCGCTGGCGGGCAAGCGTCCGATCCATTCGCTGGGTGACACCTGTTCCCAGCGCACACCGGTGGGGCCGAAGACGGCGTAGGACTTGCCCTTGACTTTCAGGCCCAGCACACGGGCATCGGCGCCCGTGTCGATGCGCTCGGCCGGTGCAGGCAAGCGCAGCCGCACGTCGCCACGCGATAGCTGGAAGTAGGCGTAGGGGCTGGCATGGGCCACTGTCGCAAGCAACTGGTCGGCGCCGCGGGCCATCACGATGTCGATGGCCCAGTCGGAGGCCTTGGCCAGCTTCGCCGGTCCGGGCTCGAAGGCCACTGGCGAGAACACCAGCGCATCGCGGTGCGGGTAGTGGATCTCGACATCGCGGCGTTCGGTCGGCACGACCTCCTTGCTCGCCAGCGCCATCTCGAATCCGGCCGGCGTGGTCTTGAAGGTCAGCGGATGGGCAAAGATGGGATCAGGCTTGGGGCTGAAGATCAGCGACGAGTACCACTGGTTCGTCTGCGCTGCCGTGGCCAACAAGGCCTCGGTGCGCATCGGCGCCGAAGGCGCCGGGCGGTCCTTGCCCTTGGGCGCCAGGAAATAGGTACCCGCGCCGGCCCTGACTGGCTGCGCAATTGCAGGGCTCAGCGAAGCGACACCCAGCAAGAGTGCAAGCACCCAGCCAATGATGCAATTCATGTTTGGTGTCTCCATGCCCAACCTGGGCCACCATTCTTTATGAAATCGCTTTCATGGCGGATCCAGATTTACCCGCAGCGTCAGATGCGACGCGCGGCAGGACGGGGTGGCGCGCGCTCGCACCGCGCCTTGTTCTGCCAGACCGTCCCTGGCTCCAAGGGATCGGCGCCGACGTTGCGGGAAAACACCCACGACAGCCGCATTGACGCCAAGGACCGTTGCCGACTATTCTTTGAAATCGCTTTCACGCTGTTCTGCCGGGCACATTTACCATGCAAGATTACAAGCTTCGCCCCCAGCCCGTCCCGCGCCGCATGCTGGCTGAACCGGCAGCTGGTTGGCGTCCGCTGACCCGCTGGAGCCTCGTTGCTGCGGGCCTGGCCATCAGCGGCGCGAGCGGTGCCATCGACTTCGGACCCTTCAGCCTGACCGGCTTCGCCAAGGCCGAAGTCAGCCGAGCCAGCAAAGTCTGCGGCGGCGGCCCCGTCAATTCCCTGAGTACCGTCGGCGACCCGCAATCATCGGCATGCCAGTTGTTCCCGGCCGAGAACCGGGAGCGCCCCTGGGCCGACGCCTTGGTGCCCGGGCGCGAATTTGGCACACGCAACGGCAACATCACGCTGGCGCAGCCCTACCTTGGGGTCAAGTTCGACCTGCCCCAGGGCTTCAAGGTACAGGGCCTGATCAGCCAACGTTGGCGCGACGGCAAGATCGATATCCCTGGCATCTGGTACGAAAAGAACATCGCCCTGAGCCATGAGGACTACGGCAGCATCCGCATCGGCGCCTTCCCGACCCGGGCCTGGGGCTTTGCCGACTACCCCTTCGCCGGCGACTTCGGTGGCGGCGATACCTGGGCCTCGACGGGCGCCGGTTACGGCCTGAACACCAAGGCCATCCGCTACACCGCGCGCACGCTGGATGTCTATGACGGCGACCTGGTGCTCGAAGCCACCTGGGACCGCGGCGACACCACGTTCAAGAAGAACAAGCCGCGCTTCCTGGAAGTCTGGGCCCGCTACTACCGCGGCGACCTGAAGCTGGACGCGATGTACCAGGACACCCGCAACGGCCCGCCCGTGTCGTGGGGCCACGCGCCGTTCACCGGCGTGTTCTACGACGCGCAATACGACAGCAAGATCGGCAGCTCGGGCCAGAGCGTGGCGATGGTGATGGCGCGCTACCCCATCAACTCCAACTTCGAAGTCGGGGTCGGCGTGCGCCACAACCGCTGGAGCGGCGCCTACGCCGTCTGCATCGACTTCGTCGATGGGCAGTGCCGCTACAACAACTTCTTCAATGCCGACTTCTTCGGCCAGGACGCCAAGGGCGTGAGCAGCCCCGGCTATGCCGTGACGACCAACGACTTCACTGCGGGTGTGCGCTACGTCAATGGCCGCTGGAGCGCCAACACCGGCGTGGTCTACCTGAGCAAGGGCCGCACCGACAACCCGAGCGAACGCGGGCAGGGCAACTCGCTGGTTCGCGGGACCCTGGGCGGCGCATACGACTTCGGCAACGGGCTGGTTGCGTCCATCGGCTTCAGCGCCTCGGCCTACGGGCAGCAGCCCCAGACCTGGGGCTGCAACATCCTCAAGGACCGCCCGGCCGGCAGCTGCACGCTGGCGCCGAGATCGGTGCCCGACAACAACGCCGGGGGCGGCGATGCGCGTGTCAGCCGATACAGCAACGGGTTCTCCGCCGGCGTGACCTACTCGTTCTAAGGCACCTACCATGATGAAAGCTCAAGCATCCCGTGCCTCGTCGCGCGTTCGCCCAGCCGCCTGGCTTGCCGGTTTGGTTCTCGGCATGGCCGCGGTCCTGGTGGCCTGCGGCGGCGGCGGCACGGTGCCCGCCTCGCAGCCCGGCGGCCTGCGCTCGCTGCCCGCCGACTACGGCAGCCGCAAAGCCGTCAACTATTCGCCCTACCGCACCAACAACCGCGACACCGAAGTCGTGACGCGTGAAAACGTGCTGCAAGACCTGGGGCTGCTGGCCCAGGGCGGATTCACGCTGATCCGCACCTTCGACAGCTCAGACGGGTTTGCACGCCTGATGCTGCAGATCATCAAAGACAACCGGCTCAACATCAAGGTGCAGCTGGGCATCTTCATTGCACCGACTTTCGGCAGCGGCACCACGCTGGCGAACAACCTGCGATTCAACGATGGCGAAGTGGCCCGCGGCATCAAGCTGGCCAACGAGTTCAAGGACATCGTGGTCGCGGTCAGCGTCGGCAACGAATCGGTGGCCTTCGGCACCAGCACGCCCGAGGTGATGGCAGGCTATCTGACCATCGTGCGCTCCAACGTGCCGCAGCCGATCACCACCAACGATGTCTGGGACGCCTATGCCGGCCTGCCCGGCCGCAGTGGGGCGGGCCTGCCCTCTGCCGTCACCAACCTCATCGACTTTGCGGCGGTGCATTCCTACCCCATCCTGTACAGCTCGTCCACCTACTACGACCCGTGGGACTGGGAGCAGCAGGCAGCCCCCGTGGCCACCCGCGCTGCGGCGATGATGGACGCTGCGGTTGAACGCGTCAAAGTGAACTTCGCCGCCGTGCGCACCTACCTCGACAGCCAGGGCCACCAGGCCATGCCCATCGTGATCGGCGAGATCGGCTGGAAGGCCATCCCGACTGGCGACCTCACCTTCCTTGCGCATCCGGTCAACCAGAAGATGTTCCTTGACCGCCTCACCGCCTGGGGCGACAGCACCCGGAACATGGGCGGGCCGGTCGCGATCTTCTATTTCGAAGCCTTCGATGAGCCCTGGAAGGCGATTGTCAATCCCAACTTCAACGACGACAACTGGGGTCTGTTCAACGTCAACCGCCAGGCCCGCTACGTGATCCAGAGCCTGTACCCGACCAGCCAGTGGGAGCCCGGCAGCTACACGCTGGCCGACGCGGTCTACGCCCCCACCGTGGTGTCGCCAGTCATCACCGCCAACCGCTACACCGTCTACGCCGACGCCGTGACGGCAGGCGAGGCGATTGCCCCCGTGGCGCAGTGGTTCGGATTCGACAGCCCGCCGAATGCCTTTGCAGGCGAGGGCACCGACGCCACCCTGGCGGCCGAAGGCACACATTTCATGGAGATCGGGCCGGCACCCAGCACGGCTACCGGGAAGGACTACGGTTGGGGCGTGCTGACCGTGACCAACACCCGCGCAGACCTGAGCCAGTTTGTGACCAGCGGCAAGATCAACTTCAGGATCAAGACCACCTACCCTGGCAAGCTGATGTTTGGTTTCGGCACCCAACTTGCGGGCGCCGTATTTGTCGTCGCGAGCAATACCAATGCCGACGGTTATGGCTATGTCAACGACGGCACCTGGCGTCAGGTGTCGATCCCGATCTCAGCCTTCACTGCAGCCGGTGCCAACTTCGATCTCTCCAAGCTCACCAATGCGCTCGTGATCGCCGACATCTACGACAGGACGGCCAATCCTGCCAGCCGAGGCAGCACGGCCAAGGTCTTCATCGACGAGGTCTATTGGTCCAAATGAATGGATGCAAATGAAGCGGCACGCCGTCTGGCTGGCGACCATGTTGCTCGCCGCCTGCTGTGCCGGCGCGCAAGCACAGCCTTCGCTGGCCATGCCTGCGGGCTACGCCCTGGTGTGGTCCGACGAGTTCACGGAACCCGGCGTGCCGAATTCCGCCAAGTGGTCTTACGATACCGGCCGCAACAAGGCCGGCTGGCACAACAACGAGTTGCAGTACTACAGCGCCGAGCGCACTGAGAACGCCGCGCTGCGCAACGGCCGGCTCGTCATCACGGCGCGCCGCGAAAGCCTGTCCTCCGCACCCGATTGGGGCCGCCAGCGCTACACCTCGGCGCGGCTGATCACGCGCGGCAAGGCCGAGTGGACCTACGGCTTCTTCGAGATCCGCGCCAAGGTGGCCTGCGGCAAAGGCACCTGGCCAGCGATCTGGATGCTGGGCAGCCAGGGCGATTGGCCGGCCGGAGGCGAGCTCGACATCCTCGAATACATCGGCCACCAGCCAGGCCGCGTCTTCAGCACCGTGCACACGGCCGCCGGCAGCGGCGCCAAGGGCAAGGGTGCAGGAACGCAGCTGCCCGATGTGTGCACCGCGTTCCACAACTACCAGATGCACTGGACACCGCAAAGCATCCGTTTCGGCATCAACGGCGTGGCGCACTTCGAATACCTGAACCCGGGCACCGGCAACGCAGGCTGGCCCTTCGATGCTCCGCAGTTCCTGATCCTCAACATCGCCATCGGCGGTGACCTCGGCGGCAAGGTCGACAACAGCATCTTCCCCGTGCAGATGGAGATCGACCACGTGCGCGTCCATCAGCGGCCCCGATGAAGCCCACCCCATCCCTGCGCGTGTTTCTCAGCGCCCGCGACAGCAGCGCGCGGCTGAGCGAACAAGCGCCGCTGGCCGCAGCCGAACCAGACGACCCGTCGCTGCCGCACCTGATCGTCAACACCGAGCGTCGCTTCCAGACCCACATGGGCTTCGGCGGCGCCTTCACAGAGGCCGCCGCTACCGTGTGGCAAGGCCTGCCCGAGGCCGCGCGCGCGCAACTGCTGCGCGACTACTTCGACCCGGTTGCGGGTCATGGCTACACGCTGGCCCGCGTGCACATGAACTCATGCGATTTCGCCTTGGGCAACTACGCGCACGTCGAGCAGCCCGAAGACTTCGCGCTCGACAGCTTCAACATCGAGCGCGACCGCCGTGCGCTGCTGCCCTTCATCCAGGCTGCGCTGCGTGTGGCCGCGCGGCCGATCCAGTTGCTGGTCTCGCCCTGGAGCCCACCAGCCTGGATGAAGAGCAACGGCCAGATGAACGAGGGCGGCCGCCTGCGGCCCGAGTGCCGAGCTGCCTGGGCGCAGTGCTACGTGCGCTTCATCCGCGCCTACGCGGCCGAAGGCGTGCCGGTGTGGGGCGTGTCGGTGCAGAACGAACCGGCGGCACACCAGCGCTGGGATTCATGTTTGTACACGGCCGAGGAAGAGCGCGACTTCGTGCGCGACCACCTGGGCCCTGCCCTGCACGGTGCTGGACTGGGCGACGTGAAGATTGTCGTCTGGGACCACAACCGCGACCTCATGGTCGAGCGCGCCAGCGTGATGTACAGCGACGCCGAAGCAGCCAAGTATGTCTGGGGCACCGGTTTCCACTGGTACGGCACGGACTGTTTCGACCACCTGCAGCTGGTGCACGACGCCTGGCCCGACAAGCAGCTGTTGTTCACCGAAGGCTGCCAGGAAGGCGGGCCACACATCGGTCCCTACGAATCGTGGGAAGTCGGCGAGCGTTATGCGCGCTCCATCATCAACGACCTCAACCGCTGGACCGTGGGCTGGATCGACTGGAACCTGCTTCTCGACGAACGCGGCGGGCCCAACCATGTCGGCAACTTCTGCAGCGCCCCGATCCTGGCCGACACCGCCAGCGGCGCCTTGATGCACCAGAGCGCGTACTGGACGATCGGCCACTTCGCGCGCTTCATCCAGCCGGGCGCGCAGCGGGTGCTTTGCGCGTCAGCACGCCAGTCCGTCGAAGCCACGGCGTTTGCCAATCCGGACCTGTCGACAGTCGTCGTGGCGACGAATCGCCAGGATGAGGCACAGCACCTTGCGCTGCGCATGGCCGAAGCCGCATGGAACGTCATGTTGCCCCCGCGCTCGATCACAAGCTTCGTGTGCAACGCGCCATGAGCCCATCGACAGGCCAGGCCGTGCCACACGAACCCACGCACGGCAGCTTCGTCGAAGACGACGGGCAAACCTGGTACCGCATCACCGGCTACGACCAGCAGCCGCCCTTCTTCGTGGCCTTGGCCAGCGACTGCGATGTCTGGGCCTTCGTCTCCACCGCAGGGTCGTTGGCGGCCGGCCGTCGCGACTCGGAAGGATCGTTCTTCCCCTACGAGACGGTCGACCGCATTCACCAGCGCTGGGAACACACAGGGCCGCGCACGTGGATCCGCATCCACGACGGTGCGCACACCGAACTGTGGCAACCGTTCGCGCCGCAGCTGGACGGCAGCGCCGGCGCACGTTCGGTATGGAAGAACCTCTCGGGCACGCGGCTGCGCTTTTGCGAGCAGCACCCTGCGGGCCGCTTGCGCTTCCAGTTCGAATGGTCCACCGCCGCGGGCCTGGGCCTCGTGCGCACGGCCCGCCTGATCGCGCTGCAAGGGTCGATGCAGACAGCCGTTCAGGTGCAGGTGCTGGACGGCTTGCTCAACCTGGTCCCGCCCAGTGTCAGCGTGGCGCACGCGACCACGATGAGCGTGCTGACCGACGCCTACAAGTGGAACGAGTCAGCAGCCGACGGACGACTGGGTCTGTTCGCGCTGTACGCCAAGATCTGGGACCGCGCCGAGCCCAAGGAGTCCTTCGAAGCTCTGGTCGCCTGGCATGCCGGCGTGCCCGCCGGCACCAAGACCTTGCTGTCCACGCACCAGCTGGCCGACTTCTGCAGCAGAGGCCGCGTCGAGGCCGAGTCCCTGACGCGCGGCCGCCGCGGTGCCTTCCTGGTCAACTTCGACACGACCGTCGATGCTGCGGGAATCGAATGGCATCAGGTGGTCGATTCGCCACGCTCGCAGGTGCAGGCCTTTGAACTCTGCCAGTCGCTGCAAGCCGGCGGCGGCACACCCTCCGAAATCCGCAAGGCAGTGCAGGCCAACACAACCGGCCTGGACGAGCTGCTGGCGCGCGCCGATGCCTTCCAGTCCTCGGGCGACCCCATGGCCGCAGCGCACCACCGCGCCAATGTGTTGTTCAACTGCATGCGCGGCGGTGTGTTTGCCAACGGCACCGCCTTCGACCGTGATGACGTGCTGGCCTTCCTGCGCCAGCGCAACCGGCCCATGGCCGCGCAGCTCGCGCCCATGGTCGCTGCCTGGCCGGCGCGCGTCGAGCGCTCGTTCGCCCTGGCAGCAGCCAGCGCTGCCGGCGGCCCGCAAGCGGAACGGTTGCTGCTGGGCTATCTGCCGCTGACCTTCAGCCGCCGCCACGGCGACCCGAGCCGGCCCTGGAACAAGTTCTCGATCCGCGTGCGCGATGCGTCGGGGGCCCGCGTCATCAACTACGAGGGCAACTGGCGCGACATCTTCCAGAACTGGGAGGCCTTGATCCCCAGCGACCCGGCCTATGTCGGGTCGATGATCGAAGCCTTCCTCGGCGCGATGACGCCCGACGGCTACAACCCCTACCGCATCGGCCGCAACGGCATCGACTGGGAGGTCGTCGAGCACGACAACCCCTGGAGCAACATCGGCTACTGGGGCGACCACCAGGTGATCTACCTGCTGAAGTTCCTGGAGGCCGCACAGGCCCACGAACCGGGGCTGCTGCAGGGCCTGTGGGACCACGCGCTGTACAGCTTTGCCGACCTGCCCTACCGCCTGAAGCCGCACGCCGATCAGACGGCGCAGCCCAAGGCGACCATCGTGTTCGACGATGCCGCCGATGCACGGGCCCATGCACGCGCGCAGCGTTTCGGCGCCGACGGCTTGATGGTCTGCGACGAACACGACACACCCGTGCTGGCGACCTTGGCCGAAAAGCTGGCGATCATCGTGCTGGCCAAGGCCGGCAGCCTGATGCCCGGCGGCGGCCTTTGGCTGCACACGCAGCGCCCGGAGTGGAACGACGCCAACAACGCACTGGTCGGCAATGGTCTGTCGGTGGTGACGCTGGCGCAACTGCGGCGCTTCCTGGTCTTCATCATGGAGCTGCCGGGCGCCGAGCGACCGTTCACGCTGGCGGCATCGACGCTGCAGGCGCTGCAGCGCTTCGGTGACATCGTGCGCGCCAGCCCCACGGCCGTGGTGCACGACAGCGTTGCGCGCCGTGCCTTTCTGGATGCCAACGGCGCTGTGCTCGACACCTGGCGTGAGCAGGCCTACCGCGGCGCGGCTGGCCGCACGCCAGCACGCGCGCCGCCGTGCCTGCTGACCGATCTGGCGCAGGCGCTGCTGCCGCTGATCGATGCCACGCTGCAGCGCTGCCGCCGCGACGACGGCCTGTTCCACAGCTACAACCTGGTCGACCTGACGCAGGGCCGCGCCGAGGTCAGCCATCTCTACCCGATGCTCGAAGGCCAGGTCGCCTTGCTCTCGTGCGGGTTGCTGTCGCTCGCCGAAGCAGTGGCCTTGCTCGACGCACTGTTTGCCAGCCCGCTGTTCGACGCCCGCCGGCACAGCTTCACGCTCTACCCCGACCGGCAACTGCCTGGTTTCCTGGAACGCAACCGCCTCGACCGCGCAGCGCTGGCATTGCCCGTCGCCCAAGAGATCCTGCGCACGGAGCGCACCGATCTGCTGCAGCAGCAAAGCGACGGCACGGTGCGCTTCGCGCCCGGCTTGTCCAACCGCGCTGACCTGGAGACGACCGGCGCCAACCTGGGCCCAGCGCTGAAGCCCTTGGCACAGGCCTACGAGCGGCTGCTCAACCACCACGCATTCACCGGCCGATCCGGCACCATGTTCGCCTTCGAAGGCCTGGGCTGCATCTACTGGCACATGGTGGCCAAGTTGCTGCTGGCGGTGCAGGAGCGGGTGTTCGAGGCGGCCGACCAACGAGCCCCGGAGCTGGTCGCGCTGAAGGCCCACTACCGCCGCGTGCGCGACGGCCTGGGTTACCGCAAGAGCGCGGCGGCCTACGGCGCCTTCCCGGCCGACCCGTATAGCCACACGCCCGGCGAAGGCGGTGCGCAGCAGCCGGGCATGACGGGTCAGGTGAAGGAAGAGATCCTCACGCGCTGGGGTGAACTGGGTCTGCGCGTTCAGGCCGGACGTGTGCGCTTCGATCCCCAGTTGCTCGACGCTGCAGAACTCGCAGCGGGCGCTGCATTGACCTTCACCTGGGCACACATTCCGTTCAGCTGCCGTGCTGGCGCGACGACTCGCCTGAAGGTGTTGACCCCAGGCGGCTGGCAGGACTGCCCCGACTGCAGCTTCGATCCGCGCGGCGTGACAGCGGTCGAGGCCGAGGTCTGCCTGAGGCTGGACTGATTGGCCGGACTGATTCGCCGGACTGATTGGCTGGACTGATCAGCAGGACTGAGCGGCCGCAGCCGTGATCCAGCGCGGCGTATGCTCCGTCCGCAACGCGCACCAGGATGCTGATCGTGACCGAGCACCGAACAAGACGCAGCGAACCACAGCCGGCAAGTCCCGGCCCCGGGCTGTGCGCCATCCTCTACGTCTCCAAGGCTGCACGCCGGGTGGGCGAAGGCGAACTGCTTCGCATTCTTGAGGCGTCGCGCCAACGAAACGCGGCGAGCCAGATCAGTGGCGTGCTGCTCCACGCTGCCGGCTCGTTCATGCAATACCTGGAAGGACCGGCGGAGCCGCTGCTGCAGGTCTACAGCAGCATCAAGGCGCATCCGCTGCACTACGGTCTTGTCGACTTGCTGCGCGAGCCCATCGACCGGCGCGAGTTTGCCGAGTGGTCCATGGCCTGCCATGTTGTGGGCACCAACGGGCCGACGCCGCTGTCCGAGAACCACGCCCTGCTGGCCATGCGTTTGGCATCGGCCACGCGCCCGCAATCGACAGCCATCGAGCTGCTTTCGAACTTCTGGGCCGATGGCAGCAACGCCGTGGCTGGCGCCTTGCTCAGCCACAGCCAGGCGCTGTCGCGGCGTCGCAAGGTCCCGGACCCGGACTTCGGCGGTCCGCACTGATCCCGGGCCTGTTCTTGCTCGCGCCATCCCGCAACGCGCAGAGAGCGCAGTGAGGGGTTATCCCTCTGGACAAGGCTGGTGATTGTCAGAGAATGAAAGCGCTTTCATCGGCAGTCGCCGCTGATCTTCCTTTGACCATCCCCCGCGGAGCCGCTTCATGAGCCACTCAGTCCAGAACACCCTGAAGCGGGCCTGTGTCCTGCTCGCCATCGTGGCGCTCGGCTCGTGCGGCGGCGGTGGCAGCGAACCTGACGCGCAACCGGTCGCGCAGAGCATCAGCTTTACCGCGCCTGCCGGCCAGACCTTCGGTGCAGCGCCGCTCACGCTGGTGGCCACAGCCTCCTCTGGCTTGAGTGTGAGCCTGGCATCGACGACGCCGGCTGTCTGCACGGTCAACGGCGCGGTCCTGACCGTGGTTGGCGCGGGCAGCTGCTCCGTCACCGCCAGCCAGGCAGGCAACACAGGCTTTACAGCCGCCACGCCAGTGACGAACACCTTTACGGTGGCTGCCTCAGCGCAAACCATCACCTTCGTGTCGCCCGGCAACCAGACCCTGGGCACCGCGCCGCCTGCGCTGATGGCCACTTCGACATCCAATCTGGTCGTGGGCTTTGCGTCCACCACGCCTGCCGTCTGCACCGTCAGCGGCACCGCGCTGACGCTGGTCAGCGCCGGCACCTGCACGTTGGAAGCCAACGAGGCCGGCAACACCAACTATCTCGCCGCCGCGGCCGTGTCGCACAGCTTCACCGTTGCGCCCGGGTTGTTGGCGCAAACCATCACCTTCACCGCGCCGGGAAACCAGACTCTGGGCATTGCTGCTGGGCCGTTGGCAGCCACCGCGACCTCGGGTCTCGCCGTTGGCTTTGCGTCCATGACACCGGCGGTTTGCACGGTCAGCGGCAGCGTGCTCACGCTGATCAGCGCCGGCACCTGCACCGCCGCCGCCAGCCAGGCTGGCGACACTGTCTACGCGGCCGCTGCATCGGTGGTGCTGTCGTTCGCGGTCGCACCTGCGGCACAGATCATCACCTTCAACGCCCTGGCCAATCAGACACTGGGCACCGCACAGCCGGCCTTGGTTGCCAGTTCGAGCGCTGGCCTGCCCGTGGCACTGGCCTCCACCACGGCCAGCGTCTGCACCGTCAGCGGAACCACACTGAGCTTGGTGGCAGTGGGTACCTGCAGCCTGGACGCCAACCAGGCTGGCAATGCCAACGTCGCGCCCGCAGTGACCGTCACGCGCAGCTTTAGCGTGGTCGCACCCGTGCCGGTGGCGCAGACCATCACCTTCGCCGGGCCGGGCAACCAGACTCTGGGCACGGCGCCTTTCGCGCTCTCGGCCACCGCAAGTTCCGGCTTGGCCGTGAGCTTTGCCTCGACCACGCCCAGCACCTGCACCGTCAGCGGCACCACGCTCAATCTGGTGGCTGTGGGCTCCTGCAGCATCGCCGCCAGCCAGGCGGGCAGCAGCACCTTCGCGCCCGCCATGGCGGTGTCGCGCGTGATCACCATCGCCGCAGCGCCTTTGACAGCGCAGACCCCCACCTTCGCCGGGCCGGGCAACCAGACCCTGGGCACGGCAACACCGCCGCTGGTCGCCACCTCGAGTTCGGGCCTCACGGTGACCCTTGCGTCCACCACACCGAGCACCTGCACCGTCAGCGGCACCACGCTCAATCTGGTGGCTGTGGGCTCCTGCAGCATCGCCGCCAGCCAGGCGGGCAGCAGCACCTTCGCGCCCGCCACGACGGTGTCGCGTGTGATCACCATCGCCGCGGCGCCTTTGACAGCGCAGACCATCACCTTCATTGCACCCGCCAGCCAGTACATCACGGGCCACACCGCCGCGCCGGAAACCGCACCTGCCGCGCTGGCAGCCACTGCCAGCTCGGGCCTGACGGTGAGCTTCGCGTCGACGACGACGGGTGTCTGTACGGTGAGCGGCACTGCACTGCGGCTGCTGACTGAAGGCAGCTGCAGCATCACGGCCAGCCAAGCTGGCGACGGCAGCTTCAACGCGGCGACACCGGTTGGCGTGACTTTCGCGGTCGCGAAGCAGCTGATCGCCAATGGCGGTTTTGAAAGCGCGCCGACCATCTTTGTGGCCGGCACCCAGCCCGGCCCCGGGCTTGCCGGTGCCGGCTACTGGCTAACCAACATCACCAACCCGGTGACGAGGTCGAGCGATGCCCGCACGGGCTCGTTCTCCGCCTCGCTGACCTGCCCAGCACTTTGCGCCTCGAACCTGTTCGGCAACTCGTCCGACAACGGCGGTCTGACCCTGCCTGTCGCGAGCATCGGCACCTCGCCGACCTTGACCTTCTGGATCAAGGGCTCGCCAGGCACGACCGGCAACATCAACTACTCCCTGCGCTATCTCAATTCGTCCGGCGGTATTCTGGGCCAGTCTGCCATCGTGACAAACACCAACACATACGCCGACTGGACCCAGATCACCATTTCGGGGGTGGTGATTCCGGTCAACACGACGGCCGTCTTCTTCGAGGCGAACTACGCCCTAGGCCCAGTCGGCGTGCAACCGAGCGGGCTGATCTTTACGAGCGGTGGGTACGTGATCGACGACATCCTGCTCGTGCCGTAATCCAGCGGTCAACGCGCCAGCGCCTTGCCTGACGTGGCCTGCGCGGCCCGCAGGCGCCGTTGCAAGGCGTCGTCCAGCCCGCGTTGCTGCGTCTGTTCGGATTCGATCCGGCGCTCTTCGACCGTCAGCGGCCGCACCCGTCCGCTGGCCAGCGCGGCCTGGTCGAGGTTGCTGCCCCAGGTCAGCCCCGGACGCATGGCCAGCGGCGGCGCCAGGCCGGCTTCGATGCCAGCGCTGAGCCAGGGCATCACATCGGCCAGCACCAACGCCACACGCGGCCGGATGGCTGCTTCACCGACGCGGCCTCGCTGGCCCCAGCGCACCACGCTGTCGGCACTGCTGGCGCCCGTGGCCAGTTTGTCGGTGAAGGCCTGGTCGCGCAGCACGCCGTAACGCAGTTGCATCATGGTTTCTTCAGCCAGCATTGCCATGTCTTCGCGTGAAAAGCCCTGGCCGCTTGGCGTGGTGTAGCTGTAGTGGTCACACGCCCGGTCGGCAGTGAAGAATCGTGCCACGTCGTCTGGGGTGTAGGCCGCTTGCTGCGGCGTTGCCGTGTCACCGAGATACCGCACCCGCGCCAGCGCTTTCATGTCGGCCGACAGCAGCGGCAACCGCTGCGCCAGGTCTTGTGACGCGGTGAGCGCGGGGCTGGCTTCGTAAACCCGCAGATCGCTGCGCAGCGACGCGTGCACGCGTGGCGGCAGGAAGTCGTTGGCGTGGGCGAGCTCGTGGTACAGCAACCAGCCCAGCTCGTAACGCAGTGCGCCGATGTCGCGCGTCTTGCGCTCGCGCACCGGGTAGCTGCCGAAGGCGTGGCGGTTGTTCAAGACATAGCGCCAGGGCGCGGCGTAATTGAGCGCTTCGGCAAAACCGCTGCGCGGATCGGCGGTCTCGCTGACGCTGTCGCGCTGCTCGGGGGTCAGCCACAAAGAACTGGCGTCGAGGTAGATTGCGCCCGTCGTGTTCCAGTAGAACGAGGGCCGCACACGGCCACCGATGACGATCGCCGTGGTGGCCGCCAGCAGACGGCGGAAGTCGCCGAAGGTGTCCTGCGTGCGCAGAAAGTTCTCGAAAACTTCGCCCATCCAGTCGTTGGAGACCAGCACCCGCTGCATCACTTCTTCAACGCTGGGTACACCACCCACCGCAGTCTGGCCCAGCAGCGGCAAGCGACCCAAAGTGCAGAGGTTGTTGGGGCTGCTGAAACTCAAACCCGGTGCGTAGACGCAGTCAGTCAGCGCGGCGGCATAGGGACCTTGTTCGATGTAAGGGTAGACGCGGGTGGCGGCATTGCTGGCAGCAAACAGCGGGTTCGCAGCACGTTGCGGCAGCGGCTGCACCAGCAGGCTGAACTCCTGTTGCGCGCTGCGGCCGTCAGGCAGGCTGAGTTCGGCGCGCAGGCGCAGCAGGCTGTCGCGCTCCACCTGCGGCGCGCTGAACTTCAGACTCCAGCCGGTGGCGCCGGGCAGCAGCGTTGCAGGCCCTTCGACCACGCTCCAACTGAGCATGGCGCTGTCTTGCTCGGCCACGCTCAGGCCGCTGGGCCAGGCGCGCAGCGACAAGGCGCCACCAGCCCAGACCAAGGGCTCGCCACGCACGGTCAAGGTGATCGGCGCCAGGTCGGCGGCGCCGACCTGCAGTTCCACGTCACCCTGGTGCTGCTTGCCTTGTTCGTCCTGGAAACGCAGCGCAAAACGGTAGTTTCCCGGCTGCTGCGGCTGCAGGCTCAGCGCTGGCGAGCGGGCCGATGTCAGCGTCAGCGTGGCGCCCGCGGTCTGTGTCCAGCGCACGCCTGTCAGCACGGGGCCGCACGAGATCAGGGCGACCTCTGCGTTGCGCCCGGCCCGGGGCTGAGTTGCAAGCGCCAGGCGTGCAACAGAACCCTCGAGGCACTGGCTGCCCAGCGGCGGCACGACGGCCGCGGACCCACCACCACCACCACCACCACCACCACCGCCGCCGCCACCGCCACCGCAAGCCACGAGCACCAACATCAAACCCGTGGCGCCCAGCGCGCCAGTCGTGGTGAACGGCGTTGGTGCGCCGCTGCGGTTGTCGGGTTTCGGAGCAGGCGGCATGGCGGTTCGTGAATGAGCATAGACCGAAACCCGGCCGCAGCAGGCACCCGCAGGCAACCAGACGTCAGACCCGATTCAGCGTTACTGCGCCACCTGATAGACGCGTACGTGGTCGATTTCCAGCGTCACCGGGAAGATGCGCTCGTCGACCGCACCGCCCAGGTCCCCACCGATGGCGATGTTGAGCAGCAGGTATTGCGGCGCATCAAAGGGCCAGGCGGCCCGGCCCGTGCGCGGGTTGGGGTAACGAAAGTACTCGACGCCATCAACGGCAAAACGGATATCGCTGGTGGTCCAGGTCATCTGGTAGTTGCGGAAAGCGCTGCAGGCGTCGGCCACCTCGGTGGCGCCGCCGCGGCTGTTGCCGCCAAAGCCGGCCTGGGTGTGGACCGTGCCAAAGACACGGCTCGGGTTGCTGCCAACCTGTTCCATGATGTCGATTTCGCCGTCTTCAGGCCAGCGCCCTCCGGTACCCAACATCCAGATGGCGGGCCAAGTGCCCACACCGCAGGGCAGCTTGGCGCGCACCTCGAAGAAACCGTAGGTCCAGCTGGCCTTGCCGCGTGTGACGAGCCGTGCCGAGGTGTAGCGCTGGCCACCCCAATCGCTGGCGCTGCTGAGGTCTTCCCGGCGCGCGGTGATCACGAGCTTGCCGTCGGCAACACCGCTGTTGGCGAAGCGCGAACGCGCGTAGTACTGGCGTTCGTTGTTGTACCAGCCCTGCGCGTTGCGCGCGGTGTCGTAGTCCCAGCGTGTGGCGTCGGGCAGGCCGCCGGTGGTGAACTCGTCCGACCAGACCAATTGGTAGCCGGGCGGCGCCGTCGTCGGGACGGGTGCAGGCCCGGGCGCTGGTGTGGGCGCTGGTGTGGGCACAGATGGTGGCGCGGGTGAGGACGGCACTTGGGGCGCGGCCGTGGGCGTATCCACGCCGCCCCCGCTGCCACCACAGGCCGCCAACAGCAGGCCCGCCAGTGCGACGGTGAGCGCGCCGGCGCCTGGCGAACACAGTATCTGAAGTGATTTCATCCTGAAGGCCATTGAAGACTGCACCGCTGCTGAACCGACCCATGAAAACGCGCGCCGGGCAACATCCGATCAGGGCTTGCGGCGGCGCAAGACAAGCCCGACCCCGGCGACACCGGCCGGCATCATCGCCAGCGCGTGCCGCTCTGCAACGGCGGTCACGTCACCATCGCGCACGGCCACTGCAAACTCCAAGCTGGATTTGTCCGATCTCTGCTGGTTGCCGTAGTTGGAATAGAAGTACCACGCAGCGCTTGTATCTGGCGCGTATTCCGTGCCTGACCGGTAGGAGGAGGACTGCATGTTGACGAAGTCGGCCGTATTGGCCAGACCCGAACCCGTTTCGGGGTACGGCTTGTTGCCCAGGGTCAGGTAGTACACGTGAGCCATCTCAGAACTGCTGGGGGCGACGTTGAAGCCGCAGTCCGTGCCGCCGGGTCCGGGGTTGCTGTAGTCGCAGCCTGGCAGGCCGGTGTCGTTGGTGCTGGGCAAGCGCCAGCCCGTGACGCCATCAAGGTTCACGCTGGCGGCCCAGGCCGCCACTGTGTTCCAGCTTTGTGTGCCGTTCGTATTCCAGTTCGCCAGCCAGGTGATGTTGAGCGCCGTGTCGTAGTAGGCATCGATCCCGCCGTCGCCGTTGATGTCGCGCGCCTGCAGCGTCGTTTCCCAGCTGCCCTGCCCGGAGACGCCGGCCGACTGGGCCGACAGGCCGACCGCTGCGAGCGCAGCGGCGTAAAACGACGTTTCGATGAGCGCGCTGAGTGAGTGCATGGGGTTCTTCTCGGTTGATGGGTATGAATCGAATTCGGATTCGACGGGTCGCCCACGCTTCAACGCCAGTCGGTCATCACCAGCTTGGGCAGCCGGTCCACCGTGTACAGACCCCAGTGCTTTTCCGGTTCCAGCGGGTCGGGCGAGCCCTTCCACGGTTCGTCGAAAGCTTCGAACACGAAGCACAGGATGCCGGCAGCGTCGGTCCAGTCCATCAGGTCGCGCAAGTAGATGGCCTGCAGTTCCTGCACGGCGTGCTCGGCGTTCATGCCGCGGCCGTTGCTGTTGGTGCACCAGCCGGCTTCCGTGATGATCACCGGCTTGTCGGGGTACAAGCGCGCCACGCTGTCGTAGTTGTCGCGCGTGTAGGCCAGTGCCTCGTGCACATGTTTGTATTCCCACACCGGGTAGGTGTGCAGCGAGATGAAGTCGAGCTCGTTCACCAAGTCGCGCAGCTTGTGCTGCCAGGGCACGTAGTTCTCGCAGAAGGTGACCGGCTGCCCGACGTGCTGCTTGACGCGCCGCACGTGCTCGACCATGCGGTGCACCGTCACGAAGTGATCGCTCCAGTCCACCGTCGCCTCGTTACCCACAGCCACCGAAAACACCACCTCCGGGTAGGCCTGTGCGAGCGCGATGAGGCGCCCGACTTCGGCTTCGTTTTCAGCCACGCTGGCTTCGAGTTGTTCTTCCGTGAAGGTCACGCCCCAGGGGCAACCGAAGTTGTTCATCTCGGCGCCGATGTAGGCGCCCAGCATCACTTGGAACGGCAGCTTGTCGCGGCTGATGACTTCCAGCACACGCTCTGCATGCGGGCTGCAGTCGTACAGGCGCAGCAGCGGCCAGTGCGGCGCCAGGATCAGCAGGTCTTCGCGAATCTGATCCAGCGAGGGGTAGGTCTTGCTGTCGGGGCTCTGGCCGTGGCGGTATCCGGAATAGCAGATCGCACGACCAGCGGGAAGCTTGAGTTTCGTCATTCGGGTCAGGCTGATGCGGTGAACTTCGGCCGCGCGTCTTTGTCCCACAGGCCCCAGAACGCGCCGACATCGCCCTCGGCACCGACCTTCCAGGCCTCGTCGAAGGCGGCGAACCAGAAGATCTCGATGTCGTCCTGCTGCGCCCAGCGCATGGTGTCGACGAAGTACTGCATCGCACCCTCCTGCGACGGCACGGCGCCATGGAAAGCGCTGCCCTGGTCGGGCCAGCCGGTTTCACTGATGACGATGCGCTTGCCCGGTGCTGCCGCTCGCGTGCGCTGCATCATGCTTTGCATATAGGCTGGCGCCTGCTCGCGCGGGCAGCCTTCCCAGAAGGGGTAGCAGTTGGTCAGCACCACGTCGCAGGCAGCCGTGATGCGCGGGTGCTTTTCGAACAGGTAGTAGGCATCGACATAGCCCACCTGCACACCCGGCAGCTCCTCTTTGACACGCTGCAGGTAGGCCAGCAGCGCGTCCTCGGACATGTCTTCGCGCAGCATGACCTCGTTGCCCACGGCGACGATGTCGGCATGGCCGGCCTTCGCCACCGCGATGACGCCTTCGATCTCGCGCTCGTTGATCTCCTGGTCGGTGCCCAGCCAGGCGCCGACCAGGGTCTTCATGCCGAGTTCATGCGCGATGCGCGGCGTCTGCTCGTGGCCATCGGTGCACGAGAAGCTGCGGATCCAGCGTGTGTGGGGGCGGATGATGTCCAGTCGGGCGCGGATCTGCTCGGCGCCGATCTGCGCGCCCGGCGCCTGGCCTTCAAGGTAAGGGCTGAAGCACAGGCCGTGCACGCCGGCTTGCAATAGGGCGCGAAAGCGGATGTCCAACGCTGCCCGCGCCTGCGGCGGCAACGCCAGCGGCAGGGTGGCGCTTGGCATTGCACCGGTGTTGCCACCAGGAGCTGAAGTACCGCCCGGCGCAAAGGCCGGCGGCGTCGGCGCCGATGCAAGCTGGGTCCGCGCTGCGGGCTCTGCGCCAGTGAGGGTCTTGGTCATCGTGAACTCCGTCTGTGGGCCGAGCGGCACTGGGCCGAGGGGCTCAGCGTTTCTTTTGCCAGGGGAAGCGGCCCTTGCCGATGGGCTTGGCCTGGCCATATCCGCCGACCTTGTCGTAGACCCGCACATAGTCAACGACCAGCTCCGCCGGGAAGTGGGTGTCCGGGTTCGGTACGCCAGGAAAGTTGCCGCCCACCGCAACATTCATCAGCAGATAGAACGGCTGGTCGAAAGGCGCAGGCCAGGGGTTGAGGTCCGATGCACCTTTGGCTTCGAGGCCCTTGCCCCCGCGGGTCTTGCTGCAGCTCCACCAGAAGGTCTCGGTCGAAGTGTGCACGTCGTCGACGAAGAAGCGTATCTCGCCGGGTTCCCACTCTGCCGCGTAGACATGCCAGTCCGACACGCTGCTGCCATCCGGCAGTGGATGCACATGGGTGTGCAGCGTGCGCCTGGGAAATCCTGAACCGTAATGCAGGCTGTTGAGCACTTCGTATGGCTTCTCGCCGACGATCTCCATCAAGTCGATCTCACCCGACGCCGCCCAATCGCCGTAGCGGCCGTGCTCCGGCAGCATCCACAGCGCCGGCCACAGACCCTTGCCCCAAGGCACCTTGGCGCGAAACTCGACGCGGCCATAGAGCTTGCTGAACAGCGTGGTGCCGTTGCGCTTTCTGGTCTTCAGCCGCGCCGAGGTGTAGCCGCAGCCGTGCAGCGACTCCTTCACCGCACGGATCGTCAGCAGGCTGTCCTTGACGGAGACGTTGGCCGGCTCCGCGGTGTAGTACTGCAGCTCCTCGTTGCCCCAGCCCGGAATCCAGGTGTGGCTCTTGTAGTCAAAGAAGCCATTGCCCAGATCGAAGTCCCACTTGGCGGGATCAACACGGTCGCCGTCGAACTCGTCACGCCAGACGAGCACCCAAGGACTCTTGCCCTTTGTCCTGGCCATAGCCTCACCCTGTCCCACGACGCCCTAAGCCGCCATACGGCTATCGGCGCCGAAGGCCAACGCCCATCTGGCATCGGGCGCCAGGCCGACGGTCTGCCCCGCCTCGACCTGGTTGTGCTCGGTGCCGACCTTGGCCGTCAGCAGCTCGGCCACGCCATCGACGCGCAGGTGGATGATCGACGAGTCGCCCAGGTGCTCGGCCAGGGCCACCTTCGCCGGGATGCCCTGGCCGGCAGGCCCCAGGTGCAGGTGCTCCGGCCGCAGGCCCATGCGTTGCACACCAGCGTTGGCCTGCGGTGCCAAAGCGGCCCATAGCGCCGCATGCGGGGCCGCGGCTCCAGAGCCCGGCGGCCGGGGGATAAGGTTGATACGCGGCGCGCCGATGAAGCCCGCGACAAACTCATTCGCCGGCTGGTTGTACAGCGCCATCGGTGGGCCCAATTGTTCGACGATGCCCTTGTTGAAAACGGCGATACGGTCGCCCAGGGTCATCGCCTCGACCTGATCATGGGTGACGTAGATCATCGTCGTGCCCAACTCCTTGTGCAACCGCGACAGCTCGATGCGCATGTTCACGCGCAGGGCCGCATCCAGGTTGGACAGCGGCTCGTCGAACAAGAAGACCTTGGGCTTGCGCACGATGGAGCGGCCGATGGCCACACGTTGGCGTTGGCCGCCGGAGAGTTCCTTCGGGAAGCGTTGCAGCAGTTCGGTGATGCGCAGGACTTCGGCCGCCTTGCCGACCTGGACGGCACGTTCTGCCTTGGCCACGCCGGCCATTTTTAGCGCGAAGCCCATGTTCTCGCCCACGGTCATGTGCGGGTACAGCGCATAACTCTGGAACACCATGGCCGCCCCGCGGTCGGCCGGGCGCAAGTCATTGGCGCGCACGCCGTCGATCAGGATGTCGCCGCCAGTGATGGTCTCCAGGCCGGCGATCATGCGCAGGATGGTCGACTTGCCGCAACCCGAAGGACCGACGAAGACGATGAACTCACCGTCGGCCACATCGAGATCCACGCCTTTGATGACGTCGACCTTGCCGTAGCTCTTGCGGACGCCCCGCAGCGATACCTGTCCCATTTCAAACCTCCGTTGCCGCCGCAGTGCGCTCTTGCCACCCGGCCTTTTGACGCTGCAGGAACCCCCGGTACCACAAGGCGCTGTCCTTGAGCGTGCGATCCTGGGTCTCGTAATCGACATGCACGATGCCGAAGCGCTTGTCGTAACCCGAGGCCCACTCGAAGTTGTCCATCAGGCTCCAGACCATGTAGCCCTCCATGCGCACGCCCCGACGCATGGCTTCGCCCACCGCCGCGATGTGGCGGGCGATGTAGTCGGTGCGCTGCACATCGTGAACACGGCCATCCACCATCTGGTCCTTGAACGCGGCACCGTTTTCCTTCACATACATGGGCGGCACCGGATAGTCGTGGTGCAGGCGCAGCAGCAGGTCGGTCAGTCCTTCGGGGTAGACCTCCCAGCCCATGTCGGTGACGTCGTAACCGCTGTCGCGCGCGTCCCAGGAGTCGTTGGCGCTGACCATCTGACGCGTGTAGTAATTGACGCCCAGGAAGTCCATGGGCGTGCTGATGTTCTGCATGTCGCCGGGCTCGACCTTGGGCCCATCAGCGCCCAGGAACTCCAGCGCGTCGGCCGGATAGCTGCCCTTGAACAGCGGGTCCATGTACCAGCGCACTGAGCGGCCGTCCTCGATCAGCGTCTTGGCGTTGTCAGCCTCGGTGGCAGTGGCAGGCAGCAGGGGCGACAGATTGAGCACGATGCCCAGCCGGCTCTTGCTGCCCTGGGCGCGTAGCGCCTGCAGCGCCAAGCCGTGGCTGAGCAAGAGGTGATGTGAAGCCTGCATGGCCAAGGCGCGGCTCTTCAGGCCAGGAGCGAAGACGCCCTTTTCATAGCCCAGCGTGGCAATCACCCAAGGTTCGTTGTGCGTGGTGATGCAGGCAACGCGGTCGCCCATGCGCTTGGCCACACCGCAGGCGTACTCCACAAACCGGTGCACCGTTTCGCGGTTGGCCCAGCCACCCGTGGCCTGCAACTCAGACGGCAGGTCCCAGTGGTTGAGCGTCAGGTAAGGCTTGATGCCGCGTGCCAACAAGCCGTCGATCAGCCGCTCGTAGAAGTCCAGACCCTTGTCGTTCCAGGCGCCGGTGCCGCCTGGGCGCACGCGGGGCCAGGACACCGAAAAGCGGTAGGCATCCACGCCCAGGCCGGCAATCAGCCCAAGGTCGGACTCAAGGCGGTGATAGTGGTCACAGGCGATGTCCCCGTCGCTGGCGTCGGCGATGGCGCCCGGTCGGCGGCAGAATTCGTCCCAGATCGAAGAGCCCTTGCCGTCTTCGACGGCAGCGCCCTCGATCTGGAACGCGCTCGTGGCCACGCCCCAGACAAAGCCGGCAGGAAAAGGCGACTGCGCATCGCTTGCAATGGATGGGGTCATGACTTCCTTGGGATCACTTCACGGCACCGGCAGTCAGGCCGGAAATCAACTGCCGCGACGACAGCATGAAAAGGATGATCAGCGGGATGGTCGCAATGGCCGAACCCGTCATCAGCGCGCCCCACTCGGTGTCTACTGGGCTTTGCAGACTGCGCAACGCCAGCGGCAGCGTGTAGTTCTCGGGGCTGCGCATCACGATCAGCGGGCCGATGAAGTTGTTCCAGCTGGCGATAAATGTGATCAGCCCGAGCGTGCCCAGCGCGGGCTTGAGCAATGGCAGCACGATGCGCCAGTAGATGCCGAGTTCGCTGCAGCCGTCCATGCGCGCTGCCTCGATCAGGTCCTTCGGAATCGACGTGATGACGAACTGGCGCATCAGAAAGATACCGAAGGCGCTCGCCGCGCCGGGGATGTAGAGCGCGCGCGGCTGGTCGATCCAGCCCAGCAGATCCATGATCATGAAGGTCGGGATCATGTTCATGAAGGTGGGCAACAGCATGGTGGCCATCACCAGCCCGAACAACGCGTTCTTGTAGCGAAACTCAAACAGCGCGAAGGCATAGCCTCCCATCGAGCAGAACAGCAGTGTCAGTGCGGTGGACAGGACGGCGACATAGACGCTCCAGCCGAGGTTGCGCCAGAAGGGAATGCGCTCGGTCAGGATCTTCAGGTTCGCTACGAGATCATCGCCAAACCACAGCGGAGGCGGCAGGCTGAAGATCTCGGTGCGCGAGTGGGTCGCGAACACGAACATGAAGTAAAACGGCGCCAGCATGATCAGCGAGCCGATGCCGACGATGGTGTAGGCGGCCCAAGGTGCGAGTCGATCATTGTTCATCATGGTCGCCTCAGACGGATCCCTTGCGCGGGCGGAACGCAAGGTTGGTCAGCCATGTCAACAGCGCCACCAGAATGAACAGCAGCCACGACATGGCGCTTGCTGCGCCGAAATCGTTGAAGTCGAATGCCATGCGGTAGAGGTAAATCGCCGTCGTCATGCCGGCCTGGTCCGACCCGCCACGGCCGCCGGTGAGGATGAAAGGTTCCTCGAAAATCTGCAGCCCGCCGATCACGCTGAGCGTGACGCCGAAGAAAATCATCGGCCTGAGACTGGGCAGCGTGATGTAGAAAAACTGCTGCAAACGGCCAGCGCCGTCCATTGTCGCGGCCTCGTAGATGTCCTTCGGGATCGTTTGCAGCGCCGCGAGGTAGAGGACGACGTTGAAGCCGACGAAGCGCCACCAGACGATGATCGCGATTGCCGGCTTGATGTTTTCGGGCTGACCGAGCCAATCGATGGGCTGCGCCGGAACCAGCCAACCCAGACCCGGGACCTGTGACAGGGCCCCTAGACCGACGTTGATGAGCCCGAAGTCGGTCGAGAACAGCGAACTGAACATGATCGCGATCGCAACCGTCGATGTGATGTAGGGCAGGAAGTAGGCGCCGACCACGCCGTTGCGCAGATGTTTGAACGACGTGTGGATGAACACCGCCAGCGGGATCGCTACCAGATGCTGCGGCACACCGGAGGCGACGGCCAGCCAGCCGGTGTTCTTCATCGACTTCCAGAACCATTCATCGTCGAGCGAGAAGGCGAAGTTCTCCAACCCGACGTAACGCATTGCGCCCATGCCCGCCGTCGGCTCCCAGCTCTGGAAGGCGAGATACAACGAGAACAGCAGCGGGAATACGCCGAAGACGCCGAATAGCACCAAGAACGGGCTGATCAGCACATAGGGCGTCCAGCGAGGCGACAGGCGCAAGACCGCAGGCAGTTTCATGGCGGGCTGGTTGTGAATGGGTACGGGCGATGGATCGGGCGTGCGCGTCGCGGTCAGCGATGCGCACGCTTTTGCAGCAGGCGCTGCGCGTCGGCCAGGGCAGTCGCGATGTCCTTGCCGCGGTCGAGCACCTTGTCGAGTTCGGTGTTGATCACCTCATCGGCAAACGCGTCCTGCTTGTGCACGCTGACCGCAGTGATGCGCCTGGCGGCATCGCGCCAGCCGACCCGCGCCTTCTGCCCACCGAGGAATTCGATCGGCAGTTCGAAGAAGGGGTCGTCGTAGGTTTCCAGCAAGGCCGGGAAGGCGTCCTGCGACTTGAAGGCACTGAGCTGCACACCGCGGTCGAGCGTCATCAGTTGGATGAACTGCCAGGCCAACGGCTTGTTGGCCACCGGCGTGCCGCGCGGGATGGCGAAGAAGGTGCCGCCATACGCGGCGAAGGCGCCTTCCGGCAGTTGCGCCGCGCGCCACAGCCCCTTGGTGTTGGGCGCGAGCCAGTTGTTCATGTGGCCAGCGAGCCAGGCCCCCGTCAACTGGGTGGCGATGGTGCCGCGCTTGAAGCCTTCGGACCACTCGTTGGACCAGGCGCCGACGCGCGCGTCGAGCTTGCCCTGGCGTACCTTGCGCGCCAGTTCGAAGGCACGTACGAAGCGCGGCGAGGTCACCAGCACGTTGGACTGGTTGTCGAAGTACAGGCCCTCACCAGGCTGGATGCCGGTGCGGATGATGATGTCTTTCATGTCGCGCGCATGGGCCATCAGGTACGAACCCGTGGCAGCCTTGATCTTCGCGCCTGCGGCCACGTAACCTTCCCAGGATTGCGTCAGCTCCGCCTCGCCGACGCCGGCCTTGCCCAGCACGTCGATGCGATACAGCAGGGTGCCAGGGCCGATGTCGGTGGGTGCGGCCACCACCGCGCCCTTGCGGTTGGTGGCTTGCTGAAGTGCGTATGGCACCCAGCGCGACTGGAAGCGCAGGATGTCGTAAGGCGCTCGGGACAGATCGTCCAGGCCGCCACCTTGCGCAAAGCGACCAACATAGCCAACCTCCAGCGCCATCACGTCGGGCAGGTAGAACGAGGTCGACAGCGCCGTCGTCATCGCCGTGTGGTGATCCGTGAACTGGCGACTGACGACCTTGATCTCGACCGTCGGATGCAGCTTCTTCCAGGCCGGAATGGCGGCCTTGACGATCTCGTCAACCGCCGGGAAGGCCGCGACGACCAGTGTCTGCTGCGCCTGGGCGCTGGTCATCACCAGACCGCACAACGCGAGTGCGGCACAACGCCAGACCAAGCTGCACCACGGAGTTCTCTCCCCCATCCTTGTCTCCAGTTCCGATCACGCAAGGCCCCACCGAAAACGACCGGAGAGGACGGAGCCATGGGCTCGGCCAGGCAATCTTGAAATCGCTTTCAAACTATAGGGATACTGCGGGTGTGTGTCAATCGAGGGAAAGCACCCGGGCGAGGCGAAGCAGCACCACGCCCGCGCGCTGCATCAACCGCGCAGACGCCGGGTGGATTCGCGCGCGATGAAACTCGGCGCCGGGCTTTTGGCCGTCGGCTTGTTGCCCGCCAGCAGTTCCAGCATCGACATGGCCGCCTGACGCCCGATGTCATAGGCTGGCTGGTGGACCGTGCTCAACGGTGGAATTGCGTACTGCGATGCCGGCAGGTCGTCGAAGCCGACCAAAGAAATGTCCTCGGGCACGCGCAGCGACCGTCGATGCAGTGCCAAGGACGCACCCAAGGCCATCTGGTCATTGGCGGCGAAGATGGCAGTGAACTGCTGCCGACCCTCCAGCAGCCGGTTCACGGCCAACAGACCGCTGACCTCGTTGTACTCGCCTTGCACGACCAGGTCGGGCTCGTACGGAATGCCAGCGGCTTCCAGCGCTGCTCGATAACCGCGCATCCGTTCCGGCGCATCGGGATGCCTCGGATCGCCAGCGATGAAGGCGATGCGCCGGTGGCCAAGCAGAATCAAATGCTCGGTGGCCATGCGCCCACCTTCGAAGTTATCGAAGTCGAGCGAGAACAGGCCTGGCGCTTTCAGCGCGCGTCCGGTGATGACCACCGGCAGACTCTTGGCGTGGGTCTTCAGCACCTGATCGGACAAGCGACCAGTCAACACGATGATGCCGTCGACACGGCGGCTGCGCAGCACGTCGATGCAACGGGCTTCGTTTGTAGCATCCCAGTGCCCGCTGACGAACAGGGGGCTGTAGCCCGCCGGGTCCAGCACGTCTTCGATGCCGCGCAGCTTGCCGCCATAAAACGGGCTGTCCATCACCTGGGCCACCACCCCGACGCTGAACGTGCGCCCGCCGGCCAAGCCGCGGGCCACCGGATTGGGCACGTAGCCGAACTGGGCGATGGCCTTCTCGACGGCCTGCTTCTTGAGTTCACTGACGACCGCGGTCCCGTTGAGGATGCGGGAGATCGTGCTGGCCGACACCCCAGCCGCCCGCGCAACGGTGCCGATGGTGACGGGAGCGTTTTCGCGGCGCTCCGACGATCGAGGCCCTGCGCCCTGCTTGTTGTTGGTCTTCATGTGTGGCCGAAATGTCAAAAGCAACGTGGTCGAAGGGCACAGAGTTGGCCAGCCGGTTGCCAGCCATCGCCCGCTGCATTGATGAGAGGTCAGCCCGGTCGGACCCATGCACCAGTCATGAGCAATTCTGAGGCGCTTTCGACCCAGGCTGAAATCGTTTTCAGTCTGAGCGTACTTGCGAACAGTTGCGCTGACAAGCGGAAATGCATCCAGGGAATGCAACCAGCGGGAGTACATCCAGCGAAAGTGGGGCTCGGCCAGCAAGGCAGCCCGTGACCACAGCCTCCCGATGTTCAGAGCCTTGCCGGAGCCGTCTTTGCGTGAAAAGAATGCGTTTGATGTTCCTGTCCTCCCTTGCCGCGAGGGTCGGCTCACTGCACTGAACCTGCCTTTGTCGACCCGAAACCGAAACCGTCATCCGACCTGTCATCGACAGTCATCCCATCCGACTCAGCGCTGCAAAACCGACGGACGCGGCGGACCTCATTTCCAGCTCAATCAAGCCGGCGCCTGCGACTCAGGCACTGACACCACCGTGCGCAGGCGATTCACTCCACACTCGCGCCGATACTCGAGCACCTTGCACAGTCGGTGCATCAGGTGCAGGCCCAGCCCGCCGTTGGGCCGATCGGCCAGGCCGGCGCGCGAAACCGGCGGCGGTGCGCGGGTCGGGTCGAAGGGCGGGCCATCGTCCTCGATCTCGGCGGTGATGTCCGCATCGCCTGGCGTCAGCCACAGGCGGATGCCGGCGCCGGGCAGCGCGCAGACCAGCTTGGCAATGCCGCGCGTCCAGATGCTGGGCATGGCGGCAGAGTTCGAAGCCGCATCGCTGGGCTCGCTGCCCTGGCTAGCGCTGCCGGGCCTGGGCCACGTCGGCTGGTCGTTCGACACGGCGCTGATGCTGCCCTTTGCCGTGGCCGGTGTGGCGGGGGCGATGAACAACAGCGCCAGCGTCACCGTCTTTCAGCGCCATCGGCCTGGGGATGATCACCTCCATCGCGGTGCTGATGTTTCCCGGCGCTTCGGAAGGGGCGCTGAACTGGCTGCGGTCGATCGGCACCTAGCCCCTGGCAGGTCATCCACCTGCCTTGCCTTGAGCTTCTCCGCTATCAGCTTGCGCAGCCCGCTGCGCTTGTAGATGGCGTAGGCAAACGCCTTGTTCATCTGCCGCGACACGTATCGGATCCCGTCCCAACGTGGGCTCGCACCGTGAATTGCCTGCGCCCAGGCTTGGCTCACCGAGTAGTCGGCGGACGCACTGATGTCGTTGTTCAGGCCCAGGGACTTGAGCGCCGCTCCGGTCAGGTCGGCCAGCACCAGAGTCTTGCGTCGTTCACAGATGAAGCGCACGGTCAGCTCAGCAGCCGGTACCTCGTACGCGCCGCCCACGAACCGCCCGGACTCATGGTCCAGCCAGCAGGTCGACCTCGGAGGCGCAAAGCTGACGGACGCGATGATCTGCGATTCGTCGGATCTCTGCAATTTCACTC
>JBBQIB010000024.1:0-26940 GCA_038324515.1 Burkholderiales bacterium
ATCAGCGCACCCAGCGCTGCGGCCTGCCTGTTGTTGAGTGTCTCCTCATGCACTTGAAAGAAACGCTCCAAAAAGAGGTCGTTTTCCAGCAATCCCCGGCGGCAACGCCAGCGCAGCTTGCTCAAGGCCCGCTCATCCAGCCGCTGCTCCTGCTCTGTGGGCAGCCCGGCCTGGAGTGGATCGCTGGCTGGCATCAGACCGCCCTGCGCACCATCAACTCTTTGATCTTGCCGATGGCTCGGGTCGGGTTCAGACCCTTGGGGCAGACGTCGACGCAGTTCATGATGGTGTGGCAGCGGAACAGGCGGTACGGGTCTTCCAGGTTGTCCAGCCGGCCGGCGGTGTCCTGGTCGCGGCTGTCGGCGAGAAAGCGGTAAGCCTGCAGCAAACCCGCCGGGCCGACAAACTTGTCAGGGTTCCACCAGAAACTCGGGCAACTGGCGCTGCAACTGGCACACAGGATGCACTCGTACAAGCCGTTGAGCTCGTCGCGTTCTTCGGGGCTTTGCAGCCGTTCTTTCTCTGGCGGCTGGCTGTCGTTGACCAGGTAGGGCTTGATGCTGTCGTACTGCTTGAAGAACAGCGTCATGTCGACGATCAGGTCGCGGATCACCGGCAGGCCGGGCAGCGGCTTGAGCACGATGGTGCCCGGCAGCGTGCGCATGTTGGTCAGACAGGCCAGGCCGTTCTTGCCGTTGATGTTCATCGCGTCAGAGCCGCAAACACCTTCACGGCAACTGCGCCTGAAGCTCAGGCTGGGGTCGACCTCCTTGAGCTTGTTCAGCGCGTCGAGCAGCATGCGCTCGCTGCCGTCGAGTTCGACCTGAAGCGTCTGCATGCGCGGCTTGTCGTCGGCGTCGGGGTCGTAGCGGTAGATCTGGAAAGTGCGGTTGCTCATGCGTTCAGTGCCTTCAATAGGTTCGACAGGTGCGTTACTTGCGGTGAATTCAGTCCGCTCAGTTGGCGAAGCGGCCTCAGAAAGTCCGTACCTTCGGCGGCACCGATTCCACCGTCATCGGTTGCAGGTTGACCGGCTTGTAGTCCATGCGGTTGCCTTCGGAATACCACAGCGAATGTTTCAGCCACACGGCGTCGTTGCGGCCGTTGGGCAGCTCGGGGGTATCGCCATATTCGTCCACGGTGTGGGCGCCGCGACTCTCTTTGCGGGCTGCGGCTGAGACCATCGTGGCCAAAGCGGATTCGATCAGGTTGTCGACTTCCAGCGCCTCGATGCGCGCGGTGTTGAAGACCTTGCTCTTGTCCTTGAGCGCGACTGACTTGGCACGCTCGGCAATGGCGCTGACCTTGGCGACCCCTTCGTCCAGGCTGGCTTGGGTGCGGAAGACTCCGGCATGCTGCTGCATCGTGGTGCGAAGATCATTGGCCACCTTTTGCGCGTATTCGCCGCCAGTGCTGCTGTCCAGCCGCGCCAGCCGCGCCAACGGGCGATCAGCCGCGTCCTTGGGCAGCTCTTTGTGCGACTGCTTGGGCAAGCCGCTGTCCACGATGTGGTTGCCGGCAGCGCGGCCGAAGACCAGCAGGTCCAGCAACGAATTGGTGCCCAGGCGATTGGCGCCATGCACGCTGACACAGGAACATTCGCCCACCGCATACAAGCCACTGATGACACTGGAGTGGTTGCCGTCCTTGGGCGCCACGACCTGCCCGTAGACATTGGTCGGGATGCCGCCCATCTGGTAATGGATGGTGGGCACCACCGGGATCGGCTCTTTGGTGATGTCGACGTTGGCGAAGTTGTGGCCGATCTCGAACACGCTGGGCAGCCGCTTCATGATCGTCTCTGCACCCAGGTGCGTCATGTCCAGCTGGATGTAGTCTTTGTTGGGGCCACAGCCGCGTCCTTCCTTGATCTCCTGGTCCATGCAGCGCGAAACAAAATCGCGTGGCGCCAGGTCTTTCAGCGTCGGTGCGTAGCGCTCCATGAAACGCTCACCCTCGCTGTTGCGCAGGATGGCGCCTTCACCTCGGCAGCCTTCGGTCAACAGCACACCGGCGTTGTGCACGCCGGTGGGGTGGAACTGCCAGAACTCCATGTCTTCCAGCGGGATGCCGGCGCGCGCCGCCATGCCCAGGCCATCGCCCGTATTGATGAACGCATTGGTGCTGGCAGCAAAGATGCGCCCTGCGCCGCCGGTGGCGAGCAGCGTGCATTTGGCTTGCAGCACATGCACTTCGCCGGTTTCCATCTCGAGCGCCACCACGCCCAGCACGTCGCCATGGGCATCGCGGATCAGGTCCAGCGCCATCCATTCAACGAAGAAGTTGGTGCGCGCCTTGACGTTTTGCTGGTACAGCGTGTGCAGCATCGCGTGGCCGGTGCGGTCAGCAGCAGCGCAGGCGCGCTGCACAGGCTTTTCGCCGTAGTTGGCGGTGTGGCCGCCAAAGGGCCGCTGGTAGATGGTGCCGTCGGGGTTGCGGTCGAAAGGCATGCCCATGTGCTCCAGCTCATACACCACCTTGGGTGCTTCGCGGCACATGAACTCGATGGCGTCCTGGTCTCCCAGCCAGTCCGAGCCTTTGACGGTGTCGTAGAAGTGGTAGTGCCAGTTGTCCTCGGCCATGTTGCCCAAAGACGCACCGATGCCGCCTTGCGCAGCGACAGTGTGCGAGCGGGTCGGGAAGACCTTGGACAGCACGGCGACGTTCACGCCGGCCAATGCCAGTTGCAGCGACGCGCGCATGCCGGAGCCGCCGGCTCCGACGATGACGACGTCAAATCTGCGGGTAGGTAGATCGTTCAATCCTGCCATGATGTGTTTACAGCCTCCAAAGCACTTGCACTGCCCAGCCCATGCAGCCCACCAACCAGACCATGGTCAGCACTTGCAGCACCAGCCGCAGGGCCACGGGCTTGACGTAATCCATCCAGATGTCGCGCATACCCACCCAGGCATGCCAGCCCAGAGCGATGAAAATCACAAAACTCAGCAGCTTCATCCACTGCGCCGAAAATATTCCGGCCCATGCGTCGTAGCCCACCGGGCCGCTGACCATCAGCACCTGCACCACCAACACGAGGGTGAACAACGCCATCAGCACTGCCGTGATGCGCTGGCTGAGCCAGTCGCGCAAACCGTAGTGGGCGCCAGTGACGACGCGCCGGGATCCATAGTTGACCGCCATCTTTGCGCTCCTGTTCAGTACAGGCCAAAGAGCTTTGCGCCCAGGGCCACGGTCAAGAGCACACTGCTGGCCAACGTCACGACAGCAGAGTTGCGTCCAAACTCTTTGGTGACGCTGTGTGTCATGTCCATCCACAAGTGGCGCAGGCCAGCGATCAGGTGATGCAGGAAGGCCCAGATCAGCGCCAACACCACCACCTTGACCAGCCAGCCGGGCACAAAGCCGAGGCCTGCCACAAAGGCGCTGGTAAAGCGCTCATAAGAGATCTCGCTGCTCAGGCTGACGTCAAACAGCCAGATGATGAAAGGCAGCAACACAAACATCAACCCGCCGCTGGCGCGGTGCAGGATCGACACCACCCCGGCCAATGGCAGGCGGTACTTGATGGCGTCGGCCAGGCGCATCGTGCCCGGCCTCTTTCTGGTCATCTCTGGCATGTTGTAGGTTCTCTGAAATTCTGAAAGACAGGTCTGCCAAAAGTACCAAGAGCACTCAGAGCCCCTGGCGCCCCTGGCGCCCCAAGAGCAACGATGCCCCCTTGGTCGACCGACCCGGGCCTTGGGGAAGCCGCTCGGCGCAAGCCGGTGCGGATCTGCGAATGCCCTTTAACCGACTGAGTTTATTGCAATGCAACACCCTTACAGGAAACTGCGGCTTGGGTGCTTGATGCATCGGCAGGGCTGCGCTGCCAGAGCTTGCCTGCCCTCAACTCAACTCGTTTCTGTAGTGGTGGGCGTCTGTGCTGTACAGGCCACGGCGCAGTTCAACAGGCTGGTCGCCATAGGTAAACGACAGTCTGTCGACCTGCAACACAGGCGCAGACGCGGGCAACTCCAGCACTGCCGCATCCTCTGCACCGGCCGCCACGGCGCGGATTTTTTCTTCTGCCCGCACCATATGGACTGCAAATTCGGCCTCAAACAGGCGGTACATCGGGCCCCGCCAAGCCTGCAGGCGCTCGGCGTTCAGGCCCTTGAAACGCGCGCCGGGCAACCAGATCTCATCCAGCACCACGGGTTTGCCTTCGGCGGTCAGCAGCAGGCGGCGGACTTGCACCGTGGCGTCCCCCGGCTTCAGTTGCAGCAAGCGCGCGACCTCTGCGCTGGCGCGCTGGCGGCGGCAATCCAGCAACCTGCGCTGCAGCGCGTCGCCGGCGCTCGACTCATCGGCAGTCAGCCGCAAGAAGCGGTAGCGCGTGGCTTGTTCGGCGTGGGTGGCGACAAAGGTGCCTTTGCCTTGACGGCGGACCAGCAGGTTTTCGGTAGCCAGTTCGTCGATCGCCTTGCGCACGGTGCCCTGGCTGACGCCAAAGCGCGCAGCCAGCTCCATCTCGCTGGGAATGGATTGCCCAGGCGTCCAATCGCCCGCCTGCAGGCTGCGCAACAAGCGCGTCTTGATCTGCTGATACAGCGGGCTGAACGTGGGCGCGCTGTCCGCTGCAAGCTCGGGGCGCGCGCGCTCTGCAAGTTCCACGGGCCTGGGGTCGAATCCCGCCTCGATGGGTGTGCCAGCACCGTCTTCGGTGTTTGTGCTCGCAGTGATACGGCTTGCAAGTGCTTCGGCTGGGGAAAGTTCTGCCATGCCGGGCATTGCACCATAGGCTGCGCAGATCGTCCACAACATATGTCTTATATAAGATAGATGTCTGCGGACGCAGGACTGAAGGGTAGCGCCAGAGGCCCAATGCCATCCGATGCGTCCGACGCAGCCGATGCCTGACCCCGCTGAGAACGTCGATGGCACGTCGCGCCGGCAGCTAAACTTCAACCACCGCTCTGAGGAGAAACTTCATGCCCAAAAAACCCGTTCGTGTGGCCGTCACAGGTGCCGCTGGCCAGATAGGTTACGCGCTGCTGTTTCGCATTGCCTCAGGCGAGATGCTCGGCAAAGACCAGCCGATGATCCTGCAACTGCTTGAAATACCTGACGAAAAGGCTCAGAACGCACTCAAGGGTGTGATGATGGAACTGGATGATTGCGCTTTCCCTTTGCTGGCCGGCTTGGAGGCGCACAGCGATCCCGTCCAAGCCTTCAAGGACACGGACTACGCCCTGCTGGTAGGCGCACGCCCGCGCGGCCCGGGCATGGAGCGCGCCGATCTGCTGGCTGCCAACGCACAGATCTTCACCGCCCAGGGCAAAGCGCTGGACAACAGCGCCAGCCGCCAGGTCAAGGTGCTGGTGGTCGGCAACCCCGCCAATACCAACGCCTACATTGCGATGAAGAGCGCGCCAGGGCTGGCCCGCGAGTGCTTCACTGCGATGCTGCGACTGGATCACAACCGCGCAGCCAGCCAGATCGCCGCCAAGACCGGCAAGCCGGTGTCGAGCCTCAAAAAGCTGGCTGTCTGGGGCAACCACAGCCCGACGATGTATGCCGACTACCGATTCGCCACCATCGACGGCGCCAGCGTCAAGGACATGATCAACGATCAGGTCTGGAATGCAGAAACCTTCTTGCCCACCGTGGGCAAGCGCGGCGCGGCGATCATCGCTGCGCGAGGCGTTTCTTCTGCCGCCTCGGCTGCCAACGCTGCCATCGACCACATGCGCGATTGGGCTTTGGGCACCGGCGGCGAATGGGTGACGATGGGTGTGGCGAGCAACGGCGAATACGGCATCCCCAAGGACGTGATTTTCGGCTACCCCGTGACCTGCGAGGCTGGCCAGTACAGAATAGTCGAAGGCTTGCCCATCGACGCCTTCAGCCAGAGTTGCATCGACAAGACGCTGGCCGAGCTGACGGGTGAGCAAGACGGCGTCAAGCACCTTCTGTAAGGCCGGGCCCGTGCACTGGCTCTCGTGATGTCAATGGCGCCGACCCCCAGCTCCTTGCACCCCCAACAAGCGCTGTTCGACCCCGAAGCGGCAGCAGCAACGACGTTGCCGGTCTGCGACCACTACGCTGGCGTAGAAGCGCGCATGCGCAAGAGCCTGGAGCTGCAGGCCGAGATGGGGCCGGTCTTTGATGTCACGCTGGACAACGAAGACGGGGCGCCTGTGGGTGCAGAGATCGAGCAAGCCCACTGCATCGCTGAGTTGCTGTGCAGCGACCTTAACTGCTTTGGCCGCGTGGGCGTGCGGCTGTTGGCCGTCGACCACTCGAAGTTTGAAGAAGTGCTGGCCGTGCTGCTGAGCCGCGCCCTGGCTGCCGGCAAGCTTCCCGCCTACCTGACGTGCCCCAAGCCGCGCAGCCTGGCCGACCTGCAGCGCGCGGTGGCTGCCATCGACCGCCAGGGTGGCGCGGGCATCCCCGTGCACGCGCTGATCGAAACCCATGGCGCCTTGGCTGAGGTGGCCGCCATCGCAGCCCACCCCCGCATCGAGTCGCTGTCGTTCGGGCTGATGGACTTTGTCTCAGCCCACCGAGGCGCCATACCGCGCTGGGCGATGAGTGCAGACGGGCAGTTCGACCACCCGCTGGTGGTGCGCGCCAAGCTGGAGATCGCTGCCGCCTGCCATGCCCACGCCAAGACACCGTCGCACTGCGTGGTGACCGAGTTCAAGGACAGCGCAGCGCTGCGCGAGTCCGCAGAAAAGGCCAGCCGGCTGCTGGGCTTCACGCGCATGTGGAGCATCCACCCAGCGCAAATCCAGCCCATCCTCGATGCCTTTGCGCCCACTGTGGCCGAGGTTGACGAAGCCATCGCGATCATCGACGCCGCACAGGCTGCCGCTTGGGCGCCCATACGCCACCGCGATGCGCTGCACGACCGTGCCAGCTACCGCTTCTTCTGGCAACTGCTTCAGCGCGCCGCGCGCACCTCTTTTCCTGGCGGGCCCCAACTGCCCGCTGAGGTGCGCCAACGCTGGTTTGCCTGACGCATCAAACAGCACCCCCCCCGAGTCATGCCACCACCCCTGAACGTGCTTGAGGAGAACACAGAGATGCATGCCCAACCTGAGCCACTGCACTTGACCGCGCCAAAGCCCAACCCCAAGCCAGCACCCCGGCGCCTGGCTCAAAGCAGAAGCTCCGGCGGGCTGCCGCGCTGGCTGCGGGCGCTGGCCCTGGCGCTGGTGGGTCCGGGGGTCATGCTGGCCCACACGCATGCGCATGCCCAGAGTACGCCTGCGCCAGGCACGGCCCCTGCGGCCAAGACGCAAGCCCCCAAACCTCGTCCGCCACCACGGCCCAGACCGGCGCCCAAACCGCCCGAACCGCCGCTGGTCTTGCCTACAGCTGAAGGCGAACAACTGGCCGCTGCGGCGCTGACGTACTTCGGCTTGTACGAGTGCGAGTTTTCGCAAAACATCCAGGTCGACCTCAACAAGGCCCACGACGGCTACGTGGACGTGCGCTTTGGCAGACACAACTGGATCATGAAACCCGTGCTGTCCAGCACCGGCGCGCTGCGGCTGGAGGATGTACGGGGTCACATGTTGATGCTGCAGATTGCCAACAAGTCGATGCTGATGGACATCCGCAAGGGACAACGCGTGGTCGACGATTGCGTGCACGACCACCAGCGCGAAGCCAACCGCGCCAACAAGGAAGCCGCTGCCGCCTCACCCAACGGCCAGACCGGCCAGTTGCTGCGCTGAATTCAAGCCCGCCCTCCGCGGGCCGCCAGCGATGCCAAGCACGATCCGCAGCGGCGGCTTTGGCGTGCAGCCCCAAGACCGGCGGGGCCATCAAGGATCACACGGCAGCCAGCGCTCAGAGCCGCCAAACTTCGCGTCTTCCTTGACCGCGCTTTCATGGATTGCGCCTGACCTGCTGGAGAATTTGAAGATGACGACGTTGTTTCTGGCTGCGGTGCCGCTGTTGATGATGGGTGGTTTCTTGACCTGGCTGATGACGATGGGCGCCCGCGATCAAGCCCGTGCCGACGCCTGGGCCGCCAAATGGGTTGAAAACAAATGGGTTGAAAACAAACGGGTCGAGGACCAGCGGGCCGAGCACAGCAGCAAACAGTCTCACTGAGGTCTGCAAACGCCCCTTGCCCTGTCCCGCACTGACGGTCAAGCCCACTGCGGTGGGCTTTTTCACGCGCGCCTTCGTGCTGCCGCTTCAGAGATGTAACTGCATGTCGGCAAGCCCCAGCAGCGGGCGGGCGAGCCGTCACAGGCGCGACACAGTCCCACCTTTCAGCCGGTGAACTGCGCACAAATTCACGTTAGGCTCTGCGCCTGGCTTCTTCAAGCTCTTCCACAGACTCTCCCTTGCCGCAGTCCCCGTCCGTCGCTGGCGCAAGCCCTGCCTCCACGTCCCGCCCCCCTGCACAACGCCAGATGGTTGTCCGGCGCCAGCGCGGCGTGCTGCTGCTCGGCGGTGTCGGGCTGGTGCTGGCTGGCCTGGCCGGGGTGGGCATGTTGGTGCTGGGCGCTCTGACCTTGTGGTTTTGGACCGATCTGCCCAGCCTGGACAAGGCCACGGACTACCGGCCGCGCCAGCACTTGCAGGTGTTCAGCGCCGACGGTGTCGAGCTGGCGCAGTTTGGCTCAGAACGGCGGCTTTTTGTGGCTGTCGACAAAGTGCCCAAGGTGCTGCGAGATGCTGTGCTGGCCGTCGAAGACACCGGCTTTTACGAGCATGGCGGCATCAGCTGGCGCGGCCTGGCGCGCGCGGTGGTGGCCAACCTCAGCGGCGGCATGCCGCAGGGCGCATCGACCATCACACAGCAGGTGGCACGCACCTTCTTTTTGTCTACCCGCCGCACACCCGAACGCAAGATCAAAGAGGCTTTGCTGGCCCTGCGGCTGGAAAACGAATTGAGCAAGGACGAGATCCTGGAGCTGTACCTGAACCAGATCTTCATGGGCCAGCGGGCGTACGGGGTGCGCGCGGCAGCGCTGGTCTACTTTGGCAAGCAACTTGACCAGTTGACGTTGGCGCAGGCAGCGATGATCGCCGGCTTGCCGCAAAACCCGATGCACGCCAACCCGGTCAGCAGCCCCGAGCGCGCTGCCAAGCGCCAACGCTGGGTGCTGCAGCGCATGCAGGTCACCGGTGCGATCGACCAGGCCACCTACCAAGCCGCCCTGGCAGAGCCTTTGCGGCTGCGCAGCCAGCCTTTGCAGGACAGCGCAGCGCAGCATGTGGCCGAGATGGCCCGGCGGGCGGTCGTCGAGCGCCTCGGCGACAAGGCCTACACCGAGGGGGTGCGTGTATTCACCTCCGTGCTCGCACAAGACCAGCGCGCCGCTTACGCAGCGCTGCGCGCCGCCGTCATCAGCCATGAGCGCAAGCAGGACTGGCGCGGCCCTGAGGCCCAGGAAAAACTGCCCAGCGACCCGGCAGCGGAAGAACGCGCTGTGGCCTTGCTGCTGAAGGACCACAGCGACGACGAAGACCTGCGCTTGGGCATCGTGCTCAGCGCCAGTACCGAAGAGGCCACGGCGCAGCTGGCCAGCGGCGAGCGGATAAAAGTGCAGGGGCGCACGATGCGTTGGCTGCAAGCAGCGCTGGCCAGCGACGCACCTGCTGAACTGGCGATCAAGCGCGGGTCGGTGGTGCGGCTGCTGCAACAGCAAGTGCCTGGCCGTGAAGCCGAATGGGTGATCACGCAGTGGCCGCAAGCCGAGGCCGCGTACGTCGCGCTGCATCCACAAACCGGCAGGGTGCGAGCCTTGGTGGGCGGCTTCGACTTCGACCGCCAACAGTTCAACCGCGCCACCAGTGCGATGCGCCAGCCGGGTTCCAGCTTCAAGCCGTTCTTGTATTCGGCAGCGCTGGAGCACGGCATCATGCCCGAGACCATCGTCGATGACTGGCCGCTGCTCACCGCCGATGGCAGCACGCCGCGCTGGAACCCGCAAAACTCCGACAACCAGTTCGACGGCGACATTTCGATGCGCGAAGGTCTGGTGCGCTCCAAGAACCTGGTCAGCATCAAGATCCTGCAACACCTGGGCCTGCGCCAGGCCAGCAACTGGATCGAGCGTTTTGGCTTCGACATGTCCAAGCAGCCGCAGGATCTGACGCTGGCGCTGGGCACCGGCAGCGTGTCGCCGATGCAGCTGGCACTGGGCTATGCCGTGTTTGCCAATGGCGGCCACCGCGTCGAGCCGGTGCTGATCGAACGCATCATCGATGCCAGCGGCCGCCTGCTGTTCGAGGCCCCCAAGGCGCCCAAGCTGGACGACAGCGCGCGCGTGGTGCCAGCGCGCAATGTGTTTTTGACCAACACGCTGCTGCGTGATGTGACTTTGCGCGGCACCGCTGCCAAGGCACAGGCCAGCCTGAAGCGATCGGACCTGTACGGCAAGACCGGCACCACCAATGACGCGGTGGACGCCTGGTTTGCGGGTTTTGCACCTGAGGTTGTGGCAGTGGCCTGGGTGGGATACGACGAGCCACGCAGCCTGGGCGAACGCGAAACCGGCGGCGGCCTGGCGCTGCCGATCTGGATCGACAGCATGCGCCAGATGCTGGCCGGTGTGAACCTGCAAGCCGCGCGTGCGCCCGGGGGCTTGGTGTCTGTGGGCAACGACTGGCGCTACAGCGAATTTGTCGCAGGTGGATTTTTGCCGCGCATTGGCGTGGCGCGTATGGGCATGGCGAATGAGCCGGTGCGCATCGAACCGACGGAGCCCACATCCCCCGTGCTGGTCAAGACGGTGGCTGGTGCCCAGGCTCCTGCCAACCCAGCGAACCCAGCGAACCCCGCAAACCCCGCTTACTCCGCCTACCCCACACTGCGCCCGCCACCTGCACCGGCTGCAGCGTCTCAGCCTGCACGTTGAGCCTGCGCCGGCTGCACACATGCTGGCCAGGCTGTGCCGGACAAGACACCCGGCTTCAGGGTGCAGAGCACCGCCCGGGCTCGCGCAACCGTGGCGCTCAAAGTTGCAGCTCTTCGATGCTGCGGGAGCCGCGCCCCGCATGACGAAACTCAACCACGACGCCAGCGGCCACCGCGCTGGCTCCAGCCACGGCCGCTGCGGTACCAACCGTGCGGTTGCCAGGACCAACCAGGGCGTCTGGTTGATGACCACCTCGACATCGTCGCCGCCGCCGGGATAGCCATCCCCACGGTGACCGCCGTAGCCACCCCCCTGTACGCCTCCCTGACCGACCTCAACCGTCGTGCTCAGGCGCGATGCTTTGCGCGTAGTCCACCAAGGACTCCAGCAGCGCCAAGGCGCGCGGGTCTTCGTCCACGCCTGGCTGCTCGGCCAAGGTGTCGATGCGCTCAAAGTAGGCCGCCAAACTCAGGCTCCCTGCCGGGCCCTGATGCAAGCGGGCCGCCAGGTGCTGCTGCCAGCGGGCTCGGTCGTCGGCGTCCAGGGTGTGCGCGAAATTGCGCGCCCGATACCTGAACAGCAACTCTTCCAGTCGCGTGTCTTCAAAGGCGGGCTGCTTGTGTGCCAGCGCCGATGGGCTGAGGCCACGCAGGCGGTCCAGGCTGCGGCGATCCTGCTGGCTCAGGAAGCCGCCGTACAAGTCCTCATCAACGTCCACGGGATGGTCCGCATCGGGGCGTTGAAACACTGCCGGCCACAAGCTGTCAAGCGTTCGACCCAATCGCACCGCCGCTTGCGCATGCCGCATCGCCAATGGCACATCCAGTGGCCAGCGCTTCTCCGCCGCGCCCAGGGTCTTGAGGTTGCCAATCACGATCGGCGACTTGTTGACGTGGATCGTCTTGATCGGCAGCCGCTGCTCGCCCTCGGCCAGTTGATCCTGGCGCGTGAACATCAGCCGGCGCACGGTGTCTGCATCCAGTGTGCCGAGTACCGACGGATCCTGCGCCAGATCCCAGACGATCAGCTCGTTTTTGTTGGTCGGGTGCGCTGCCAGTGGCCACACGATGGCCATGCAGCCGCGCTCGACCGGGTACATGCCTGTGAGATGCAAAAAGGGTTTGCCCGTGCCGATTTCAGCCCAGACTTCATGCTTGCTGCGCAGCTTCAGGCAAAAGTCCCACAGCCGCGGCTGCTGGGTGCGGATCAGGCGCGCGAGAGCGATGGTGGCGCGCACATCCGACAAGGCATCGTGCGCCGCTTCGTGCGCCAAACCGTTGGCTTGCGTCAGATGTTCGAGCCTGAACGACGGTTTGCCCTTGCGCTCACCTTCTGGCGTCAAGGGCCACTGGATGCCTTCGGGGCGCAAAGCCCAGGTACAGCGCACCACGTCCAGCAAATCCCAACGGCCACAGCCGTTTTGCCATTCGCGCGCATAGGGGTCGATCAGGTTGCGCCAGAACAGAAAGCGCGTGACTTCATCGTCAAAGCGGATGCTGTTGTAACCCACACCCACCGTGCCCTCGCGCGCCAGTTGCATTTCGATGGCGGCTGCGAAAGCGTGCTCGGGCATGCCTTGGGCCAAGGCCTGCTGGGGCAGGATGCCGGTGAGCAGCACACTTTCCGGATCCGGCAGAGTGTCGGGCGCGGGCTGGCAGAACCACATCACCGGCGCGTCGATCTCGTTGAGTTCAGCGTCGGTGCGCACCCCGGCAAACTGCGCCGGCCGGTCACGCCTGGGCACGCGGCCAAAGGTCTCGTAGTCGTGCCACAGGAAGCTCAGATCAGCCATGTCTCACACCACAGCGCAACAGGTTCAAGCAGGGTTTGCGGCCCATCCCGACGATTGAAGCCAAAGACTACTTGCGGCTCTTTGGTTTGGACGCGGCAGCGCCCGATTGCATGGCCTCAGACATGCCCAGCAACACACCGCTGACCATCGCGGTGTAGCTCTCGGCCATGACTTGCGCGGCGCGCATGCCGGCCGCGCGGGTACTGCGCAGGGTGGTCTGCATCTGCTCGGCCATCTGCTCCAGCGTTTGTGTGGCTTGCGCGCCCGACAAGGTGCCGCCGGCCTGGGTCTTTTCCAGCACCTGGGCCCAGGCCGAAGCCATCGGTGCCCCGGCACCCGCAGCGGCCTTTTTCATCGTCGCCATCAGCGTGTCTTCCAGCTTGTCCAGATCAGACATCGCTTTTTGCAGGTGTTTGTCGCGCATGTCCGCACCTTGCGACATCAGGCTCGACAAGGCCGTGTGGTTGGCTTCGACGGCACGCAGCATCGCCTGGTCCATGCCGGCCACGGCTTGTTCGAGCATGGCTTCGGGGTGGATGCCGGCGTTGGTGTTCTTGGCTGCACCTGCACTGACGGCCTCGGTGACCGAGCTCAACGCGGCGCGAATGTTCTTCAGGCTCAGCTCGCGGCCTTGGAGCGCAGCCAGCGTCGCTTCGCTGGCTGCCTTTTTCAATTGCTCGCCTTGGCGTGCGGTGGCGGTTTCGAACATCGTGATCAGTGCATCAGCATCAAACATTGGCTTGGCCATGGGATCTCCTTGCGTGAGGTGTTGTGGATCAGGGCGTTGAACACTTCAGAGTCTAAGGCGAGGCTGGTGGCGTGCAAGGGGTGAAACGGGTGCAAGGGGTGCAGGAGGCCTGTGCAGCCAATGCCTGGCTTCATCCAGATCGAATTGCAGCTTGACAAAAACTTCGGTGGTGCGCGGCACGGCCAGCCCGGACTCGTGCTGCCTCGCTTGGCTGGCGCCCACGTACAGCACGGTGCCTGCTGACTCGCGCCAACCGTAGGTCAATGACAGGGTGCTGCTGCGATAGCGCTGGGCTGGCACCAGGCTTTGCCCATCACTCGCCATCTCGGCCTGGCGATCCAGGGTGCTGCGCTCGACGATCAAGCGCAGGTTGTGGCTGGCGTTGAAATGCCACACGACCAACCATTGCGCTGCGCTTTCGCTGTAGGTGCGCTGGCCGTTGCGCTGCAGCCAGGCGGCGGATATCGAAGGCTGCAACTCCAACTGCGGCAACGGCCGCAGCTTGGCATCAAGGCGAAGCTTGGCACCCGGGCGCACCTGCTCTGCCACCGTATCGGCCAACTGGCCCAACTCGAGCTTGCCGTCAAAGAGCGGAAACCAGCGTGCTGGCGTGAACACCAGGCCGGTAGACACGAAGCGCTCGCGCAACAAGGGGCCACCTGCGCGGGTGCGCAGCATCGTGTGGGCGTAGAGCTCGGCCCACCATTCCAAGTTGTTGGCCGCTGTGGCCCAGATCCCGGGGCGCAAGCTCTCCGAGACCCGCTCGCCACTGCGGCGGTCGGTGACGCGGTCCCACTCGGCGTTGACCCAGAACTGGTTGAAGGGGCCGACCTTGAACCAGCCCTTGCTCAGCCAGCCGTGCCACTTGCGCACCCCCACTTGGTTGACAAAGCCGCTGTCGTGCCTGAAGCCGGGGTCCAGATCGTCGACGCCGAAATTGACTTCGCTGTCATGCGTCTGGTGATAAGCGCGCAGGTACATGCGCTGGCCCTGCAAGGCCGGGCCGATCTGCAAACCCTGCGGCCCGGGCAATGCCGTGCTGCGCGAGTGCAGCCACTGCGCACGCAAGCGCAGGCTGTCGCTGATCTGCCAGGCCAGATCGGGGCCCAGCACGGTGTTCTCGCCCAGACCTGAGGCATAACGACGGCTGGCCAGCAGCGCGCCCCATTGCATCTGAGAAGCATCACTGCGCACGCGCGCCGCCAGCACGGTGGACGCGGGCTGCGCAGTCGCGTCGGTGTTGAAAGGCCCCGGCAACAGCACCAGGCCACCCCCCCGGTCTTCCAGCGCCAGCGCCGTGCCCGCCCAGTCATTGCTGCGCCAGGTGCCGCGCAGGCCCCAGCGAGGCTCGGTAAAGCTGCGGGTGTAAAAAGCTTCGGTGGGGCTGCGCAACAAGTCCGCCGACTCAAAGAAGAACGGGCGCTTCTCCGGGAACGACAAAGCAAATCGCGAGTTGCCGGCCAGTTGCGGCACGTCCAGGGCCACCTGCGAGAAGTCGGGATACAGGGTGGCGTCGATCACGACTTCGGGCACGGGCCGCCACTTCAAGTCCAGGCTGGCATGGGCTTCGGTGTTGCGGCTGCCGGGCTGCGTGCGCTCGTGGCGCAACGTCAACCCGGGGCGTAGGCTCAAAAAGCTCGCGTGCGCCGGCAGCTCCAGGCCTTGCAGCGGCTGCATGGCGTGGATGAAACTGGGCATCTCACGGGTCACCGGCACGGAGGTCAGCAGATAGAACTGCTCTCGCGGCAGTCGCCGCGCCACCATCACACGCCAATCGTTGCGGCTGCTGTCAAAGCGCAACGAAGCCAAGGGCAGACGCAGCACGGCCGTCCAGCCTTGCGCGTTGTGGGCGACGGCAGCGTCCCAGTCGAAGTCGGGTGAAAAGTCTTCCGAGTCGTCGGCCGCCGTGTGCAGGCCATCACCCAGGCTGCCGGCGGCGTTGACACGAAAGAACTGCGCAGAACGGCCCGTGCCGATGGCGTCTATATAAACCACCACAAAGTCCTGCGTGCGGTTGACCTGGTCGCTGCGCACGAGGGGCTGGCGGATGGCGGCGGGCTGGTCGTCAAACGCCGTGATGCCCACGTAGAGGGCATCGGCATCAAACAACCATTGCACCTGCGTGCGCTGCGGCAGCGGCAGGCCAGGCAAAGGTTGGTTGGTGCTGAAAGCACCATGCGCGGGTGCGCGCTGCCAGGCCGGGTGCGACAGGCTGCCGTCCAACACGATGCGCTCTCCGGGCAACAGCTTGGCGGCGAGCATGGGCGCTTGAGTCGGTGCCTGGCTGGTGACTTGCTGCGTGGCTTGAACCGGCACCTGGACGGGCGCCTGTGCATGCGACGGCCAGTGGCACAGGACCCACAGCAGCAGCGGAAGCAAAAATGCCCGCTGCAATCCGACGGGCAGGCGCAAACCAATGCCAATGGTTCTTGCTGCGCCGCGCCGGATGGCATGCATGTTCTTGTCGCTCCTCACCGGCTCGATTGTCACGCTGCCGACAACCGGGCCAACCCGACTCTGGCCGATCTACGCGCAGGCATGGCAGCCACCCGCGAAGGGCGGCCGCCGCGCTTCAACGGACGCTGAGCAACTCTGAGCCGCGCTGCGCGATCAACCGGAGATCAAAGCCGCTCAAACACTGCAGCAATGCCCTGGCCGCCGCCGATGCACATGGTCACGAGCGCATAGCGGCCCGATGTGCGGTGCAGCTCATACACTGCCTTGGTGGCCAGGAACGCGCCACTGCAGCCGATCGGATGGCCCAAGGCAATCGCGCCGCCGTTGGGGTTGGTCTTTTTCATGTCCAGCTCAAGCCCGCGAGAGACTGCGATGGCCTGCGCAGCAAAAGCTTCGTTGCTTTCGATCACGTCCATCTGGTCCAGCGTCAAGCCGGCCTTTTTCAGCGCCAGTTTGGTGGCCGGGATCGGGCCTTCGCCCATGATTTCGTTGGGCACACCGGCCACCGCATAGCTGACCAGTCGAGCCATCGGCTTGTGGCCATGGCCGGCTGCAACCTTGGCGTCAGCCAGCACAAAAAACGCTGCGCCATCGTTGATGCCCGAGGCATTGCCTGCGGTGACGCTGCCGTCTTTCTTGAAGGCCGGCTTCATCTTGGCCAGCGTTTCCATCGTCGTGCTGGCCTTGATGTGTTCATCGGCATCCACCGTCACCTCGCCTTTGCGCGTTTTTTTGACGATCGGCACGATCTGGCTCTTGAAACGGCCTTCGGCTTGCGCTGCTGCGGCACGTCGGTGCGATTCGACGGCCAATGCGTCCTGCTCTTCGCGTGTGATGCCCCACTTGGTGACCAGGTTCTCTGCCGTGATGCCCATGTGGCCCACGCCAAAGGGGTCGGTCAGCGTGGCCACCATCATGTCGATCAGCGGGGTGTCGCCCATGCGCGCGCCGTTGCGCATCGCGGTGGACAAGTAGCCGCCACGGCTCATCACTTCCACACCCCCGCCAATGCCGTAATCACAGTCACCCAACAGGATGTTCTGCGCCGTGGTGACGATGCCTTGCAGGCCCGATGAACACAGACGGTTGACCGACATCGCCACGCTGTCATGGGGCAAGCCGGCTTGGATGGCGGCGACCCTTGCCACATAGGCAAAGCGGCTCTCGGTGGGGATGGTGTTGCCCACCGTGACGTAGTTGATGACCTTGGGATCGACGCCACTGCGCTCGATGGCGGCTTTCATCACCGCAGCCGCCAGCTCGACGGGCTCCATGTCAGAAAGCGAACCGTTGAAAGTTCCGATGGCTGAGCGGGCAGCGCCCAGGACGACGACATCACGTGTGCTCATAGGGGGTCTCCTTGCAGTTGGGGCTCAGACCGCGTGACGGTCGTGAACCGGGGAAAGATTGAATGGACTTGGTCAAGCACTCAACAACATGCCACAACACACCACAGTAGGCTTCATCGGGCTGACAACAAGCTGGCGCAGTCTGGGCAAGGCGGCCCAGGCCGCCCAGGTGGATTAAACACCCTCTTGGGCACCTCTTGCCCAGTCCAGGCACCGCTGGTGCATTTGCTCCAGGCCGTCGGTCAGCGCTGCAGGCCCTGGCTGCAGGATGTCGCAGGACTTGATTTCGAAGATCTGCTGCGCACGCACTGCGGGCACATCGCCCCAGCCCTCACGTGCCGCCACATGCTCGGGCCTGAACTTTTTGCCGCACCAAGAGCCCAGAATGATGTCAGGCTTGCGCCGCGCCGGCTCTTGCGGATCATGCACGATCCGGTTCTTGCCCAGGCTCTGAAGCCCCAGCTCCGGGAAGACATCTTCACCACCAGCCACCGCAATCAACTCCGAGACCCATTGGATGGCGCTGATCATCGGCTCATCCCATTCCTCGAAGTAGACCCTGGGCCGGCGGGGCCATCGCTGCGCCTCAGCCGCGATCGCCGCATGGCGGGCCTGGCATGTCGCGATCCAGGCTTCGGCCCGTTGTTGCGCAGCCACCAGGGTCGCCACCAGGCGCAGCGTCTCGAAGACTTGCGCCACGCTGCGCTGGTTGGTGACCAACACATTGAGCCCGGCGCGGATCAGCTTGTCGGCCAGCGCGGCCTGCATGTCGGAAAAGCCAATCACCAGATCGGGCTGCAGCGCCACGATCTTGTCCAGCTTGCCGTCCAGAAAAGCGCTGACACGCGGCTTCTCCTGGCGCGCACGGCGCGGCCTGACGGTGTAACCGCTGATGCCGATGATGCGCGCCTCTTCGCCAAGCAGGTACAGCCACTCGGTGGTTTCTTCGGTCAGACAGATGATGCGCTGGGGGCCGGTGTGAGCAGTCATGGAGGGTTCTCGGATCTTGGCTGAACGGTAACTGAAAGCGAAAGCGAAGTGCGAAAGCCGCCGGCTCGGCAGCAAGCCAGCGCCACCCCCCCGATATACTGCTGCTTTCCATCCCGGACATGGCCGCAGCCCCGCCATGTCAACCCCCATGACCAAGTATGTCTTTGTCACAGGCGGCGTGGTGTCCTCGCTGGGCAAGGGCATCGCTGCTGCTTCTTTGGCGGCAATTCTGGAGTCGCGCGGCCTGAAGGTCACGCTGCTCAAACTGGACCCCTATCTCAACGTCGACCCGGGCACGATGAGCCCGTTTCAGCATGGCGAGGTTTTTGTCACCGAAGACGGTGCAGAGACCGACCTGGACCTGGGCCACTACGAACGCTTCATCACCACCCGGATGAAACGGGCCAACAACTTCACCGCCGGCCAGATCTACAAGAGCGTGCTTGAAAAAGAGCGCCGTGGCGACTACCTGGGCAAGACCGTACAGGTGATCCCGCACGTCACAGGCGAGATCCAGGAGTTCGTCAGGCGCGGCGCCGGTGAAGTGGATGTGGCCATCGTCGAAATCGGCGGCACCGTGGGCGACATCGAGAGCCTGCCTTTTCTTGAAGCGGTGCGCCAGATGGGCCTGAAAAGCGGCCCCAACAACACCGCCTATGTGCACCTGACCTACGTGCCGTGGATCGCTGCCGCTGGCGAGCTGAAGACCAAGCCCAGCCAGCACACGGTGCAGAAGATGCGCGAAATCGGCATCCAGCCCGATGTGCTGCTGTGCAGGGCCGACCGCCCGATCCCTGAAGACGAGCGCGAAAAGCTGAGCCTGTTCACCAACGTGCCGCTGCACGGCGTGATCAGCATGTGGGATGTGGACACCATCTACAAAGTGCCCCGGCTGCTGCACGAGCAGGGCCTGGACGAGCTGATCTGCATGAAGCTGCAGCTGCTGACCAAGCCCGCCAACCTGAAGCGCTGGGACAAGCTGGTGTATGAAGTCGAGCACCCGCAGACCACCGTGCGCATTGCAATGTGCGGCAAATACACTGACTTGTCCGACAGCTACAAGTCGCTGAACGAGGCGCTGCGCCACGCTGGCATCCACAACCACGCCAAAGTGCAGATCGACTACGTCGATGCCGAATCGCTGAGCAGCAATGCCGACACCATCCTGGCCCCGTTTGACGCGATCCTGGTGCCAGGTGGCTTTGGCATCCGCGGCAGCGAAGGCAAGATCAACGCCGCGCGTTTTGCCCGCGAGCACCGCGTGCCTTACCTGGGCATCTGTCTGGGCATGCAGGTGGCCACCATCGAATACGCACGCCATGTGGTGGGCCTCACGGGCGCCAACAGCACCGAGTTCGACCCACAGTCGCCACACCCCGTGATCGCGCTGATCGAAGAGTGGAAAGACCGCGACGGCTCGGTGCAAAAGCGCAGTGCCAAGTCCGACCTGGGCGGCACGATGCGGCTGGGCGCACAAAGCTCGGACGTCAAGCCCGGTACGCTGGCGCACCAGATCTACGGCTCGGTGGTCACCGAGCGCCACCGCCATCGCTTTGAGGCCAACGTGCACTACCTGGAGCGGCTGGAAAGTGCGGGCCTGGTGATCAGCGCGCTGACACAGGCCGAAAAGCTGACCGAAATCGTCGAGTTGCCCACATCGGTGCACCCCTGGTTCATGGGCGTGCAGTTTCACCCCGAATTCAACAGCACGCCTTGGGGCGGCCATCCGCTGTTCAGCAGTTTCATCAAAGCGGCGCTGGCGCACAGGGCAGCACGCGAAACCGCGGGACTCGCCGCATGAAGCTGTGCGGATTCGAAGCCGGCCTGGACCAGCCGTTTTTCTTGATTGCCGGCCCGTGTGTGATCGAGAGCGAACAGCTGCAGATGGACGTGGCCGGCCGGCTGCAAGAAATCTGCAAAGCCTTGGGAGTTTTTCTGATCTTCAAGAGCAGTTATGACAAGGCCAACCGCAGCAGCGGCAGGACGCCGCGTGGCCCAGGCATGGCGCGCGGCCTGGAAATCCTGGCCAAAGTACGGCACGAACTGAAAGTGCCAGTGCTGACCGACGTGCACAACGAAGCCGACGTGGCGGCCGTGGCGGCCGTGGTGGATGTGCTGCAAACACCCGCCTTCTTGTGCCGGCAAACCGATTTCATCCGCGCCGTGGCCCATAGCGGCAAGCCGGTGAACATCAAGAAAGGCCAGTTTCTGGCCCCGCAAGACATGAAAAACGTCATCGACAAAGCGCGCGCTGCAGCGCGCGAAAAGGGCTTGGTCGAAGACAACTTTCTGGCCTGCGAGCGCGGTGTGAGTTTTGGCTACAACAACCTCGTCTCGGACATGCGCAGCTTGGCCATCATGCGCGAGACCGGCGCCCCAGTGGTCTTTGACGCCACCCACAGCGTGCAGTTGCCAGGCGGCCAAGGTACCAGTTCTGGCGGCCAGCGCCAGATGGTGCCAGTGCTGGCGCGTGCTGCCGTGGCGGTCGGCGTGGCCGGTTTGTTCATGGAAACCCACCCCGACCCCGACAAGGCCTGGAGCGACGGACCCAACGCGGTACCCTTGAAGCACATGCCAGCCTTGCTGGAGCAGTTGCTGACTTTGGACCAGGTGGTCAAACGCCAGCCGCTGCTGGAAAATCACTTCGAACCCTGACCTTTGATCAAGAACTCATCAAGATGCCCGCTGCCTACCTGATCGTCGAATCACAAATCACCGACCCCGAAAAGTTCAAGGCCTACATGGCCGCTGCGCCGGCTGCTACCAAAGAATTTGCCGCCGAGTACCTGGTGCGCGGTGGCAAGATGCAAGTGCTGGAAGGCGACTGGACACCGCCACGCTTGACGGTGTTGCGTTACCCCAGCTTTGAAGCCGGCCAGGCGATGTACGACAGCCAGGCTTACCGTGCGGCGCGTGATTTGCGCGTCGGCGCCACGGCTTGCTTCAACATGGTGCTGGTCGAAGGCGTCTGACGGCGCAACAACTGACCCAGGACAGATAAATATGAATCGCCACCACCTTCAAGAAACGCCAGGCGGGCCGAGCGCCGGGCCGCATCCCAGCCGGCCCGCATCCCCTCGGGGGATCGGCCAACGGTCCCATTGGACGAGGGGCTGACATGAGTGCAATCGTCGACATCGTCGGCCGCGAAATTCTGGACAGCCGCGGCAACCCCACCGTCGAGTGCGATGTGCTGCTGGAGTCCGGCATCATGGGCCGTGCTGCCGTGCCTTCAGGCGCCTCCACCGGCAGCCGCGAGGCGATGGAACTGCGCGACGGCGACAAGATCCGTTATGGCGGCAAAGGCGTGCTGCGTGCCGTCGAGCACATCAACACCGAGATCAGCGAATCGGTGATGGGCCTGGACGCCGCAGAGCAGGCCTTTCTGGACAAGACCATGATCGACCTGGACGGCACGCACAACAAGGGCCGCCTGGGCGCCAACGCAATCCTGGCCGTCAGCATGGCCGTGGCCCGCGCAGCGGCAGAAGAATGCAGCCTGCCGCTGTACCGCTACTTTGGCGGCATGGGGCGCATGAGCCTGCCGGTGCCGATGATGAACGTCATCAACGGCGGCGCACACGCCAACAACAACCTGGATCTGCAAGAGTTCATGATCATCCCGGTGGGTGCACCGAGCTTTCGCGAAGCGCTGCGTTATGGCGCCGAGGTCTTCCACGCGCTGAAGAAGATCCTGGAAGCCAAAGGCATGCCGACCTCGGTCGGCGACGAGGGCGGTTTTGCGCCCGACGTCGCCAACCACGAAGCAGCGCTGCAACTGATCATGGAAGCGATCGAGAAGGCCGGCTACAAGCCAGGTGAGCAGATCGCGCTGGGCCTGGACTGCGCGGCCAGCGAGTTCTACAAGGACGGCCCTGACGGCACCAAGCTGTACCACTTGGAAGGCGAAGGCCTGCAACTCAGCGCCGCCGAGTGGACCGACATGCTGGCCGGTTGGGCCGACAAGTACCCGATCATCAGCATCGAAGACGGCATGCACGAAGGCGACTGGGACGGCTGGAAGCACCTGAACAACAAGTTGGGCAGCAGGCTGCAACTGGTGGGCGACGACCTCTTTGTCACCAACACCGAGCTCCTGCGCCGCGGCATCGACGAAGACGTGGCCAACTCGATCCTGATCAAGATCAACCAGATCGGCACGCTGAGCGAGACCTTCGCCGCCATCGAGATGGCCAAACGCGCCGGCTGGACCAACGTCATCAGCCACCGCAGCGGCGAGACCGAAGACAACACCATCGCCGACATCGCCGTGGGCACCAACGCCGGCCAGATCAAGACGGGCTCGCTCAGCCGCAGCGACCGCATGGCCAAATACAACCAGTTGCTGCGCATCGAAGAAGACCTGGGTGACGTGGCGAGCTACCCCGGCCGCGCCGCCTTCTACAACCTGCGCACCCGAGCCAAGCCAACCGAATGAACACGGTCAGCTTTATCCTGGTAGGCCTGCTGGTGATCGTGCAGGCCGACCTGTGGTTTGGCAAAAGCAACCTGCCGCATGTGGCGAGCCAGCACAAAGAGTTGCAGGCGCAACTGCTTCTCAACGAGCAAGCACGTGAGCGCAACACCCGCATGGCGGCCGAAGTCAGTGACCTGATCGAGGGCGAAGAAATCGTCGAAGAAAAGGCCCGCTCTGAGCTCGGCATGGTGCGCCGCGACGAGATCCTGATCCGCGTGATGCCCGCGCGTTGAGCTCCGAGCTGCTGGGGTTGGCTGGCGTGGGGGCCTGAAGAGTGGCAGGGGTGGTGCCTTGAACACATTGCTGGGCGTGCTGTTGGCCCCCGCCTTCGTCGCCTGGGGCAGCCCCGTGACCTGGCTGGAAGTGGCAGCCTTTTTTGCAGCACTGGCCATGGTCGCGGCCAACCTGCGCGTCAACCCGGTGGCCTGGCCTTTGGCCATCTTCAGCTCGCTGGCCTATGCCCTGTTGTTTGCCAACAGCCAGTTGTACGGCCAAGCTGGCTTGCAAGGGGTGTTCATCGTGGTGGCCCTCTGGGGCTGGTGGCAATGGCTGCGAGGCACCACTCAGAGCAGCCTACCAGGCAACAAAGCGGGCAACAAAGTGGCAAGCAAAACGGGCAGCTCTGGCGCAACCTCGAGCAGCGACCAAAAGCTGTATGTGCGCTTCTTGCCGCGCCGCACCGCGTGGATCGCGCTTGCAGGCACGCTGCTGGCTTGGCCGTTGTTGGGCCTGTGGCTCGACCGCCAAACCGACAGCGCCCTGCCCTACCTGGATGCGCTGGCCACCGTAGGCAGCATCACCGCCCAGTTGCTGCTGGCCCGCAAATATGTCGAAAACTGGGCCGTCTGGGTGGTCGTCAACATCTTCAGCGTGGCCCTGTTCTGGCACCAGCAACTGTGGCTGACGGTGCTGCTGTACAGCTTGTTTGCCTTGCTGGCGCTTTGGGGTTGGCAGCGTTGGCGTGTGCTGGCGCTGCAGGGTGCGCCAGCTGCACCTGCGGCATGAAGCCGCAAGCCGCACCCGTGGGACCACCCGCGGCGGCACCGTCAGAACCGGCTTTGCGCATCGCTGTTCTGGGCGCAGAAAGCACCGGCAAAACGACCCTGGCACAAGCGCTGCAGCAGCAACTGGCCAGCCACTGCAAGTTGCGTGTGGCCTGGGTGCCCGAGTTGCTGCGCGAATGGTGCGACCGCGAAGGCCGCACCCCGCAGGCCCACGAGCAGGCCGCCATCATGCGCCAGCAACACCAGCGCATCGACGAAGCAGCAGCGCTGCACCAAGTCGTGGTCTGCGACACCACGGCGCTGATGACGGCGGTCTACAGCCAGATCGTGTTTGGCGACACCCAACTGCACGACGAAGCCGTGGCACTGCACAGCAGCGTCGCCTGCACGCTGCTCACCGCACTTGATCTGCCTTGGGTGGCTGACGGCCTGCAGCGCGACGGGCCGCAAGTGCAGTTGCCCGTGGACCAAGCACTGCGTGCTTTGCTGAACCGCAGCGGCATCGCTTTTTCGGTGGTGTCGGGCGCGGGTGAAAAGCGGGTGCTGCAGGCGATGGCGGCCATCCGGCAGGTCACTCAGCTGAGCCGAAGCTGATCAAGCCCTCGGCGAGTCGGGCGCGCTGGTTTGGGATGGGATGCTCAGCGTAACCAGCCTGCAGGGGATTGAATCAACGTAGCCTTAAAGTGAGCCAGGCTCACAGCAAAGCCTCTGACCCAGCGGTTTGATCAGCAGGAGAAGCAGTCATGGCAGTTGACCAGGTTCAGATCGTGCGTGCAGCAGCGGCACTGTGGGGGTTGAAGCTGGGTTTCCCAACCACCCAGTCGGTGCTGGCGCAAAGCAACGCAGACGGCGGCAACCTGGGCAACTTCATCGACGCGCGGTTCAACGCCAGCTTCGGCCAGACGGCCAACGCCACCCTCATCACCCAGGTGGTAGCCAACCTGGGGCTGAGCCGCAACGCGGCCATTGACGCTGCAATTTACCTGGCCGAAGCGCTGGCCATGGTGCCCACCACGCAACGTGGCTCCACCATCGCAGACAGCGTCACGCTGTTTTCAGGGCTCGCTTCAGACCCCGTTTTTGGGCCAGCAGCCAGCGCCTTCAATGCCGCCGTGGCAGTTGCCGTGGTCTACGGCGCCAGTCCGGCAAACCTGTTGGAAGTGGTGCGGGTCAGCCCATCCGCCGCCACCGTCTTCAGCGTGACCCTGGGTCAGGACAGACTGGTGGGGACGGAGGGCGACGACACCTTCTTTGCGCTGGACTTTGGGCAAATCAATAGCCTGCAGCCGTTTGACTCTATCGACGGTGGTGCGGGCTTTGATACGCTTTTTGCTGAGATGTACAGATCGGTAGACCGGTTTGGCAGCAGCGACTGGCAAGTGCCCTTCTTGGCCAACATCGAGAACCTGGTGATCCGCGCTCGGAGTGATCCAACGACGTCCCGTGACCCCGTCACCTTGTTCCCCCATGGCGCGCAACGGGTCGAGTCACGCGACAGCGGCAAGGATCTGCTGATCATGGGAGCCTCGGTCAAAGACGATCAAAACACTTCGCATTTCGACATCGCTTTTGTCCAGTCCGAGGCCGGTGATGTGGACTTGGGGGTGTACTTTCAAGGTGAGTCTTTGGTGGTGGACCGTCGCCAGTCGCAGTTGAATATGGAGATAGTCGAAACCCGCAGCGTCGCTCAGGGCCTGGACCCTCTGGTGGGCATCTTTGTTGACGGCTTAACGTTCAGGCTGGACGGAGAGCTGATCTACTTGAAGGATGAGTTCTACGATGGCGATATCCAGGCCGCCACCACATACGCTCAGCTGGTGGCTGCACTACAGACCGCGCTGGCTCTTGTGCCCGCTGCCTCGGGCGTGACAGTGAGTTTGGGAGCTCCGTTCACTGTCTTGGACGTTTTTGGTACGCCAGTCAGCGGTACAAGGATCATGCTCACTGCACCAGGAAACCTTTTTGAGATCGGGAGCTTCGTAATTTCTGTCGCAACTGTGCCTCCTCAAAACATGCACACCGCGCAGTTCATCACAGGCAGCCCCACAGACAAGCCAGTCACCAGCGCCCTGCTCTTGGACGGCGTGGGCCGGGGTGACAACGGCGGCAGTGTGGTGGTGGGAACCAGCGGCAATTCGCAGAGCACGATCAAAAAGGGGGTTGACCGCTTCGACATCAGCATCGACCGCAGCAGCAAACTGGCCACGATCAACTCCAATGACAACTGGCTCAAAGAGGTGGTGCTGAAAAACATTGGCGTGGCGGGTGATCTGCAATTGCTGGGCCGCGACCACAGTCCTGGCAATTTCGGGCCAGTCAATGCCCAAGAAGTGGCTTTGCCAAGTGCCCAGGCTCAGCACAACCACTGGGGGTTTTCTGACGTGCGGCTGATCGACGCATCGGCAATGACCGGCAGTGTCAGCCTGGATGCCGAGGTCACCATGTCTGCGCTGGCCAAGTACGTCTTGCGCACCGAAGCACAAAACTTCCCCGCGCTGGACGACAGCGGCAAGCCGCTTCACGCGACCGAGAGCACCGAGTTCGTCTACTCGGGTGGCTCAGGCGACGACCTGATCCACTTGCAGGTGGAGGGTGGCATTTCTGCCAGCAGTGGCCACATCGGGCCTGGCGTCGCCGACTTCCGCTTCTGCATCATCGGCAACGCCGGCGACGACCAAATCATCTTACGCCTGGCCGATCCATCGGTCGACGGTTTGCTGGCCGGGCCCGGCAGCGCATCGCACCCGCTGTATCTGCAGCAGCAAGGCCTGAAAAACGTCAGCATTGATGCCGGCCCCGGCAACGACACCGTGCGCACACCCGGCGTCGGCGACAGCACCCTTTTACTGGGGGACGGCGACGACGTCGCATTTTTGGACAACAGTGGCCAGTCTGCGATTTGGGTGCTGGGCACTGTCGATCAGTTAAGCGCAAGCCAAGCCGCAGCACGTGATTTAGGCGCGCTGCTACCCGACGCCACCAACAACCACTACGGCAACAACCCCTTTTTGCCAGGCTTTGAGAGCTTGTACCGCGCCACGGTGACGCTCAGCTACAAAGGCCTGAGCGCGGCCACGCAGTTGCCGGCTGGCCTGTACCGGCCCAGCGACACCGACATCAACCAGGCCATCCAATCCCTCATTGCAGACAACGCCCGGCTAAGCAAGCTGCTGGAGACGCAGGACGGTCCAGGCCAGGTGCTGATTCTGAAATCCCTCATCGATGGCCAGCAGTTGGCAGGCGATCTCAGCGTGAGCTTAAAAGCCTGGACAGTGCCCTCGGTTCTGGCGG
>JBBQIB010000025.1:0-25983 GCA_038324515.1 Burkholderiales bacterium
AGCAAACCACATGAACATGCCGCGGTAGCCCGAAGTCGTGACCACCGACACCGTGGCCACCGTGATGATCACCAGGCTGAGCAAACTGCGGCCGTTGTCGGAGAGGGTCTGAAACCACAGCAAAGGCAAACTCAGCATCAAGCCGCTGGCCAGCAACATCTGGCGGATGCGCCGGGCATCCAGCGCAGGGTCGCCCGAGCGGACCAGTTTTTCGGTGTACTGCAGGCGCCACAACGCCAGCAGACTGCCCGCCGCCAGCCAAGCCAGTGGCCAGCCCGTGTGTTGAGGCTGCCAGAAGATGTAGGCCATCAGGGCCATCACAGGGAAGACGGTGAGCTGCGAGCGCGAAGACTGCAGCACAAAGGCGTCGATGAATCGCTGGTGCCCCAGGCGCTCGACTTCAACGCCGTGCCGGCCTTGCGGCAGCGGGTCGTGCAGCGGAAGGGGCATCGTGGGCAGCATGCTGCAGCTAGCGGGTCAGCAGCCCCAGCTCGTAGGCTCTGCACATCGCTTGTGAGCGGCTGTTGACTCCCAATGCCTGATAAACCGTCCACAGGTGCGCCTTGACGGTGCCCTCTGCAATGTTCAGCTCTCTGGCAATCAGCTTGTTGGATTTGCCTTGCAACAGCCGCTGCAGCACAGCCGTTTGCTTCTCACTGAAGTGTGGTGCCGGCACTTTGGTCTGGCCCTTGGCACCATGCAGCAATGTCATGGCCGGCAGGTAGACGCCTTGCGCCAGAACCAGTCGCAGGGCCTGGATGGTGATCTCTGGTGTCGTGCTCTTGGGGATGAAGCCAGCGGCACCTGCGTCAATGGCGGCGATCGCCAGCGCGGGGTCTTCTTCACCCGAGATCACCACCACCGAAGCAGACTCGAACAAGCTGCGCACCTCCTGCAGGGCTTGCAGGTGGTGCGAGCCAGGCAGATTCATGTCCAGCAAGACGAGGTCTGGGCTGTCCGAGCCATCTGCATTGAATTCAGCTTGTGCTTGTGCCACCTGCGAAACGCCGACGACTTGGATGCTCGGATCCAAACTCGACAGCAACACCTTGATGCCTTCGCGGTAAAGCGGATGGTCATCGATGATCAGGACGCGCATGGTTCTGTGGATGATAGGACTCGGTCAGGCGCTTGTCTGCCCAGCGTAGGTTCAGTTCACTCTAAACCTCAGTTTGGACGAAGTGGGCTTGCACGCTGGACGACGCAGTCGCAAATTGGCGGCTTCACAAAAACGTAAAGTGAGCTGACCATGCTGCAAGCCGAAACGTCTTTCAGTATGCCTGTGCTTGAGGCGCCGGAAGCTTGGCGTGCTCGCGCTGCCGCTCCAGGCACATCGCAGCCGGCGCCTGTTGCTTCCTCCTCGGCAGGTGCTTTGGCAGCCTGCGTTTTGGAGCAGTTCGATCATGGGGCGTTGTTGCTCGAACCTCCTGGGCGGTTGGTGCACGCCAACCGGGTGGCACTGCGCGAATGCGCCAGGCATCCGGTGTTGCAACTCAGCGAAGGGCGGCTGCTGGCCCGCAGCGCAGACTGCGCCGAGTCATTGCACCGTGCGCTGCGTGCTGCCAACCAGGGCCGCAGAACGTTGTTGCACTTTGCCGGACACGGGCCCTGCTTGCCGATCGTCGTGACGCCGCTGGCCGGCTCGCTGAGCTGGGCCGGCGGGCTTTGGACCGGGCTGGTGATGGTGCTGTTGGCCAAACGCAGCGGCACCGAAGCGCTCAACATTGATCTCTACGCCCAGGCACACGGGCTCACGCCGGCAGAGCAGATGGTGCTCAAGGGCCTCAGCTGCGGCTCCGACCCCGCAGATCTGGCACGCGCGCACGGTGTCTCTGTCTGCACCATTCGCACCCAGATCCTGTGCATCCGCCAACTGCTGGATGTGCTGAACAACTTGCCGCCGGTCGTCTGCGCTCACGAGTCTCGGGCTTGAACCCGCTGCGAGCCGTGTCCCGGCGCTTGGGCCACGCGCGGGGCATCGCATGGGATGGCCACACAGGCTGCCACAATCGCGCCATGACCCACATCCTTCAATCCCTGCCCGCAGGCCAACGTGTCGGCATCGCTTTTTCAGGCGGTCTCGACACCAGCGCTGCCGTGCACTGGATGCGTGCCAAGGGCGCCATCCCCTGCGCCTACACCGCCCACCTGGGCCAGCCCGACGAGAGCGACTACGACGACATTCCGCGCAAGGCCAAAGCCTATGGCGCGGACATCGCGCGGCTGGTGGATTGCCGCAAACAACTGGTGGCTGAAGGCATTGCCGCGATCCAGTGCAGCGCCTTCCACATCAGCACCGGCGGCGCCACCTACTTCAACACCACGCCTTTGGGCCGCGCTGTCACCGGCACCGCGCTGGTGGTGGCGATGCGCGAAGACGGCGTCAACATCTGGGGCGACGGCAGCACCTACAAGGGCAACGACATCGAGCGCTTCTACCGCTACGGTTTGCTGGCCAACCCTTCGCTGCAGATCTACAAGCCCTGGCTGGACCAGCGCTTCATCGACGAGCTGGGCGGCCGCAAGGAGATGAGCGAATACCTCATCGCCGCCGGCTTCGACTACAAGATGAGTGTCGAGAAAGCCTACAGCACCGACAGCAACATGCTGGGTGCCACGCACGAAGCCAAGGATCTGGAGTTCCTGAGCTCGGGCATGCACATCGTCAAGCCGATCATGGGCGTGGCTTTCTGGAAGCCCGAAGTCGAGGTCAAGGCAGAGCGGGTGAGCGTGCGCTTTGAAGAAGGTCATCCCGTGGCGCTGAATGGCCGCGGTTTTGACGATGCTGTGGCGCTGCTGGAAGAAGCCAACCGCATCGGCGGTCGGCACGGCCTGGGCATGTGCGACCAGATCGAGAACCGCATCATCGAAGCCAAGAGCCGCGGCATCTACGAAGCGCCTGGCATGGCGCTTTTGCACATCGCCTATGAGCGTTTGGTCACTGGCATCCACAACGAAGACACCATCGACCAGTACCGCGCCAACGGCCGCCAGCTGGGCCGCTTGTTGTACCAGGGCCGCTGGTTCGACCCCCAGTGCCTGATGCTGCGCGAAACCGCCCAGCGCTGGGTGGCGCGTGCCATCACCGGCGAGGTGACGCTGGAGCTGCGGCGCGGCAACGACTACAGCCTGCTCAACACCGAGAGCCCCAATCTGACCTACCACCCCGAGCGGCTGACGATGGAAAGTGGCAAAGGCGCTTTCACGCCAGCAGACCGCATCGGGCAGTTGACCATGCGCAATCTGGACATCGAAGACACGCGCAACAAACTTGGCATCTACACCGCCACCGGGCTGCTGGGCGCCAGCGGTGCTGCCAGCCTGCCGCTGCTGACGGGCACCCGCCGCAGCGACGACGATGCTTGACGCCGAACTGAAAAGATCGAGGAACTGCACAAATGCTGGACGATAGTGACGAAGGCGCGCGCGCTGGCGTCTGGGTGACGCTGGGCCTGGTGGCTCTCTTGCTGTTCGGGCTGCTGTTTGGCCTGATGCTGAGGCAGATCAACCTGGGCAAAGCTGCCACCGCCGTGGCCGCCGCCCCGATGGCCACACCTGCGTTGGCCGCAGGTGCCACCGGCATCGGTGCAGCCGGCAGCCCGGCCAGCAGCATCGGTGTGGCCGAGATGCTGGACATTCCGGTCAGCGGCATCGTGGCGGGCTCGCTGTACTTTGCCTCGGGCTCGGCTGACCTGGCGGCCGACGCCGCCCTGACGCTGAACGCGATCCGCGATGTGGCCGGCGCCGAGGCCGGGCGCAAACTGATGATCTCGGGCTACCACGATGCCACGGGCGACCCGGTGCTCAACGCAGAGTGGGCCGAGGCGCGCGCGCTGCAGGTGCGTCAAGCCTTGGTCAGCATGGGCGTGGACCCGGCTCGACTGGTGCTGCGCAAGCCTGAGCAGTTGATTGGCGACGCCGATGCGGACCGTGCCAGGCGGGTGGATGTGTTGTTGATGGACATTTGAGCGCCTGCATCAGTCACGCATAGAGCCTGGGTGATGGGCGTGGAGCCGTCAGTCCTCTGCCAGCAACACTGAAGCGGCCCGCAGCCGGCCGACTTCGATCCCGTTCCAATTGCGCAGCCTGACATCCGCCAGGCTGGCGATGAAAGTGCGCTCGTCGCTTTCGTGATTGCTGTCGTTGTCGTTGGCGTTGCCGGCGCTGTCGTCCAGGCGCACCAGCCGGGCGATCACGGCTGCCATCACCACCTCGCAAGCGCGCGCGGTGTTGCCGTCGTCGATCTTGATCGCCACGCCCAGGCCTTGCTCGGGCAACGCTGCGCAGTACATGCCTTCGGCGCCGACCTTGCAGAAAACCCGCTCACCCAGGCGCTGCATCACGCGGCTGTCAAAGCGGCCGGTGCCGGCCACCATCTGCGGCGCACGCGCCACCGCCTGGCGCAGCCGCAATGCGGCGCGGGCGTGCTCAGGGCTCAGACCTTGGCCAGTGGCCACGCGGGCAAAAGCATGGGCGAGCCGACGCAGCGGGATCGCGTAGGTCGGGATCGAGCAGCCGTCGGTGCCCATCGGCGCTTCGGCCAAGGGGTGTCCGGTGGTGGCTTGCAGCGCGGCGCTGACTTCGCGCATCACCGGGTGGACAGGCGCTACGTAGCCTTTCAAGAACGGCCGAGGGTCGTGGCCGCTGCCTTCTGCCATCCAGCAGCCCAGGCAGATAAAACCCGCGTGTTTGCCAGAGCAGTTGTTGTGCAGCGCGCTGGGCGTCTGGCCAGCCGCTGCCAGCGCCTTCAACGCGCCGTCGTGGTACGGCCAGTGCGCGCCGCACTCCAGCGCCGAGACATCGACGCCGGCCTTTTTCAGCATCGACGCAGCAGTGTCGGCGTGCTGCGGCTCGCCTCCATGAGATGCGCAGGCCAGCGCCAGCTCTTCGTCGCTGAGTTGCCAGCGTTCGGCTGCACCGCTGGCCACCAGCGGCAGCGCTTGCAGCACCTTGATCGCAGAGCGGGCAAACACCGGCCGTTCGATGTCGCCCAGAGCGGTGTGCACCGCGCCGTCCGCGTCGACGATGGCCACTGCGCCGCGATGGGCCGATTCGGTGATGCCGCCGCGCAGGGCCTCAGTCAGGATGGGGTTGGTGTTCACGATCCTGTGTTGCCGCCTTACCTGAGCAGACCTTCGGCTTTCAAGGCCTCCTGCACCGCTGGGCGGGCACTGACGCGGGCCATGAAGACGACCAGATTCTTGAATCCGTTGATGTCCACACCCACGTGGCGGCCCCAGCTTGCTACGGTGAACAGGTAGCCGTCGGCCACCGTGAAGCCGCTGCCCATCAGGTAGTCGCGCCCTTCGAGCTGGGTGTTGACCCACTCGAAGCGCTGGCCCAGCTTGGCGCGCGCCAGCACTTTGGCTTCCTCGGGCATCGACGGGTTGAACAGCGGCGAAAAACCCTTGTGCAGTTCGGTGCTGATGAAGTTGAGCCACTCCATCAACTGGTAGCGCGCCAGCGTGCCGGCCGCAGGCGCCAGGCCACTGTCCGGCGCTTGATCGGCGATGTATTGCACGATGGCCGGGCCTTCGGTCAGGCGGGTGCCGTCGTCAAGCTCCAGCACTGGCACATAGCCCTTGGGACTGATCGCGTAGAAGTCAGCGCCGTCCTGGGTCTTGTGGGTCTTGGTGTCGACCTTGATGGCCTCGAAAGGCAACCCTGCTTCGCGCAGGCTGATGTGGGGGCTGAGCGAGCAGGCGCCGGGGCTGAAATAGAGCTTGGTCATGGGTGTCGTCTCGTTGATTTCAAAGCCGGCAGCATACTCGCCGCTGGCCAAGCCTGCATGCTGCTGCCGAGGTTCGATCCTGTTGCTGCCCATCGCTCTCGCACCTAACTCTCGCACACCGCTCGTGCACACCCCTCGTGCACAGCCCCCTCGCCGCTTGCGCCGTCACAATCCAGCATGCCCTGGACTGCCTTGCTGTTGGTGCTTGCCGCCGCTGTGCTGCACGCCAGTGGGTCCAGCGTGGCCAAGTGCGCGGGCGGTGACCGCCGGTTCACACTGCCGACCGGTCTGCTGACCAGCGTGTTGTGGTTGTTCGCCGGCCGCTGGTTTTGGCTGGCAAGAGTTGCCGCGCTGGGGCTGGATGGAGGGGGCCGTTTGGGAGTCTGTGGTGGGGTGTTCTTGATCGCCGGTGGGCCGGCGCTGTGGCGGCGTTCCAGTGTCTACGCCAGTGCCCGTGCAGGTGCCAGCACTTCGGCGGCTGCCGACGTGCGTTGGGCGCAGGACTGCGAGCACGTGCATGCCGCGCTGTGCGTGGGCCTGCAGGCGCGCACCTTGTCGCGTCACCGAGCGGGCCTTGCCAACGGCTGGCGTTTGCAGGGGCGCGCAGCCCTGCTGGGCGGTTACCTGTTGGGCGAGTGCGACCGTGGGCTGAGGTTGCCGGGGGCTGCCTGCAGGGCGCTGGGTGTCACCGCATTGGCGCTGTCATGAAGCCGGCGCGCTTGCCCGACTCTGATGCGGCTTCACAGGTGCTGTGGGGCGTCGATTTCTCCAGCGCACCCTCGGCGCGCAAACCCATCGTGGTGGCCCAGGGATTGTTGATCGGCCGGGTGTTGCGGTTGCAGGGTTTACGGCGTCTGAATACGCTGGTGCAGTTTGAGGATTGGCTGCAAACGCCGGGCCCATGGGTGGGCGGGTTCGATTTCCCTTTCGGCCTGCCCAGACACTTTGTCGACAGCCTGGGCCTGGGCCAGAGCAGTGCTGTAGTGATGGCTGCATTGCGCCGTCGCTGCGCCACGCGCATGGACTTTCGTGCCCTGGTCGACCAATGGGGCAATGGCCAACCCAAGGGTCAGCGGCTGCTGCACCGCCGCACCGACGCGGCGCAGCAGGGCGTCAGCAGCACCAGCCCGTTGCAAACACGTTATGTGCCGGTGGGTTTCATGTACTTCGAGGGCTTCTCAAGGCTCTTGCAGGCCCAGGTGCAGGTGCCTCGGATGTTCGAGCCGGACGTTTCGCCGATGCCGCCGATGCCGCAGGTGCCGTCTACGCTGCCGGTACAGGCCCGGGTGGCTCTGGAGGCCTACCCAGGGTTGCTGGCCTACGAGCTGATTGGCCGGCGCAGCTACAAGAACGACGCTGGGCCCGAGCGTCTGCTGGCCAGAAAGCAGATGGTCGAGATGCTCGAGCAAGGCCGCACACGCCTGGGCTTGCGCCTCAAGCTCAGCCCTTCGCAGGCGGGTGAACTGGTGGCCGATGCGGCTGGCGACCATCTGGACGCCGTGCTGTGTCTGGTGCAAGCCGCCTGGGCCAGTCAGCAGCCCGCTTATGGCCTGCCAGCAGATCTGGATGCTGTCGAAGGCTGGATCATCAGCAGCTGAGTTGGCCGCGCCTTGCACGCTCGATCGCGGCTGCGTACGGCGTAGCCGCCGCCCCGCCCCAAAATGGGCTTGAAGGGCTAGAAGGGCTTGAGCAAGGTGGCCAAGCCTCATCGGTTCAACAGCGCAAATCCTCAAAGCCCTGATCGCCACTGTGGTCTGCAGCGCGGCGGCGCCCCTGGCGTTGTGGCAGGCCGGATTCCAGCCACTCGCGGTCCACCACCGCCAGCGCCGCCAGCGTGTCGTCGGCATTGCGCTGCAGCAGCGGCTCGATGGCCCGGATCTGCAGATCGATGGCCGCATGCAGCAATGATCTCTCGACCCGCAGGCGATGCGCTTCGTGCACGCGGCCGGTGTTGCGCGCCACTTCAGCCAGCAGACCCATCACGGCCAGCCGCAGTTGTGGCGGGTCGCCGTCCACCAGTTGCGGCAGCAACAAGCGCGAGGCAGTCAACAGTGAGGTGTCGCGGCTGTCCAGCCAGACGGCCTGGGCGGTGTACAGCCGCGCCCAGGCGCCCGGGATGCGCAACTGGTGGCGCCGCGCCGCTTCCATGCAGCCGCGTTGCACCGCTTGCGATTCAGCCACCTGGCCGTTGACCAGCAGCGCTGCGCCGGCGCGGATGCGCGGCATCAACTCGGCAGGGTCTGTCGGTACCTGCTCGGTCTGCGCCAGCAACTGCTGGGCGTAACGCAGCATGCGTTGCGCCGAGGCCTGTGTGTGCTCGGCCTCGTCGGCAGCGAACAAGCCGGCGCTGGCTTCCAGCAACACCGACAGCAAGCTGTCCAGCGCCCCCATCACGGCGCTCGGGTCGTGGCGCTCGCGGGCTCTGGACAGGGCCTGCAGCGCCAGCGGTTCGCCGCCGGCAAAGTCCTTCATGCGGCCGTGCAGGCGTGCCATCAAAGTCAGTGCACTTTCAAGCGCTGCGGGCAGAGCGTGGACGCGGGCCAGCCTGAAGGCATGGCGCACCAGGGTCAGCGCCTCAAAGCCCTGTTCATGCTCCATGCAGGCAGCCGACAATACCATCAGTGCATCGCAAGATCCTGCAGGCTCTTGCAGCGCCTGAAAACGCGCCAAGGCGCGGCGGCCGACCTGGAAGGCTTCGTTGTACTTGCCCTGGGCGTACAGCTTGTGCATGGCTGTGGCCATGGCGTGGCCTTCAGACAGCCAACGGTCGGCTTCGGTGTCGAAGCTTGAATCAACGTAGCCCGGAGTACCGGGCTCACCGATGACGCCGCTCTCATCCAGCAGATCAAACTCGGTGGCTGCCACCGGCAGCGAGTCACCGCTGTCCAGGTGGCCCTCAGCACCGCCTCCAGCACCGACTCCAACACCCCCTGTTGCGCTGTAGGGGTTCAGGCCGCCGCCCAGTCCCCAGCGCAAGCCCCGAATGCCGTCGTCCAGAACCAGATCTTGCCAGTGGGAAGGTTCGGCCTGGTTGGGCGCGGCTGTCGGCATGCAGGGTGAGGCAGAGTTGATGTAAGTTATTGTGTCATTGGCCTTTCATCCCCAATAAGGGGGATATGCCCCCTATTCGCGGGGGTGTTTGTGTTTGACTCAGTCGTGCTGCGTCACCAGCGGCTGGTCCTAGCGCAGCAGCTTCAGCTCATCCAGGGGCGAGTGCAGGCAGCCATCCTGTACGTCTTGCCAACCCCGGCGCAGCAGCATGTGCTGCGCGTTGTGGCAGAACTGCAAGCGCTGCGCCTGCGGCCATTGCTGGCGCGCAAAGGTTTCGAGCGAGGCGGGCATGCTGACCTGGAAACGGCGCAAGCGCAGGTCTTGCTCGGGGTGGTCGTCGTGATGGATCCAGGGCATCCAGCGACTGAGCCACAGCAACGGTTGACCGACATCAAAAACACTGGGGCTGTAGCCGCTTTGCTGCAACCACTGCTGCGCTGCCTGTCGGGTACTGGCCTGGCCGCCCCAGGCCACCGCCATCAGCTCTGCCACCCACTGGTTGCAGTTTTGGTAGCGCTGGCCAAACGCGTAGGCATTGGCGCTGTAGTGGCGGCCCAGCAGTTGCAGTGCAGCTTGTGGTTGCAGGGCCTGCTGTTCCAGCAAGCGTTGTGCCGGCTCGGGCAACAACACGACTGAGACATAACCCAGCGCGGCGTCTGCAGTGCCCAGCACAAAGGCCGCCAGCCCTTGGTCAAAGATGCGTGGCTGGCCCTCGTCGCAGGCGTAATAGAGCTGCCGCACCGCCCAGGGCGAGGCCGGGTTGGCCAGCAGGCTGAGCCCGGCATGCGAGTGGCGATGTGCAAAGCGCTGCAGATCCAGGCCGGAGCGTGATATCAGCGCCAGCCGCGCGCCAGAGCGCTGCAGTTCGGCCTGAATGAAGGCGCTGAACTGGAACAACCGGTCCTTCTCCTGTGCGCTCAGTGTGGGCTGTGAGCTGCAAAATCGGCTGTCGGAACTCGCCGGACCGGCAGCGGCACGGGCGGAATGGGCGGAGAAGCTGGCGGCCTGTGCAGCAGGTGCTGCCAGACACAGCGCAACCGACAGTGCAACCGAAAGTGCAACCGACAGCGCAACCGGAAGTGCATCCGACAGCGCATCCGTCAGCGCAACCGACGGCCCCGATGCAGCCAGCTTGGCGCTCACGGCGATTGCAAGCTGGCGCAGCAACTCAGAGCTTCAACACTTGCGTTTGCAACTGGCGTTGCCAGCCGTCTTCGAGCACCAGAAAAAACGGCTCCTGGCTGCCGGCATGAGAGAAGGCCAGACCGTAGCTGCGTTCGTCGGCGCGCAGCAACTGGCCTGTGCTGATCTGTGCCTGCGCCAGCGTGGGCTGCGGCAGGTAGAGGTAGAACTCCTCGCCTGCGCTGGCCATCGACTGCAGCTTCAGGCGCGCCAGGCCGGCGCGCGGATGGACTGCGGCCTGTAGCTCTGCATCCGCATCAGCGGCCTGCGCGATCTCGACCACACGGTACTCGCCTGCTGCAGTTTTTTTCTCGCCGCCCGATGAGCTGGTGCTGGACTTTTCGATGGACGTAGACAGACTGCCCACCGAGGCAGAACCTGCGTCCGATGAGGCCGAAGACGCCGAGCTGGCCGACCAGACCGGTGCGGCGGCGCACAGCAACAGGCCAAGTGCCCAGCGCAAGACCGCGCCAAAAGACGGCAAGAGTGTCGCAGCATTCGTCGGCATGGCAGTGGGTTTGTTCAGGGTGCAGACCAGCATCGATGCTACGGGATGCGTATGCTGCCGTGTGCGCAAAAGTTTCCTGATCCAAGCCCTGTGTGCTTGGCGAGCATGAAGGTCCCCAGCCGATCAGCAGCCACCACTCCGCTTGAGACGGGCTTGGGACTGGGTGCGCTGCACACCTGGTTCGCGCAGCAAGGCTGGCAGCCACACGAGTTTCAGCAACAGGTGTGGCAAGCCATGGCCGCCGGGCGCAGCGGGCTGTTGCACGCCAGCACGGGCAGCGGCAAGACGCTGGCGGTCTGGCTGGGTGCGTTGTGGCGTGCCTGCTCGCAAGTTCAGGGCTTGCAGGGCGTGCAGGGCGTTCAGGTCGTGCAGGGCGTGCAGGCACGGCATGCCGGGCGCGTCGATGCACCGCATGCCGCGGGCCCGCCCAGCGGGCTGCAAGTGCTGTGGCTGACGCCGATGCGGGCGCTGGCCGCCGACACCACCCGCGCCATGCAACGCGTGCTGCCGGCGCTGGCACCGCATTGGACAGTGGGCCAGCGCACTGGCGACACCCCGAGCGCCGAGCGTGCGCGCCAGGACAAGCGGCTGCCTTCGGCGCTGGTCACCACGCCCGAGTCGCTGAGCCTGATGCTGACGCGGCCACGCGCGCAGGCCGACCTGGGTGCGGTGCACTGCGTGATCGTCGATGAATGGCACGAGTTGATTGCCAACAAGCGCGGGGTGCAGGTGCAACTGGCACTGGCCAGGCTGCGGCGCTGGAACCCGGGCCTGGTGGTGTGGGGCCTGAGCGCCACGCTGGGCAATCTGGAGGAAGCGCTGCAGGCGCTGATGGCGGTGCCGCTGCCACCTTCGGCCCAGTCCAGCACTGTCCCAGCTGTCAACTCAGGTGCCAACCCGGGTGCCAATCCAGATGCCAACCCAGGTGTCAGCCCAGGTGTCAGCCCAGCTGTCACCCTGAAGCCCCCGCTGCTGGTGCAGGGCCGTCTGGACAAAGCCTTGCTGATCGACACCTTGCTGCCACCCGAGCCGGGCCGCTTTTCGTGGGCTGGTCACCTGGGCAGCCAGATGCTGGCGCCGGTGGTGCGCGAGATCGAGAGCGGCGGCACCACGCTGGTCTTCACCAACACGCGCTCGCAGGCCGAGATCTGGTATCAGCTGCTGCTGCAAGAGCGGCCTGACTGGGCTGGTTTGATCGCCTTGCACCATGGCTCGCTGGACAAGGCGGTGCGCGAGTGGGTCGAAGCGGGCCTCAAGTCGGGCCAGCTCAAGGCGGTGGTGGCGACCTCCCGCCTCGATCTGGGCGTCGACTTTCTGCCGGTGCAGCGGGTGCTGCAACTGGGCAGCGCCAAGGGCGTGGCGCGGCTGTTGCAGCGCGCCGGCCGCAGTGGCCATGCGCCGGGCCTGAGCAGCCGGGTGACCCTGGTGCCCACCCATACGCTGGAGTTGGTCGAAGCCGCAGCCGCCCGCCGCGCTGCCGCCGCTGGCCAGATCGAGCCGCGGCGCAGCCCCGAAAAACCTCTTGACGTGCTGGTGCAGCACTTGGTGACGGTGGCTCTGGGGGGTGGATTCGACGCTGATCTGCTGCATGAATCTGACGTCGCGGGGACAGACGTTGCGGGGACAGGCGTTGCAGGGGCAGGCGTTGCAGGGGCAGACGGCGCTGGAACGGACGTTGATACGGCCAACGATGCCGAGGTGGACGAGCCATCCAAGCCGCCGCGCTGGGGTGCCCTTGCTTTGGCCGCCGAGATCCGCAGTTGCTGGGCCTACCGCGCGCTGAGCGATGCGGAATTTGCCTGGGCCCTGGCCTTTGTGCAGCGCGGCGGCGACAGCCTGAGGGCCTACCCCGAGTACCACCGCGTACAGGTGGTCGACGGCCGCTGGACGGTGCCCGACGCTGCGATGGCCAAGCGCCACCGGCTGCAGGTGGGCACCATCGTCAGCGCCTCCGCGATGGCCGTGAAATGGCTCAACGGCAACACCCTGGGCCAGATCGAAGAAGGTTTCATCGCGCGCCTCAAAGCGGGCGACTGCTTTGTCTTTGCCGGCCGCGTGCTGGAGTACTTGCGCACCCAGGACATGGCCGCCTATGTGCGTGTGGCCCGCAAGCTCAAAGGGGTGGTGCCCTCCTGGGCCGGTGGTTCGATGCCGCTGTCCAACGAGCTGGCGCAGGCCGTGCAGGCCTTGCTGGAAGAAGCCGCTCAAGGCCGCTTCGACAGCCCTGAGATGCTGGCTGCGCAACCGATGTTGCAAACACAGGCGCAACTGTCGCACCTGCCGCAGCCCGGCCGGCTGCTGCTGGAGCGTCTGGAGTCGCGCGAAGGCCACCACCTGTTCATCTACCCCTTTGCAGGCCGCAACGTGCACATCGGCCTGGCGCAGTTGCTGGCCTGGCGGCTGTCGCGCAGTCAGCCCAACAGCTTTTCGCTCAGCGTCAACGACTACGGCCTGGAGATCCTGGCCGCCAAGCCCTTGGATCTGGGCAGCGCGCTGGGCGCAGGCCTGTGGTCCACCGATCAGCTGATGGCTGACGTGCTGGCCAGCTTGAATTCTGGCGAGCTGGCGCAGCGCCGCTTCAGGGAAATCGCCCGTGTCGCCGGGCTGGTGTTCAGCGGTTACCCCGGCGCACCCAAGAGCATGCGCCAGTTGCAGGCCTCCAGCAGCCTGTTCTACGAGGTCTTTCGCAAGTACGACAGCGGCAACCGCTTGCTGGCCCAGGCCGAGCAAGAGGTGCTGGCGCAAGAGCTGGAGCTGCAGCGACTGCAGCAGACCCTGCAGAGGCTCGCCACCCTGCAGATCGACGACGTCAGGCTGCAGGTGGTCAGCCCTTTTGCGCTGCCGCTGATGGTCGAGCGGCTGCGCGAGCAACTGTCTACCGAAAAACTCAAAGACCGGGTGCAGCGCTTGCTGGGCGCGTCTGAAGCCGCGTTGGCTTCGCCGCTTTGACCAGTGCCCCTGCCCTGACCTATCTCAGCTTGACCCAGCGCAGCTCCAACGTGTCGTTGGGCCACTGCACCAGGCTGAGGTTCTTGACCATCGCCCAGCTCAGCAGGCGGCGGTACAGCGGGATGTAGGGCAGGTCTTCGCCCACCAGCCGCAGCACGGTGCTGATCATCGCGCGGCGGCGGGTCAGGTTGGGCTCGGTGCGGATGCCGTCGATCAGCACATCCAGCTTGGGGTTGCTGTAGCGACCGGCGTTGAAGCTGCCCAGGCCCGCCGGGTCGAAACTGCGAAACAGGCCGTTGAGCGAGTTCCAGGCGTCTGGGCTGGCTGTCCAGCCATACTCGATGAAGGCCGCCGTGCCTTGCGTCAACTTGGGGAAGAACTGGCTGCTGGGGCTGCTGCGCAGCTTGGCACGGATGCCCACCTGCGTCAGCATCGCCGCCATTGCCTGACAGACGTTCTCGCGCCAACTGACGTTGACGCAATCCAGCGGTACCGAGAAACCGTTCGGATAGCCCGCTTCGCCCAGCAACTGACGCGCGCGCGCCGGGTCGTAAGGCAGCCGCTTGTCCAGCTCGGCCGGCGAGCCGTCCACCAGCGGGCTCAGAAACGCGCCGGTCGGCATCGCCTGACCCCGCAGCACCTTGTCGACGATCAGCGGGATGTCGATGGCATGGTAGACCGCCTTGCGCACCCGCAGGTCTTTGAAGGGGTTGCGGCCGGTGATGTCGCTGCCTGCCAGTTGCTCGCTGGCCTGGTCGAAGGTCAAGTACTGCTGCCCGATGTCAGGCGTTTGCTGCAGCACAAAGCGGGTGTCGTTGCGCAGCCGCTGGATGTCTTGATAGGGCGGGTCGAGCACCAGATCGACCTCGCCTGAGGCCAAGGCTGCCAGCCGCGTGGCGTCTGATTTGATCGTGATGAAGCTGGCCTGCGCCAGGTTGCCGCTGCGCTTGTCACCCCAGCCCCACCACTGCGCGTGGCGCCTGAGCAAGGTGCGTACATCGGGCTCGTAACGCAGCAGCTGCATCGGGCCGGTGCCGTTGGCCTGACGCACGGCGAAGGTCTCTTGCTTGCCGTTGAAGTCTTGCGCCCGCGTCACGCCATGCTTCTCGCTCCAGGCCTTGCTCATCATGGCCACGAACTGCAGTTTCTCCGGCAGCACGGCATCGGGCGCCTCGAGCTGGATCTCGATGTTCAGCGCATCGATCTTGCGCACTGCGCTGATGCCCTTGAGCTGAAAGGCGCGCTGCGAAGGCGCCGCCAGTGCGCGCTCGAGCGAAAACACCGCATCGTCGGCAGTGAACGGGCTGCCGTCGTGAAAACTGACACCGCTGCGCAGCAGCAGCCGCCAGCTGGTCGGTGTGGCCCGGGCCCACGAAATGGCCAGCGCCGGCTCAAGATTGAAGTTGGCGTCGCGGCCCACCAGTGAGTCGTAGATCTGGAAAGCCACGCGCGAGTGATACAGCAGCGCAATGGCATGTGGGTCCATCGTTTGCGGGTCAAAGGCAGAAGCGATGCGCAGCGATGGGCCAGCGCCTGTCTCTTGGGCCTGCAGGGGGGAGCCGCACAGGCTGGCAAGCGCCATCAGGCACAGCGCGATCCAGCGGCGCCAGGCAGCGCTTGCTGCACTGGACCCTGCTGTGGCTTGGAGCACCCCCAAGGGGGGTCTGGACAAAGTGACGACAGAGTGATGGCGATTCATGGTTCAGCTCGGCTGCATCCATTGTGCCGACATGCGAGCTGGTTGTGACCGCCTGCTAACCCGCACAGCGCGACGTCACTAACCCTGAGTATGGACTGATACCGCCGAATCCCCCCGGGCTTGGCTGGCCTGCCCCTCGGCAGTTCCATGGCTGGCCGCGCGGCCCGGCCTCAGAGACTCTCAGCCTCTCAGTCGGCTGCCGGGTCTTCGCCAGCTTCTGCGGCTTCTGCCCGCGCCTTGGCCACGCGCCGCTGCAGGCCCTGCGTCAGCCCTTCCAGCTGCTGGACCAGTGCCTGCGCTGGTTGCGGCGTCGCCAACTGCCAGGCGGGCAAGGGCAGGGTGCTCATGTACGGCGGCCTGCTGAAGCGGTCGGTGGCGTTGTGTGTAAAGGTCAGGATCACGGCGCTGCCTGACAGCAAGGCCATCACCACGGCCAGTGTCATGCGGCGTGCATGTTGCGGCAACAACAAGGCCAGATGCTGGCGCACCAGGATGGCAACCAGCAGCACTTGCAGCGGCACCACCAGCCGCCACAGCAAGGGCCAGCCCAAGGCGGCTGCCAATTGCGGCACCACCCATTCCACGGCCTCGATGGCCAGCAGCCAGGGCAGCGCCACCCACAGGTGGGCCAGAAAATCAAAGCGGTGCTGGAACAGTTTGGACATCAGGGCCCAGATCGCGCACCAGGCCACGATGGCACCCGGCGTGCCCACCAGCACCGGCAACCAGGCGGTGGCATCGGCGCCGGGGTCCAGCTGCAGCGCATGATCGGCCAGCACCAGGGCCAACAAGGCCAGCGCCGCCAGCCAGGCGTTGCGGCTGCTGCTCAGGCTCTGAACCGGCAGCGGGCGCTCGGGCGCCAGGGCCTCACCGGGCTGACGCAGCACCAGGCGGGTCAGGCCCAGCTGCAGCGCGGTGGAGGGCGATACCAGTGCCACGCTGCTGCCCCTGGGGTGCAAGCGGCCCTGCAGCCTGACACCATTGTCGGTGTCGCCCACCATCAAACGCAATCCGCCATTGTCGTCTTGCGTCACACGCGCATGCTGGGCCGCCACATAGGGGTCATCCAGCACCAGTTGCTGGTTCAGCGCGCGGCCGATGCTGAACGGCCATTGCAGCACGTCTGCACTGCGCAGCACATGGCCGTCGCGATCCAGCACCTCGATCAACGCCAGGCGTTCTGTCATGGCAGGGCTGTGCGTCAAGGGGTTGCGTTGGGCAGCGCCGGACCGTTGCGCAGCGTCTTCCACGCAAAGCCGTCCAGATAGTGTTGGGTCAGGCGCTGCGCGCTGGGCAAGCTGACGCCGAAGGCGTCGAAGCGCCCCTGCACGCCCGCAGTGCTCTTGTCCAGCGTGGCCACCAACACCGACAGGTCGTACAGGCCTTCCAGCTTTTTGTAAGCGCGCAAGCAGACCACCGCACGCAAAGGCAGCCCGTTGGCGGCTGCGGATCTGGCGCTGGCTTCGGGGCCGCCCGCAGGGCCGGCACGGCCGCCTCTGGACGCGGCACCCACGGTCTGTTCCAGGCACTGCCCGGCGGTGCGCTGGCGGTCGTCCAAACCGATGAACTCGTTGCGAAAGCTGTCGCTGTAGCGCTGCGAGAAGCGCAATGCCCCCAGTTTGCTGCCGTCATAGGCCTCATGCCGCACGGTGATGAACCCGGTCAACAACGAGCCGCTGACAAAGACCCGGCTGTCCATCTCGCAATCCGAGCGCTCAAACTGCAGGCCACGCACAGCTTGCGGCGAGCCGCGGCCCCAGCAGCGCATGAACTGCTCTTGCGGCACCGGGATGCGGTACAGCGCATGGCCCGCTTCGCGCCAGGGCAATTGCAGGAAGCGCCCGCTCAGGTTGGCTTCATGTTGCAACAACTGGCGCGTGATCTCGGCCCAGGCGGGGGCGACGATCGGCGCCTTGGAGCGGCCGCTGGCGACCAGGTTGCGCACAAACTCGGCCGGCACCAGAAAACTCACCTGCTCACCATCACGCCGCGCCGCCACGTTGACGCCTACCAGCCTGCCTTCGTCGTCCAGCGCAGGCCCTCCGCTCATGCCAGCGCTGAGTGAGCCGCCGAAGAACAGCGTCGGCAGAAAACTGCGCTCGACCTGGCCGTTGAAAGTGCCCTCAGCCACCGCAAAGCCCACATCCAACGGGTTCCCCAATGAAAAAATGCGGGCTCCCCGGGGCAACGCCTCGTCGGCTGGCCGCAACTTGACGGCGCCGCGCCCGGCCAGTGCATCGGGTTGCGCCAGGCGAAGCAGCGCCAGGTCGTGCACCACATCAAAGGCCAGCAACTCCAGCGCCCCTTGCTGGCCGTCCACGGTCGAGTAAACCAGACGGTGCCGGCTGGGCTGCAGCGCATATTGGCTGACCACGTGGTAGTTGCTGACCAGCAGCGTTCCGTCTTCGACCAGAAAGCCCGAACCCACCGACGATTGGCTGTCCTGCGTCTTCAGCAGCGTACGCACCTGTAACAACTGGGGCCGCGCGCGCTCGTAGATGCGTTGCCCTGCGCCAGTGGGGGGTTGTGGGCTGGCCGCTGTGGCATCGGCGTTGCCGGATGCAGCAGGGGTTTGCGTTGGGGCTGTGGGGACCGCAGGGGCCGCAGGGGCCGTTGTGATCGGAAGTACTGCCGGACTGGCTGTCGGATTGGCTGCCACAGCCGCTGCTGCAGCATTGGCCGCCCCCGCGCCAGGCGTCGCAGCGCTGGCGTTCAGGGTCAGGCCGATGGCCAGGGCCCAGGCCACAGAGATCGCCAGCCAAGCGTGCGACCGGGACGCAGGCCCGGCTGCGATATGGATATGCATCAGGCTGATCTTAGGGCAAGGCCCGGCGCGTCGAGGTCTTCGGCACTTGTACCCAAGTTGCTCTTGTACCCAAGTTGTTGGCTCCGAACGGCCAGAGGCCAGGCAGGCGCCAAAGCTGAATCGGTGCCAAAAGCGGGTCAATTCGAGCAGCTTTGACGTCATTGACCCTGATGCCCAACTGAACGCCAGGCGCCGCCAACAGGGCGTCGATGAAGTCGACTGCGACCGCGATCGGTGTCGGTATCTGAAAATCTTCGGGCTGGTGACCAGGCGCAGGAAGTTCGCCAGCACCATGTGCTCAGCCGGAGCCAATGCAACTTGCTCGCGCCGCATTGAGATGCACGCCGCCTCTGCTCTCAGGCGTGCAACCGACCGTTCAAGCCACCCTCAAGCCCGCATCAACGTACTCTTGCCAAACAGGCTCTCGATCAGGTCCACCGCCAGCACGGCGGTCTTGTTGCGCACATCCAGCGCCGGGTTGAGCTCCATCACGTCCAGACTGGCCAGACGGCCGCTGTCGGCGATCATTTCCATGCACAGTTGCGCTTCGCGGTAGGTCGGGCCGCCCGGCACGGTGGTGCCCACCCCGGGTGCGATCTCTGCATCGAGAAAGTCGACGTCAAAGCTCAGGTGCAGGTGGGTGTTGGCGTCCAAGGTGGCCAGGGCCAGTTCCATCGTATGGCGCATGCCCATCTCGTCGATGTAGCGCATGTCGAAGACCTCCAGCCCGACTTGATGAACCAGCCGCTTTTCGCCGGCGTCCACGCTGCGGATGCCGATCTGGCGCACCACCTTGGGGTTGATCGCAGGCACCGTGCCGCCAATCTCGATCAGGGCCTGGGGTCCATGCCCGCACAGGCAGGCCACCGGCATGCCGTGAACGTTGCCGCTGGGGGTGAGTTGGTGGGTGTTGAAGTCGGCATGCGCGTCCAGCCACAGCACGCGCAGCTTCTTGCCGGTCTCGCGGCAATGGCGTGCCACCGCGCTGATGCTGCCGATGGCCAGGCAGTGGTCGCCGCCCAGCAGCACTGGCAGGCGGCTGATGCGCAGCTCTTGCAGCACCGCCTCGTGCACACTCTTGTTCCAGGCCACCACTTCGTCGAGGTGGCGGTAGCCCTCAACCGGGGGCAGCCAGGGGTTGGCGGGGCCGAGCAGGTTGCCGCGGTCCTGCACTGCCAGGCCATGGCTTTCCAGAGCGGTTTGCAGGCCGGCCACGCGCAAGGCCTCGGGCCCCATGCTGGCGCCGCGTGCGCCAGCGCCGATGTCGGTGGGCGCGCCGATCAGGCTCAGTGCCTGGATCATGCGGCGACCTCCTGCGGCTGCGCATCGAAGCCGTAGTACGAAGCCAGCACCTCCCAGGCTTCTTCTGCGCTCTCCACAAAACTGAACAAGTCCACATCTTCCGGGCTGATCATGCCGCAGTCCACCAGGTGCTGGAAATTGATCAGCTTTTCCCAGAAGGCGCGACCCAGCAGCAGGATCGGCCGCTTGCGGCTCTTGCCGGTCTGCACCAGCGTCATCGTCTCGAAGAGTTCGTCCAGCGTGCCAAACCCGCCGGGAAAGCACACCAGCGCGATGCTGCGCATCAGGAAATGCATCTTGCGCAGCGCGAAATAATGGAACTGAAAACACAGTTCAGGCGTGATGTAAGGGTTGGGCGCCTGCTCGCGCGGCAGCACGATGTTCAGGCCGATGCTCTTGCCACCCACTTCAAAAGCGCCGCGATTGCCCGCTTCCATGATGCCGGGGCCGCCGCCGGTAACGACGTAAATCGGCGTGGCGTGGCCGCGGCTGCGTTCGGTGGTGAGGGCCGCAAAGCGCTGGGCTTCGGTGTAGTAGCAGCTCATCTGCACGGCCATTTCGGCGCGGCGGATGGCGCCGGCTTCGCCTTGTTCGCGTGCAGCCAGCAGCGCCTGGGCCGCGTTTTCAGGGGTCTGGATGCGGGCGCTGCCATAGATCACGATGGTCGATTCGATGCCCTGCTCTCGCTGCACCAGATCGGGCTTGAGCAACTCCAGTTGCATGCGCACCGGGCGCAGTTCTTCGCGCAGCAAAAACTCGGTGTCGGTGAAAGCCAGTCTGTAGGCGCTTTCGGGCCCGTCATAGCGGCCCTTGGGCTCCGCCCGCGCGGCGTCTTCCTGGGCGCTGGGGAAATTGCGGCCCGACAGCGGTGTCACGGCAGCGCGTGACGGGCTTGGACAGGGCGAATCGGGTGACTGGGCAGAGTTGAGCATCGGCTGATTGTTGGAGTCGCAGAGCAGAGGTTTTGTCAAGACCCCGAATCTACGCCACTGCCGCAAACCGGGCACGCAGCCTGGCGCTGCAAATTCACGCAGTCCCAGCGCATCTCGCGCGCATCCAGCATCAACAGGCGTCCAGCGAGCGTTTGCCCGCTTCCAACCAGCAGCTTGATGGCTTCGATGGCCTGCACGCTGCCGACCACGCCCACCAGCGGCGCCAGCACGCCCATGGTGGCGCAAGCGAGGTCCTCAAACACAGCGTCGGGCGGAAACAGGCAGGCATAACAGGGCGCCTGCGGCTGCCGGCTGTCGTACACCGAGACCTGCGCATCCCAGCCGCTGGCCGCGCCGGCGACCAGCGGCTTCTTGTGCCGCACACAGGCAGCGTTGATGAGGTGGCGGGTGGCGAAGTTGTCGCTGCAGTCCAGCACCAAGTCGGCCGTGGGCAGCAGCGCGTCCAGCAGCACCGCGTCGGCTCTGCGATGGACGGCGTGCAGTTGCGGGTCGGGATTCAGCGCCGCGATGCTGGCGCAAGCCGAGGCTGCCTTGGGGTGGCCGATGCGTGATTGGCGGTGCGCGATCTGCCGCTGCAGGTTGCCCAGGTCCACTTCATCGTGGTCCACCACCGTGATCCGGCCCACACCGGCCGTGCCGAGGTACAGCAGCGCCGGCGAGCCCAGACCGCCGGCTCCGACCACCACCACATGCGAGGCCAGCAGCCGCTGCTGACCTTCGATGCCGATGCCGTCCAGCAGCACATGGCGAGCGTAGCGCAGCAGTTGAGTGTCGTTCATGGTGGGCATTTTGCCCGTGACAGGCAGCAAAAAGCCGGCCTGCGAGAGTCGGGCCTGCGGGGGCCAGCCGGCCTGCGAGGTCTGGCGCCGAGTGCGCTGTGCGCTGCGCGCTGTTCGCTGTTCGCTGTGCCAGGTCCGACGCCGAGGGCCTTACTTCTCTTTCGGCGCCTCAGCGCGCTGCTCCGGCGCCGTTTTGCTGGCTTGCACCGGCAGTCCACGCAGCTGATTCAAAGCCTGCTGCAGCGGAAAGTCCTCGGCTGTGCCGAACTCGGGCAGCGGTTTGGGCGGCTCCTTGGACTTGGCCAGTTGCTCTTCCAGCCGCCGGCGCGCTTCTTCGCGCGCCTTCTCACGTTCGGCGTCCTGCTTCTCGTCGGTGCCGGTGAGGTGCTTGTTGAGGTCGGCCTCGCGCATGCGCAGCGCGGCAAACACGTTGCCTTCCGCAGTCTCGTCCAGCAAGACATCGGGCATGATGCCGGTGGCCTGGATCGACTTGCCTTTGGGTGTGTAATAGCGGGCGGTGGTGATCTTCAGTGCCGTGTCGCCGGGCAGCGGCCTCACCGTCTGCACCGATCCTTTGCCAAAGGTCTGCGCGCCCATGATGGTGGCGCGTTTGTGGTCTTGCAGAGCGCCTGCCACGATCTCGCTGGCCGATGCCGAGCCTTCGTTGACCAGTACCACCAGTGGTACCGACTTCAACGCAGCAGGCAGTTTCTTCAGCGGGTCGGAGCCGGCACGGCGGCTGTAATACTGGGGTGAGGCGCGGAAGGTGGCGCGCGATTCGGCCAGTTGGCCATTGGTGGTGACCACCACGACATTGTCAGGCAGGAAGGCGGCAGACAGTGCGATGGCGCCGTCCAGCAAACCACCCGGGTCGTTGCGCAGGTCCAGCACCAGGCCCTTCAAGTTGGGGTCTTGCTTGTACAGGTCTTCGACCTTGCGCACGAAGTCTTCCACCGTGCGCTCCTGAAACTGGCTGACGCGCACCCAGCCATAACCGGGGTCGACCATCCTTGCGCGCACGCTTTGCATGCGGATTTCTTCGCGCACGATGGTCACCGGGAAGCTGCGGCTTTCGAGCTTGCGAAACACCGTCAGATTGACCTTGGTGTTGGGCTCGCCGCGCATGCGCTTGACAGCCTGGTCCACCGTCATGCCGCGCACGGGGGTGTCGTCGATGCGGGTGATCATGTCGCCCGACTTCAGGCCGACACGGAATGCCGGTGAACCTTCGATGGGCGAGACCACCTTGACGGCGCCTTCTTCCATCGACATCTCGATGCCGATGCCGACGAACTTGCCGCCGGTGTTCTCGCGGAACTCCTTCAGCGTCTTCTTGTCCAGGTACTGCGAATGCGGATCCAGCCCCGACACCATGCCTGAAATGGCATCGTTGAGCAGCTTCTTCTCGTCCACCGGCTCCACATACTCGGCCTTGACGCGGTCGAACACGGCCGCCAGTTGCTGCAACTCTTCCAGCGGCAGCGGCGCCATCGCGCTGCGCGCCACCGCCGTGAGCTGCATCGTGGTCAGCGCGCCAGCCAGCGCGCCGACAGCCAGGATGCCGGCCAGTTTCAGTTTGGACCCCATTGCAACCACCTTTCTTCAAGTCTGTGACTTCCAATCGCCGCCCAGCGGGCGCAGGGCTCGGGCAAGGCACCTGCGCACAGCAACCGTGCGCAAGGCGCGGGTGGGTTCAGCAAAATCGAGACCAGTATAGGACTGGCTGACGATTTGAGCAGCGCGAGGTCCATAAGTTGCACCGCGCAATCAGCTTGCAAGAGCGGCATAAGCGCGCTTTTTGCCCCCCGGTTTCAGGGGTGCGCGGTTTTTGGCCGCATTTCCAACGGTTTTACAGCGGATTTCCGGCAGATTTCCGGCGGATTTCCGGCGCCTGTCAGCCGGTTGCCGGATGGGCTTTCGGGCTTTCGGCACTCACCAGGCGCGGAAAGGTCACCACGTGGTCGACTTCAACGCGAATGCCGATCCATTCGCCGACCTGATGGTCGTGGTGCGATGGCACATGCGCCATCAACCTCTCGCCGCTTTGCAACCGCAAGGTCAGCAGAAACTCCGAGCCGCGGAAGAACTTGCGCTCGATGCAGGCCCGGATCGGGCTCAAGTCGTCATGCACGATGTCGTCGGCGCGCAGCAGCACATCACACAGGCCCTCGGGGTAGGCATCGGGCAGCGGGCAGCCTGCGATGTCCATCAGCTCGCCCACCGGCGTGTGCACGCAAGGGCCCTCGGCGCAGCTGACGATCTGCGCCGGCGCAAACACGCCGTGGCCGATGAACCGGGCCACGAAGCGGGTGGCCGGTCGGTGGTACAGCGTGTAGGCGTCGTCCCACTGCTCCAGCCGGCCCTCGCGCATCACGCCGATGCGGTCGCCCACGGCAAAAGCCTCCAGCTGGTCGTGCGTCACCAAAAGCGCGGTGGTGTCGCTTTCTTTCAGGATCGTGCGCACCTCTTGCGCCAGGCGCTCGCGCAGGTCCACGTCCAGGCTTGAAAAAGGCTCGTCCAGCAGCAGCAGCCGCGGCTGTGGGGCCAGCGCGCGGGCCAGCGCCACACGCTGTTGCTGGCCGCCGCTGAGCTGGTGCGGCGCACGCTGCGCAACCTGGCTCAGGCCCACCAGCGCCAGCATCTTTTGCACCCGCTGCCGGCGCTGGGCACGCGGCAGCGCAGCGACGCCAAAAGCCACGTTGTCTTCCACGCTCAAATGCGGAAACAGCGCATAGTCCTGAAACACCATGCCGATGCGGCGGCGCTCGGCCGCCAGATGCACACTGCGCTGCTCGTCGGCCAGCAGCTCCTGGTCCAGGCTGATGCGGCCCGCCGCGCAGCGCTCCAGCCCAGCCACGGCACGCAACAGCGAGGTCTTGCCACAGCCCGATGGTCCGATCAGCACGCCGATGTCGCCACGCTGCAGGCCCAGTGAAACCGAATCGACGGCAGCCCTGACGCGCTCGCGGGCCGAGGCCAACGGCCCTGCAGTCAGCGCAGGATGCACTGAGGCGGGCGTGTCACCCACGGTGGCAAGCGGGTCGCGTGCGTAACGCACCGAAATGGATTGGAGGCTGAGAAACATGGGGCGATGATAATGGCGAGCTGCGAATGCGGATTGTTCTCATTCCCGTTTTCTACGCGGCTGATTCTGGTCGATGACTCCCGCCGCCGACTCCCGCCGCTCCGCCGCTCCGCCGCTCTTCTCCGCCGCTGACCTCCCCGCTGACCTTCCCGCTGACCTTCGCCGCTCACCCACGTCGTCTGCCCTATCCACCCGGTCGCTGCCGATGACGGTGTGATGGCTTCTCCCCGTTCATGCGCCTTCTGCTCTCTGCCCTGTGTCTGCTGCTTGCCCTGCCGGTGTTGGGGGTGATGAGCGCCTGGTTGGCCGTGGACGCGGCTGCCATAGACACCCTGCGCCACCAGTGGCAAACGGTGATGCCGGACTACGCGCTGCAGTCTGCGCTGTTGGCGGCAGGTGTCGCCGTGGGCGTGGTGGTGGTGGGTTCGGCCACCGCGGCGGCGGTGACGCTCTTTGATTTCCGCGGCCGCGGCGTGCTGGAGTGGCTGCTGCTGTTGCCCCTGGCCATGCCGGCCTATGTGCTGGCCTACGCCTGGACCGACGCGTTGCAGTTCAGCGGCCCGCTGCAAAGCAGCCTGCGTGAGTGGCTGGGGGTGCGCACGGCCCTGTGGGGCGACATCCGCAGTCTGCCCGGCGCCGTGCTGTTGTTTGTCTTGTGCCTGTACCCCTATGTCTATCTGCTGGCGCGCACCGCACTGGGTGAGCAGGCGGTGCGCCTGATGGAAGCCGCCCGGCTGTTGGGCGCAACGATGCGGCGCAGGATCATCAGCGTGGCTTTGCCGATGGCTCGGCCGGCGATTGCCGCCGGCACGGCGCTGGCCTTGATGGAGACCTTGGCCGACTACGGCGTCGGCTCGTTCTTTGGCCTGACCACCTTCAGCACCGGCATCTACAAGGCTTGGCTGGTGAATGACGACCGCGTTGCAGCAGCCCAACTGGCGGCGGTGCTGCTGCTGGTGGTGGCGGCGCTGTTGTGGACCGAGCGCAGCGCCCAGCGCCGCATGCGCTTTGCCAGCACCCGCGGCGGCGATGCGGCCGCAGCGCGGCCGGTGCGGCTGCAGGGCACCGCGCTGCTGGCCGTCTGGGTGCTGTGCCTGCTGCCGGTGCTGCTGGGTTTTGTGCTGCCGGTGCTGTGGCTGGTCTATCTGCTGGTGCAAGAGCTGATCTATTCGCCAGCAGGCCTGCCGCTGAACCGCTTCATCGGTTGGGCCTGGTCCAGCTTCAAGCTGGCGGGCCTGGCCGGGGTCAGCGCCACGGTTCTGGCACTGGCCGTGGCCTTTGCGCTGCGCCAGGGTGGCGGCGGCCCGCTGCCGCTTGCAGCCCGCGTCTTGTCGCTGGGCTATGCCGTGCCGGGCGCTGTGATCGCAGTCGGTGTGCTGTTGCCGATGGCCTGGGTGCAGCAGCGCTGGCCCGATGCCGGCGTGGCGGCCCTCGTCACCGGCACGACGATGGGTTTGATCTACGCCTACCTGGTGCGCTTCAGCGCCGTGGCCCTGCAGTCGGTGGAGGCGGGCTATGCGCGGCTGCCGATCTCGGTCGACGAATCGGCCCGCATGCTGGGCAGCGGCCCGCGCCGCTTGTTCACCGAGCTGCATCTGCCGCTGCTCAAACGATCCGCGCTGGCAGCGGCGTTGCTGGTCTTCGTGGACGTCATGAAAGAGCTGCCCGCCACCCTGGTGCTGCGCCCCTTCGGCAGCGACACCCTGGCAGTGGTGGCCTACAACTTTGCGCGTGATGAACGGCTGGCCGAAGCCGCATTGCCCTCACTGGCGATCGTACTGGTCGGTTTGCTGCCGGTGGTGTTGCTGAGCCGGGCGCTGCGGGCCGATCAAACCTTGCCGGCGTCCCCGCAGGTCCGACAGGACTCGAACTTGTCTGGATAAGCCACAAGAAGGTGGGATGGTCGACGGAGTCAAGTTTTTCGGTTCCTCCATTTGT
>JBBQIB010000026.1:0-25210 GCA_038324515.1 Burkholderiales bacterium
AGCCGCGCTGCGCGCAATCATGGCCAAGACGCCCGATCTGAGCCGTGCAGCGCAAGCCAACGTCAAGATCCTCACCAGCTGCCCCAGCTGCCTGCAGGGCCTGAAGCGCTTTGAAGACGACCTCAACAACGGCCTGCTCGAAGCCGACTACATCGTGGTCGAGATGGCGCGGCTGATCCTGGGCGAAAACTGGCTCCCCGACTACGTGGCCAAGGCCAACAGCGGAGGCATCGAGCGGGTGCTGGTTTGAGTGGCTTTGAGGTGGACTGCTCGCGGCTTGTACGTGGATGCGGCCTGCGGCACCGCAGTCCACGTTGTGAACAGGGCGTCTATGCCTGAACAGCGCTGCATCAACTGCCGGCGATACACTGGAGCCGACCTCTGAAGGCACCTTTTTTAGATGACCGGCTCCCCCCAAAACACTCCCCAAGCCACGGCCTTGACCGTGCACCAGTCCAGCCGCGTGTTGGAGGTCGGGTTTGACGACGGCCAGCATTTCCGCATCCCCTTCGAGCTGATACGCGTGTATTCCCCTTCAGCAGAAGTCAAGGGCCATGGCCCCGGCCAGGAAGTGCTGCAGACGGGCAAACGCAATGTGCAGATCACCGACATCGAGCCTGTGGGCCACTATGCGGTGCAGCCGAGGTTCTCAGACCGCCACGACACCGGTATCTTCAGCTGGAGCTGTCTGTACCAGCCGGGTGCTGAGCAAGCAGACCTCTGGCAGCGCTGCGAGCAGCGTCTGGCCGAGGCCGGTGGCTCCCGCGACGCCCCGGTGGTTGGCACCAAAGCCGCAGGCGGCGCCTGCGCCAGCCACTGAACCGCCAGCCAGCGTTTTTAAGTCTCTCAGCCCCCAGCCCCACAGCCATGTCACAAACGCACTTCGGCTTTCAGACAATCGACGAAACCGACAAGGCTTCGCGCGTGCGCGGCGTCTTCGACAGCGTGGCGCCCAGCTACGACCTGATGAACGATGTGCTGTCGATGGGCCTGCACCGCGCCTGGAAGGCCTACACCGTGGCCGTAGCCGCCGTGCAGCCCGGCTGGAAGGTGTTGGACATCGCTGGCGGCACAGGTGACCTGGCACAGGCCTTCTCCAAAGCTGCAGGCACCCAAGGCCAGGTGGTGCTGACCGACATCAACCAGCGCATGCTGGGTGTCGGGCGTGACCGCCTTCTCGATCAAGGCCAGGTGCTGCCCACGGTTGCATGCGATGCAGAACACCTGCCCTTTGCGGACGACCATTTCGACCTGGCCAGCGTAGCCTTTGGCCTGCGCAACATGACGCACAAAGAGGCTGCCCTGACCGAGATGTGCCGCGTGCTGCGCCCGGGCGGCCGTCTGCTGGTGCTGGAGTTCTCCAAACCCTCGCCAGCGCTGCAAAAGCCCTACGATTGGTATTCGTTCAAGCTGATGCCGCTGCTGGGCAAATGGATCGCCAAAGACGCAGACAGCTATCGCTACCTGGCAGAAAGCATCCGCATGCACCCCGACCAGGCCACCCTCAAAGCCGCCATGAAGTCCAGCGGCTTTGGCCATGTGGACGTGCACAACCTGGCCGGCGGCATCGTCGCCCTGCATGTGGGCCTGAAGTGCTGAACCGCTTGCGCCGCAGCATTGCGCAGCGCCAGACCGCGCGCCGCGTCCGGGCTGCACAGGCAAAGGCGGCGCCGCCAGCCAAGCAAGAGCCTTCGGTGCGCCGCCTGCCCAAGGGCATGCGCAAAGCCGATGTGCAAGAGGTGCTGCGCCTGGCGCGCCTGAGCTTTGTGCAGATGCAGGCCGCCTGGGACCGTAACGATGTCTCGGCGATGGGAACCCTGGCGATGGCGCCGCTGTTGGAAGACTTGCGCTGCCAGCTCGATGCCCGCGGTCCCGGCCCCAACCACACCGAGGTATTGCAATTGGAAGCTCGCCTGCTGACTCTGGAAGAACTGGGCGACGCTTTCGTGGCCAGTGTAGAGTTTCGCGGCTTGATCAAAGAGCAGCATGAAGTGCCCGCCAGCCCCTTCAGAGAGCTTTGGTTGCTGGCCAATGTCAAGTCGGCCGGGCGTGGCTGGCAGCTGGCGCAGGTACAGTCGCTGTCTTGAGTGCTTCACCGCCCATCCTGGGGCTGTGAACTTGTGCCGGTCAAACCCTCCGACTGAGGGTGCTGCATATGAGTTGAAGGTCTGGCTGGCAGTTGGCGCAGGCTAAAATTGGCGACTGAAGGGTACGCAGAGTTGCGCCTCAGGTTTGAACCTTCGGCTCCCATATCGGTCCGAAAGGAGCTTCCAACCCTAGTCTTAGATGCGGTCAAGAGAGGACCTCCCATGCAAGTGAGCGCGCTACCCGCTTCGGCGAAGATTTACTCCGCAAATCGTCAGCTCTATCCGTTGAGCCGGTCAGGCCAATTCTGGCGGATCGTGCTCGCCACAGTGTCGGTCGCAGCGCTTGCAGCTTGCGGCGGCGGTGACAAGACAGCCACCCAAACGGCAGTCAAGGTCAACAAGGACGAAATCACCGTCCATCAGATCAACTTCGTTTTGCAGCAGCAGCGCGGTCTGACGCCAGATCAGGCAGAAGGGGCAAGTCGCCAAGTACTTGAGCGGCTGATCGACCAGCAGTTGGCGCTGCAGCGGGCCGAAGAAATAAAACTCGACCGCGACCCGAGGGTCGTGCAAATGGTGGAAGCAGCCAAACGCGAGGTGCTGGCACGGGCTTATGCTGAGAAGATCGGCGAAGCGGCGATCAAACCCACCGCTGAAGAAATCAAGCTGTATTACGAAGAAAAGCCGGCTCTGTTCAAAGAGCGACGCATCTACAGCCTGCAAGAAATCGGTATCGAAGCCAAACCCGAGCAGATTCCTGAGCTGCGTGCCAAGCTGGCTGAAGTCAAGAACGTCACCGAATTTGTTGATTACCTGAAAAGCGCCGGCTACAAGTTCAACGGCAACCAGGCGGTGCGAGCGGCCGAACAATTGCCGTTGAACAGCCTGGATGCTTTTGCCAAGATGAAAGATGGCCAAGCCGCGTTGCTGCCGACTGCAAACGGCGCGCAAGTCATTGTTTTGGCCGGTTCGCGCAGTCAACCGGTTGGCGAAGAGCAAGCACGCCCCGCCATCGAAGCGTTTTTGCTCAACGAGCGCAAACGCAAGGTGATCGAAGAAGAAACGAAAAATCTGCGCAGCGGGGCAAAGATCGAATATTTGGGCAAGTTTGCCGAAACTGCCGCTTCGGCGCCAACGTCGGTGGCAGCGCCAGCGGCCGCTGTGGCGCCGGCCGCAAGTGGCAGCTTGTCGGACACTGACATCAGCAAGGGTATGGGACTGAAAAAGTGAATGCTTTGAACCGACTGCTGAATAGTCTCGCGCGCCGTTTGGGCGCCTACTGCCTGCTTCTGGTGCTGCCCCTGTCGGCAGCAATCGCTCAGCCTGCGGCGCAACCAGGTGCCATGGCACCGGCCTCGCCCGCGCAGGCGGAGTACCGCCTGGGCGCTGGTGACGTGATCCGGATCTCTGTTTTTCAGAACCCTGAGCTGACCCTTGAGACGCGGGTCACCGAAAGCGGCCTGGTGAGCTTTCCGCTGCTGGGCAACGTTCGCATCGGCGGTCTGGGCGTGACCCAGGCTGAAAGGTTGATTTCCGATGGCCTGCGTGACGGCAACTTCGTCAAGAACCCGCAGGTGACGTTGTCGCTGATCCAGGTCAGAGGCAACCAGGCCAGCGTGCTGGGCCAAGTCAATCGGCCGGGGCGCTTTCCCATCGAGGTCAGTGACTTGCGGCTTTCAGACTTGCTTGCGATGGCGGGGGGCACAACCAACAACGCATCTGACTTTGTGGTGCTGACGGGCACTCGCGACAGCAAAGCGATGCGGCTGGAAGTCGACCTGCCGGCGGTCTTCACTGCGGCTGGCCGCATCAACGACGTCCTCATCCTCAACGGCGATACCGTTTGGGTCGATCGCCAACCGGTGGTCTACATCTACGGCGAAGTGCAGAGGCCCGGTGCTATCCGGCTCGAGCGTGATATGACATTGATGCAGGCCTTGGCGTCGGGCGGCGGCCTGAATGCCCGCGGCACCGAAAAAGGCATCCGCGTGCACCGCAAAGGCGCCAGAGGCGCGACCGAAGTCATGCAAAGCAAGATGGATGACCGCCTGCAGGACGGTGACGTCGTGTTTGTGCGTGAAAGTCTTTTCTAAGCCTCTCTGCCCCTTGGCCACTTAGCCCGAACTCAGGATCACCCAGACATGACATTCGGTCAGCTGATTTCTGTTCTGCGCGCCCGCTGGTGGGTGGCGCTGCTGGTTTTTTTGTTGACTTGTCTGGGCACTTTGGGCGTCAGCCTGATGCTGCCCAAGAAGTACACCGCCACTGCCAGCGTCGTCATTGATGTCAAACCCGATCCCGTCACGGCCATGCTGTACGGCGGCATGCTTTCGCCAGCCATGTTGGCGACTCAGGTTGACATCATCAAGAGCGACCGGGTTGCGCAGCGGGTGGTGAGCAACCTCAAACTGGCCGAGAACCCTCAGATCCGCCAGCAGTGGCTGGATGAAGGCAAGGGGCAGGGCAGGATCGAAGGTTGGCTGGCCAATAGCTTTCAGAGAAGCCTGGACGTTGAACCTTCACGTGAAAGCAGCGTCATCAATGTCAGCTACACGGCGCAAGACCCTCGCTTTGCAGCGGCGCTGGCCAACGCTTTCGTTCAGGCCTATGTCGAAACAAGCCTGCAGCTGCGTGTTGACCCTGCGAGGCAGTACAGCACATTTTTCGAGTCTCGCGCTCAAGAGGCGCGCGAGGCGCTGGAAAGGGCGCAATCCAAGGTCAGCGCCTTTCAGTCATCAAACAGGATCATCGCCACCGATGAGCGTTTCGACGTAGAAAACGCCCGCCTCAATGAGCTGAGCAGCCAGTACACCGTCTTGCAGGCGCTTTCTGCCGAGAGCCGCAGCCGGCAGACCGCAGCCCGGTCAGAGCAGGCCGATCGGATGCAAGAGGTGCTCAACAACAGCATCGTCGCGCAGCTGAAGGCAGACCTCAACCGCAGCGAAGCGCGGCTTAAAGAGTTGTCGACACGCCTGGGCGATGCCCATCCGTTGGTTCAAGAACAGAGCGCCAGTATCCTTGAGCTGCGCCGTCGGCTCGATGCCGAAACCATCAAGGTGACCGGTGGTGTGGTGGTCAGCAACACCATCAACGAGCAGCGTACGGCAGAAGTCAAAGCCTCGCTTGAAGCGCAGCGTTCCAAGATCTTGCGGCTGAAGGGCGTGCGTGACGAAGGTGCGGTGTTGTTCCGCGACGTGGAGAATGCGCAGCGAGCCTATGATGTAGTTTTCCAGCGCGCAAATCAGAGCAACATCGAAGGGCAGACCACACAGAGCAACGTGAATGTGCTGCAGCAGGCTTTCGAGCCTTCGGCGCATTCCTCTCCCCAACTGCTGCTGAACATGGTGATTGCGACAGTGGTCGGGTTCATGTTGGCCATCGCTGCTGCCCTCTTGCTTGAGCTGAGAGATCGTCGCGTGCGCAACTTTGAAGACGTGAATTCAGCTCTCGGTCTCCCAGTGCTGGGCGTCATGCCCAAGCCCGGCATTCTGCCCAGGCTGAGCAGGACCAACTCGCTGCTGCAGCAACGTTTGCTGACCCCGCTGGCGGGGCCTTCTGTGGGGGCAACCTAAAATGGCCAAATTCAGAGACAGCATCGCCGAGGCTGCCGTGCTGCAATCCAACCCGGCCCTCTTCAGTGGCGCTGCTGGAGCCCAACGAGCGGCAGGCGCCGCAAACGGCCCCAGTGCGGGCGCTGCCCCGGTGCTTGACCGCAGCATTGGTGACATCCTGTCTGAGTTGCGCAACCTCACGGCTGAGCAGGTCGAGCAGGTGCTGCACAAACAACAGCAAAGTGGCACCCGGTTTGGCGAAGCTGCAGTGGCATTGGGTCTGGCGACCAAAGCAGATGTACTCTTTGCACTGAGCCAGCAGTTCCACTACCCCTACGCACCTGAGCAGCAGCGTGACCATTCGCCCGATCTGGTGACGCTGAACGAACCCTTTGGCGCCCGAGCCGAGTACTTCAGGGCGCTGCGCAGCCAGCTGATGATGCGCGCCTTTGTGGACGGCGAACCGCGCCGCGCAGTGGCCATCATCAGCCCGGATACCGGTGACGGCAAAACCTATTGTTGCACCAACCTGGCGGTCACCCTTGCCCAGTTGGGCGGCCGAACCTTGCTGATCGATGCCGATATGCGGGGCCCTCGGGTACATGATGTCTTCAAAGTGCCCAACCGGGTCGGCCTGTCAGGCATTTTGTCTGGCCGTGCTGACCGTCAAGTGATTCAGCAGGCACCAGGGTTGCCCAGCTTGTTCATTCTGCCTGTGGGCACGACACCGCCGAATCCGCTCGAATTGGTCGAGCGCCCAGCCTTTGGCCTCTTGGTGCGCGAATTGGCCAGCAAGTTTGACCATGTGCTGGTCGACACCCCCGCAGGTATCTACGGCAGCGATTGTGGCGTTATCGCTGCGCGATGCGGAGTGGCCATGGTGGTGGTTCGAAAAGACAAAGCGCGCGTGGCAATGCTGCAGAGCCTGGTTTCAAGTTTTGCAGGAGCTCCCGTCAAGCTGGCCGGTGTGGTTTTCAACGAGTTCTGAAACGCCTTGGCGTCACCCAACCCGAAGTGAAACGATGTCCCGTGTGATGCCCAACCCCTCCAGCGCAGGCAGTGATCTGCACTCCAAGCTCGCGCTGGGTTTGCTGAGCCTTGGGTTCTTGCTGCTTCTGGGCCCGACCGTCATGGACCTTGCCAGCCAAGTCTGGCAAAGCGACGAACAAGGTCACGGACCGATCATTGGGGCAGTCAGCTTATGGCTGATGTGGCGTAGCCGCCGAGGCGTGATCGACGCGCCTTACAAGCCTGTCACCTGGTTAGGTAGCCTCTTGCTTGTGTTGGGTCTGTTGGCGTACTCCTTGGGGCGGTCGCAACAGATCATTCAGGGCGAAGTTGTCGGCGTCTGGCTCGTTGCTATGGCTGCTGTACTGCTTTTGCGTGGCATGCAGGCGTTGAGGGTTTGGGCCTTTCCATTCTTCTTTTTGATCTTTCTGGTGCCGCTGCCAGGCGTATTGGTTCAGGCGCTGACCATTCCCCTGAAGACCGCAGTCTCATACGTTGCAGAGTGGATCATGTACCACGCAGGCTATCCGGTGGGTCGCACGGGCGTAATCTTGACGGTCGGCCAGTACCAGCTGCTGGTGGCAGATGCCTGTGCCGGTCTGAATTCAATCTTTACGCTTGAGGCGCTAGGCCTGCTGTATGCCAACCTGATGGGCTATACCAGCAAGTTGCGCAATGTTTTGCTGGCGATTCTGGTGCTGCCCATCGCTTTTATCGCCAACATCATCAGGGTGTTGATTTTAATTTTGGTCACCTTTTACTTTGGCGACGAAGCCGGTCAAGGCTTCGTACATACCTTCGCCGGCATGGTGCTGTTTGGCGTTGGCCTGGTGATGATGCTCATCACTGACGGGCTGTTGGGCCGCGCTCTGGGCCAAGACCACGGAAGCCGTAAAAAAGCATGAATACTGAAACTTTGAAACTCCCAAGCGCCGGCGCGACTGCGCAGCTGCGTTGGCAGCGCGTGATGGTGATCGTTGCGCTGATGTTCTGCGCGGCGCTGGCGGGTGAGCTGTTACGGCCAGATTTCAGGCTGGCGGACCACAAAGCACCCATCAAACTTGCCCAGCAAGTGCCTGAGACCTTTGGCGAGTGGCGCGTTGACCCCAGCATCCGACCGGTTGTGCCAGACCCGACGTTGCAAGCGATGCTGGACGAGCTGTACTCGCAGACGCTGGCGCGAACGTATGTCAATCCCAAAGGCGAACGGGTGATGTTGTCGATCGCTTACGGCAGCGACCAGAGCAACGAGGCCACCGCTGTACATCGGCCCGAGTTCTGTTATTCAGCGCAAGGCTTCAAGGTGCGGGTAACCGCCACAGAAACCCTCAAAATCGGCCAGACCCTCGTGCCTGTGGCCCGCGTGCTGGCGCAGCTGGGCCGACGAAACGAACCTATCACCTATTGGGTGACGCTGGATGAATCGGCCACCTTGCCTGGCATTGGCCGCAAGTTGCGTCAAATTCAGTACGGTTTGAAAGGGCAGATCCCAGACGGCATGTTGGTACGCGTGTCGAGCATTTCCAGTTCACAAAGCGATGCCTTCGAGCTGCAGCAGCGCTTCTTGGACCAGATGTACGGGGCAGTACCAATCGAGGTTCGGACGCGCTATTTCGGTGCCCGCACGGACATGTGAGGCTTTGTGGGCAACTTGGGTGGCGACCCCTTCAACCGGTCGACACCCTCTCGCGTCGGCTGCAACAGCGCAGCATATCGCTCGTCGTACAGCCTACTCGGTCTGCGTCAAGGCAACGTAGCTCGACCAGGCACTGGCACGCGGGCCAGATAAGACAGCGCGCTCAATCCGGTGGTTAGACACTTCTTCGGAAGAGGGCAAGCTCAAATGCAAGAAATAGTTGCACTTGATGCCCAAGCCTTTTGATTGAACGTCATGCAGCGACCTGTGTTTTCTGTGGCAACCCCTACTCGCAATGCGCTGGACAAATTGCGCCGGTGCATCGGTTCGGTGCGTGGACAGAAGGAGGTCAGCGTGGAGCATCTGGTTCAGGATGGGTGCTCGGTGGATGGCTCAGCAGCTTGGCTGCAACAGCAAGCCGCCAAGGACAACAGCCTGCACTTCACCAGTTGTGCTGACGGAGGCATGTATGACGCCATCAATCGAGCCTGGTCCCGATGCACAGGTCAGTACCTGTCCTGGCTGAACGCTGACGAACAGTACTTGCCGGGGACGCTGGCGCGCGTTCAGCAGTTCTTCGAATCCCACCCCGCTGTCGATGCGATTTTTGCCGACTACCTGGTGGTCGATGCCTCAGGTCAGGCCGTTGCATTGCGCAAAGAGGTTCCGTTGCGCCGCTTCTATGTGGCCAACGGCTTCTTGAACGCGCAATCCTGCACCATGTTTTTTAGAAGGCGGCTGTGGGACGCGGGCATACTCAAGTTCGATCCAAAATGGCGTTACGCTGCGGACAAGGATATGGTGCTGACCATGCTGGCTCAAGGAGTTCGGTTTGAGCACCTGCCGCAGGTGCTGTCGATATTTGGCATTGATGGCAACAACCTCAGCACTCACTCGGGCATGCAGCAAGAGGCCGAGGCCGTCCGACTGGCGCATGGCGCGTTTCGCTTCAAGCCACTCAGGGCTCTGCCTTTGATCGCACGGCGTGCTGAGCGGCTCTTGCGAGGCGGTTACGGAACCCAGAGCATCGACTACATGTTCGCGTTGGACGAGATGCCACTCTATGCCCGCTACAGGGCACCTCGCCTGGGTGGACGCTATTCGTTGGCAGACATCCATGGCAGCGCCACGCGCTTGGATTCCAGCGACCAGGCTCGCTGATAACTGCCACCTCAAACGGCCTCGTACATGATCTTCTTTCCAAAGCAAACCTGGGTCTGGTCCAAACCGCGACGGTCGCGGATGCTGAAGATGAATCCGGTGGCGCCATCGTTGCCGGCCAACCAGGGGCTGTGTTTCAGCGACTTTTTGCTGCTGGGGGTTTTATCGCTGGCAACCTTGCTCAGCGTCTCATTCCCGGTGTTCGGCCTGCAGCTTCACCACTCCGCGCTGAATCACGCATCACTAATGTTGTTCGCGCCGGTGTTTGCCTTGCACCTGATAGGCAAATTGCTCAACCACCACCCAACGCCTTGGGCAAGGATCTTTGGGGTGTGTTGGCCGCTGCTGGCACTTGCCAGCTTCGCGCTGATCGGGTCGTCCATTGCCAAGTGGGGCAGCGGCTTGGAGGACACCTATTTGTCGCTGGGAATCTACCTGTCTTTGCTGCCACTTTACGCAGCTTCGGGTCATCTGATTCAGCAGCGTGGCCGGTCCTGGATGATGGGACTTGTGGTGATCTGGTTCATGTTCTCTTTGGCTGCCTTGGTGGGTGAAATCTTCCGATTTCGCATCACGGGCACCTTGCACGAGGTCGAGTATCTGATCGCGAGTGGCTTTTTCGCCCTCTACTACGTCGCTCGCTCGCGCATCGTCAAGTGGGTGGCTTTGGGTTTGTTGGTAGCAGCCTTCTTGCTCAACCAAAAGCTCACGGGCTATATCGTGCTGGCCATGGCCCTGCTGCATATGCTCTTCAGCGCTGGCTGGCAACATGTGCTGCCCAAAAACCGCAGGCTTTATGGTTTGGGGGCTTTGGTCTTTGCCGGGTTGACAGCTGGCGGCCTGGCCTTGCTTTACTTCGAGTTCCGACAGTACCTGCCCAGTGGTAACCCCCACGTCAGACTGGCGCAGTACGAAGCCGCTTGGCTGCAATTCTTGCAGTCCCCTATTTGGGGCAATGCCTATCTGAAGGGGTCGGGTGAGATCTTCAATGAAGGGCTAAACCGGCTGTACATCCCCACTCACAGCGACGTTCTGGACATTCTCAAGCATGGTGGGCTGATTGGTTTTGCTCTCTTTGCCTGGGGCTACTGGAAGGTGTTTGCGTTGTTCAACGCGGCGATCAAGGCCTCGACCGAGGATCATCTGACAAATGCTTACTTTGTCGCATTGCGCTTCTTTCAGGTCACCGCGCTCATCACCTTCATGATCAACCCTTTGTTGCTGAAGGGCCCCTTTTTGGTCGTAATCTGGGGCAATCTGGGATTTGGAATCGGTTTGGCGCTGGCTGTTCTGGGTCGCACATCGAAAGGCGGCCAACGATGAGGCTTCGGCGGGCTGTGATGGCGGCCTTTGATCCGTTCAACGAGCCGGTGCAGGCGTTGTGAGCCGGTACGCGGCAAGAGCAGCACTGAGCGAGGTGACCACGTCCAGCGACCCGTCTGGTGCGGAAACCAGACCTCTGCTGCTCTTCGTTCATGGTTCGGCCGAGATGTATGGCTCCGACCGGGTTCTGCTCAATCTGGCGTCGGCGATGAGCCGGATGGGTCAATACCATGTGGTGGTGGTCTTGCACGAATCTGGGCCGCTGCGATTGGCCCTGATCGAGGCCGGGATCGAAGTCCATGTGGCGACGGTGGTCAAAGTGCGGCGAGCGATGTTCACATTGCTGGCGCCACTGTTGTTGTGGCGGCTTTCTCGGCAATGCTTTGCCGACCTGGACCGCGTCGTCGCCGGACGCCCTGTAGGGCTGGTGCACTCCAATACCTTAGCGGTCTTGGGTGGCGCCTTCTGGGCAAGCAAGCGTCGTCACCGGCACTTGTGGCATGTGCACGAGATCATTTCAAAGCCTGCGCTGGCGGGCAAGTTGCTGTGCAAGTTGGCCAGTCGCAAATCGATGCAGGTGATCACTGTTTCAAACCAGGCACTGGCTTGGCTGCTGTCTCAGGCGTCTGCCTTGGGTGGCCGGGCCGAAGTGGTTTTCAACGGACTGCCCGCTGTGCCGGAACGCGATCTTGTCGCGTCGCAATCTTTCAGGGATTCGATCGGCGCTGCTTCAGACGATGTCGTGGTTACGCTGGCCGGGCGGCTCAACCATTGGAAGGGCCAGTCACTGCTGATAGACGCCGTGGCGCTCTTGCAAAAGGCAGGCAAGTTGGGCAAGTTGCGCGTAGCGATCGTAGGAGACGTTTACGCTGGCCACGAGGACGTACGCGATAAGCTGGCAGCCCAAGTACAAGGGTACGCTCTGGATGACCGGGTTCGGTTTCTCAGTTTTGTCTCCGACATCTTTCCCGTCTGGTACGGCTCCCAGATTGCCGTCGTGCCCTCCACCGAGCCAGAGCCCTTTGGCATGGTGGCCATCGAGGCGATGGCCTGCGGCCTGCCAGTCGTGGCTGCCGGACACGGTGGCCTGCTGGACATCGTCGAGCACGAGCGCACCGGGCTGCTGTTTGCACCTGGCCAAGCGGTGGCGTTGGCCGACGCTTTGGCCAGGCTGGCCGCTGACGGGCCATTGCGTGCCCGCCTAGGTTGCGCTGGCGCAGCCAGGCAGCACGAAAAGTTCTCGATCGAAACCCAGATTGCGCGTACCTGTGCGATCTACGGCCGTTTGCAGGCAGCGAATCCATGAGCGCTGCAAAGGTGCTGCGCATCCTGGGAACGCGTGGCATTCCGGCTTCGCATGGGGGTTTCGAGACCTTTGCGGAACGCCTGGCCTTGTACCTGGTCGATAGAGGCTGGCGCGTGACGGTCTACTGCCAGGAGAGTGGCACTGGACCGATGGTCCAGGATGTCTGGCGGCGCGTAGAGCGAGTGCGCATCCCCGTCTATCAGACAGGCCCTTTCGGCACCGTTGTCTTTGACTGGAAGGCCACGCGCCATGCAGCGTGCACCTCGGATCTTTGTCTGACCTTGGGCTACAACACGGCCGTTTTCTGCGCACTGTTGCGTTGGGCGGGCACCCCTAATCTGATCAATATGGACGGAATTGAGTGGAAACGCAAGAAATGGGGTTGGGGTGCCAAGCTCTGGTTTCTTGCCAACGAAAGAGCAGGTGTCAGGCTTGGTGATCATCTGATCGCGGACCACCCTGAGATTTATCAGCACCTGATTCGACTTGGTCCGGCTTCGAAGATTTCGATGATTGCTTACGGCGCTGATGCATTGCATGACTTGAACGACCAGGCCGTGCACGAGCTGGGCCTGGAGCCCGGAAAATTCATTTCTTTGGTCGCGCGCCCCGAGCCCGAGAATTCGGTCCTCGAGGCCGTAGCCGGGTTCTCGCGCCGGCCACGTGGTTTGAAGCTCGCGGTCTTGGGTGCCTACAGTCAGGACAATGCTTATCACCGCAGCGTCCGATCAGCCGCCAGCGAAGAAGTCAAGTTCCTGGGTGCTGTCTACGACAAGGCAGTGGTTCAAGCGCTGCGCTACCACAGCCTGGCGTATCTGCATGGCCACCAGGTGGGCGGCACCAACCCGTCTTTGGTTGAGGCTCTTGGCGCCGGCAACGCTGTCATCGCCCACGACAACCGCTTCAATCGGTGGGTGCTGGGCGACGCAGGTGCATTCTTTGATTCAGCCGACAATATGGATGCGGTTCTCAGCAAGCTGCTCAGCCAGCCAACCGAAGTCGCGCGTATGCGACTGGCCAGCCGCAAGCGATTTGAAGAAGCATTCACTTGGCCAGCAATATTGGGTGCTTACGAGACCCTCTTGGTCCAGCTGCTGGCGCAGCGGGCCAGCGGTCATGCCTCCGAAATTCAGAATCTGTAGCGGTCACTAAAAGGGTTTTCTGTGTCAAACACAGCCGGGTTTTCGTCAAGGAACAACCCTTGAATGCGTGGCAATTGCGTCAAGCCGCTGAAAGGCCGCAACGGTGGAGATCTATCGCAAATGCTGGCCGATCTGTCCCGTCCTCGCTTTGGCGCAAGCCTTCTCCTGCCGCCTGAAGACGACCCCACTTCGATCTCACAGTGAAAGTTGCCATCGTCAGCACTTATGACCTCGACGGCGGTGCTGCGCGCGCCGCTTACCGGCTGCATCGTGCGCTGTCATCAGCAGGGGTGACGAGCCGCATGTTCGTGCAGGAACAAAGCAGCTCCGAGCCAGACGTAGACGGGCCACGGTCGCCTTGGAAGAAGCTCAGCGCACAGCTTCGCGCGAAAGTGGACCAGTTGCCGAGCCAGTTGCTCGGTGTTCGCCGTGGTGACTTGTCATTGAACTGGCTTCGCTCCGGACTCGTACAGCGGCTGGAAGCCTTCAAACCCGACGTTGTTCATTTGCATTGGGTCAACGATGGCTTCGTCAGCCTTTCGGAGCTGTCAGCGCTCTCGGCGCTAGGCCGGGCCGTCGTGTTGACGGCGCACGACATGTGGAGCTTCACTGGCGGTTGTCACTATGACGGCGAGTGCGGTCGTTACGCTGGCGCGGGCTGTCTGGGTTGCCCGCTGCAGCCCAACTCAAGGTTCGTGGACTTGCCGGTGGCGCGATACCGCACAAAGACGCGCGTCTACCATGGCTCGCGCGTAACCTTTGTTTGCCCCAGTCGCTGGCTTGCCGGCGTCGCGCGCTCCAGCGCGGTGTCTGTGGGTCGCCCGGTCCACACCATCGCCAACGGCCTGGACCTGGACGTTTTCAAACCCGTCGATCGCCAGTTTGCCAGGGGGCTTTTCAATCTGCCAGATGATCGCATCGTGCTGCTGTTTGGCGCCATGAACGCGCAGTCAGATCCGCGCAAAGGGTATATACATTTGGACGAAGCGTTACGCCTGCTTGCTGGTTCTCAGGTAGCGGCAAGCTTGATGCTTGTCGTCTTCGGCTCGGCGCAGCGGCGCCGCATCGAGCGTCACGGCCTCCCGGTCATCGAGGTGGGTCGGCTGCACGACGACGAGTCGCTCACGGCCCTTTACTCTGCCGCCGATTTGTTTGTTGCGCCCAGCCTGCAGGACAACTTGCCGAACACGGTGGTCGAGGCAACCGCATGCGGATTGCCTACCGTGGCTTTCGACATCGGCGGCATGCCCGACATCGTCGAGCACGGCACGACTGGCTGGCTCGTTCCTTCGGGCGACGCGGGCGCCCTGGCCGAACGGCTTGAGTTTGCTGCTGAGGATGCCGTCTGGCGTCGGCGTGCAGCGATAGCGGCAAGAGAGTTGGCGCTCCAAAGATTTTCGGCCACTGCCTTCGCCAGGGCGCATTTGGGTATCTATCAGGCAGCAATTCGCGAGCAGCGACCTCGTGAGTGATACGAGGGCTGCTGACGTGGCGATCTCCGTAGTCGCACCAGTATACGGATTCTGCTGCCAGCTCCTTGCTGCAGGCAAATCCGTTTATTTAAACGCGTGAGGGTGCGCGTCAACTGTTCCCTCGGACTGCCAGGAGTCGTACGTCGGCGTCGACCGCTCGGACCAGGTCACAACTTTTGGAAGCGCGGTGCAAGTCGTGGAGCCCGATTTCCAATATGGTCAAGGGGCGGAGAGTGCGGAGCTGTAGGTCCACAGGTGGGCCGGCTGAAGGTTTGGCGGATGCGACGCACTCGTATGTGGGGCGGAAGGACTAAACAGAGGGAGCATGCAAGTGAACCAAACATTTATACACCCGCTGGCCGATGTACAGTCTACGGCCATCGGCGTCGATAGCCGGATTTGGCAGTTTGTGGTCGTACTGTCCGGTGCCCGGATTGGGCGGGACTGCAATATCTGCTCGCACTGTCTAATTGAAAACGATGTGGTCATTGGTGATCGCGTTACGGTCAAGAGTGGCGTTCAGCTGTGGGATGGGCTGCGGGTGGGTAATGACGTGTTCATTGGCCCCAATGCGTCGTTTACCAACGACCGCTTTCCGCGTAGCCGCCAAAAGCCTGATGCGTTTGTCGTCACCACCATTCACAATGGGGCATCGATTGGCGCAAGTGCCGTCCTCCTTCCGGGCATTTCCATTGGTAGTAATGCGATGGTTGCCGCAGGGGCTGTGGTAACCCGGTCGGTGCCACCGAACGCTGTGGTGATGGGGAACCCGGCCAAAATCGTGGGTTATGTGGACACGGCTCGTGCCGCCATCGACGGCGTGTCGGTCGCCAAGCCGGAAGCGGGTGCGACTGCGACTGCTGTGGCTGGTGTTACGTTGCACCGCATGACACGCGTATCCGACATTCGCGGCAGCCTCACGGTGGGTGAGTTCGAGCGCAGCGTGCCGTTTCCGGTACGGCGTTATTTTTTGGTTTTTGACGTTCCCAGCATTGAAACGCGCGGCGAGCACGCGCATCGTGAGTGCCACCAGTTCCTGATTTGCGTGCATGGGAGTTGTGCTGTGGTGGCCGATGATGGCACTACCCGTCAGGAGTTCGTGCTCGATCGCGCGGATATCGGTATCCACCTGCCCCCGAAGATCTGGGGTATCCAGTACAAGTATTCGCAGGATGCAACTCTGCTGGTTTTCGCCTCTCACTATTACGACAATGCGGACTACATCCGAGACTATTCAGATTTTCAGAATTTCGTCGGAGTGATAAAGTGATTCCATTTCTAGATCTCAAGTCTCCATATCTGGAGCTGAAACCAGAACTGGACGAAGCCATTGCGCGCCTAGTGAGTTCCGGCTGGTATATCGGCGGGCCGGAAGTGGAGCGGTTCGAGTCCGAATATGCTCAATACTGCGGCGCTGCCAATGCAATAGGTGTGGCCAACGGACTGGACGCACTGCACCTGGCGCTGCGCGCGATGGATGTCGGGCCGGGTGACCAGGTCATCGTGCCCAGCAACACCTACATCGCGACCTGGTTGGCGGTCAGCCAGTGTGGGGCGACGCCGGTGCCGGTAGAGCCGGATGCACGCACTTGCAACATTGACCCGGCACGAATTGAAGCCGCCATCACCCCGCGCACGAAAGTCATCCTACCCGTGCATCTGTACGGCCAACCCGCCGACCTGGACCCCATTCTCGCCCTTGCGCATCAGCACGGCCTGCGCGTGCTGGAGGACGGGGCGCAGTCGCACGGGGCCTGCTACAAGGGCCAGCGCCTGGGTGCGCACAGTGACGCTGTCGCCTGGAGCTTTTACCCCGGCAAGAACCTTGGCGCCATGGGCGACGGTGGCGCCGTGACCACCAACGACGACAAGCTGGCCGATCGAATCCGCGTGTTGCGCAACTACGGATCGCGAGTCAAGTACGTCAACGAGGTGCAGGGCTACAACAGCAGGCTCGATCCACTGCAGGCGGCTGTGCTCAGTGTGAAGTTGCTCCACCTGGATGACTGGAACGACCGCCGCTGCGCGCTGGCGCATCGGTATCAACAAGCCCTGGCTGGATGCGCGCTGGCTTTGCCCTACTCACCAGACTGGGCTGCGGCTGTTTGGCATCTGTTTGTGGTTCGCACCCCGCGTCGTGAAGCGTTGCAACGACACCTGACCGGATTGGGTATTGGCTGGATGATTCACTATCCGATCCCGCCGCACTTGCAGCAAGCGTACTCAAGCCTTGGGCACAAGGCCGGTGATTTCCCTGTTGCGGAAGCCATGGCCAACGAAGCCCTCAGTTTGCCCTTAGGCCCGCACCTTCGCAGCGAAGAGCAAGACCAGGTGATTGCCGCCCTGGCTACTTTCAAGCCGTGACATCACACCGCCAGATTTTCCGTTCCAGCGCCATCATCGGTGGCGCGACGGTAATCAACATCGTCATCGGCATCGTCAAGGTGAAGGTCCTGGCTGTGCTGCTGGGGCCAGCGGGCGTTGGCCTGATGGGGCTTTACCAGAACATCATCGGCCTGGCCTCGACGCTGGCAGGGTGCGGGCTGGACAGCAGTGGGGTGCGGCAGTTGGCCGCGTCGGCAGACGAAGAAGCAACGCTGGCCATCGTTCGCCGCGCGTTGTGGCGGGCCAATCTGGTCCTCGGACTCGCTGGTATGGCGCTGCTGTGGCTGCTGCGCGAACCGGTTGCAGTGTGGGTATTCGGAGACACCGCCCATGTCGGCGATGTCGGCTGGCTCGGGCTGGGCGTGCTGCTGACCCTGGTTGCCGGTTCGCAAACCGCGCTGCTGCAAGGCTTGCGCCGCGTCGGCGATCTGGCACGCATCAGCATCATCAGCGCCTTCATTGGCGCCGTGGTCGGCATATCGCTCGTGTACTGGCTTGGCCAGGCAGGGGTTGTCTGGTTTGTGCTGGCCGCCCCGGCAGTCACCATTCCGGTTGCTGCCTGGTACGCTGCGCGCCTGCCACGGCCGCAGGCACCCGGCGACTGGCTTGCTCTCCGTCACCAATGGCAGGCCATGCTGAAACTTGGCATTCCCCTGATGGCTGCCGGCTTGCTCATCCTGGCGACACAGCTCGCCGCACGCTCGATCATCTTGCGCGAACTTGGGCTCGATGCCAGCGGCTACTTCCAGGCGGTCTGGGCCATCTCGATGACCTACATCGGCTTTGTGCTTGGGGCAATGGCCACCGACTACTTCCCGCGCCTGACCGCCATCATCCATGACCACCCGCAGGCAAGAAAGCTCGTCAATGAGCAGGCAGAAATGGCCTTGTTGCTGGCTGGACCCGTTTTACTCGGGATGATCACCCTTGCCCCAGGGATCATCCACCTGCTCTATGCGGCCAGCTTCGCGCCGGCAGCCGATGTACTGCGCTGGCAGGTAATCGGGGATATTTTCAAGGTTGCCAGTTGGCCGATGGGCTTTATTCTGCTTGCGCAGGGCCGCGGCGCTATTTTTATCTGCACTCAACTGACTTGGTGCGCGGCATATCTGGGCGGAATCTTCTGGGGAATTCAGGAGTTCGGACTGGTCGTCGCCGGTGTGGCTTTCTGGATTGCCTACTTGGTCTACTACGTGGTGATGGCGCTGGTGGCATTGCGGCTGATTGGCTACAAGCCGACACGCCGCAATGTGGTGGTTATGCTGCTTCTCTTCACCGCAGGTGGAATGACCATAACTGCTGCCGGGCAATCGTCAAGCGCGGGCTATGCGGTCGGGCTGGTGGCAACGCTGGCGGCAAGCGCCTACAGCCTGCGCAGGCTGGATGGGTTGGTGGATGTTCGGGGATGGTTAATGCAAAGATTCAGCAAGCGTGCGGAAAGATGACAAGTGTCAGCGTGTTGTTGGCGGTTGTCATGAGTGTCTTGGCACTGATTCTCCTAACAACTGTTAGCCAAGCGACGGAAAGCCTCGGTAAATTAGCGTGCATACGAATTAATCTCTGAAAATGGGCAAGGACTACGCGATAGAGCAGCAAACACAGCAGATAGAAAAGGAGGTGTCGCGTAAATTCAGAACTTTCCGATTGAAGCGCCTGAAAACAATTGCTTGAATACGTGAAAATTTGCGGAATCTGATTCGAGATAAAGTCAAAACTGCCTTATCCTACGAGCCTTGGGGGTAAGCATGCTTGCGATATATCACCCAGGAGTCGAGGCAAAGGCTTACAGCTTGATCCAAGTCCAGCAGGAGATGTTTCTGCCTGACTTCCTCAAGGCTCTGACAACGATGACCGAAATACCACAAGATCACTACAATCATTATGCGCCCACGCGATACGGTCAGCCCAAACAAGGGTCTTCTTCCTTCATTCTTGGCTTTGTGTCGATTCAGGCATTCGTAAGGTCAACGTTGAGAATATTGCTCAGCACAGCTGTTGGTTGTATAGATGAATCAGGTGAGGCTTGCTGATGACTCTCGTTTCAATACTAGTCCCACTCTACAATCACGAACGCTACATCTTGGACTGCCTCCAATCGATAGTTCTACAGGACTATCCGAAGATAGAGGTGATTATCATAGATGATGGCTCCACTGACGCTTCTTATGAGGTTGTGTCGCGCTGGCGAGACGCGAATAGCAGTAGGTTTGTTCGATTGGTGCTGTTGAGGCAAGACAACGCAGGTATCTGTAAGACTCTTAATCGGGCTGCCCGAGCCTCTGCAGGTGAGTTGCTGATACCACTCGCGAGCGATGACCTTTTGTTACCTCATTCAATTGGACATCTCGTTAGCGCCACCAAGTTGTATCCGAAAGGGAGTCTATGGTTCACAGATACCAGCTTGATTGGACCGACCGGAGAGCCAATCTCGGATAGTGCTTACCGGACCCACAAAAGAAATATCGATGTGTTGCAGAATGTCAATAGACTGTTTTATGAAGTGTTATTCAGATGGGGTACACCACTGCAACACCAGATTTTTGACAGAGAGCTTTATGATGCATTATGCGGCTACAATGAAGATCTCAAGTTTGAAGATATCGACTTCGCGCTACGCGCACTAGCGAAGGGTCGTGCGGTGCTGATTGATTTACCCGTCAAACAATATAGAATCAGAATAGGGAATACTGGGACGCCTGGACTTAGTGGTACTGACATCCTGCCCATTGAATCAAGAGTTGCCGCCAGAAGAAATTTTGCGTTTATTAAAAGAAGTCTTATAGATTTGGTCAATGCGCGAGACTTAGCGCCATTCAAAGGTCTTAGATATCGTGTTCTCAGCGGGATCATTCGCCTAATTTGCGAAAGCGTTTTCTACTATTATAATATTCGAATTGGCTCAACGAAGAATAAAAATTTAAGGTTGGTTTAACAGTAGTTTTGGTTGTCATCTATCAAGTGCAAAACTTGTACTCTCAAAACTCGACGCAAATGTGGATTTGTCGATCAAATTTAAAGTGCTTCCTGATTAGAAACGTGCCTCAGCCTGGGCACTGATGACCTTCTTGGACATGAGCAGGCAGCGTGCGACGTCAACGATGCCTTTCGAGACCAAGCAGCGTGCGGGCGCCATGACCAACCACACAGTGAACCGCGACGTCGCAGCGGGGCAGCGAAACCCACCAGGCCAACGCGAGGCTTGGACGGCCTTGGCGCATTGGACCCCAGTGCCAAAGTGGCTCAGGAACTCGGGCGTCGACATGCCGTGTTGGAACTGGATTTCGTTGATGTACATAGTGGCCCCTCGTGATGAGATGGCCAAATGGTAAGAGCCGACCAACTCATAGCATGAGCTGGCTGAGGCAGGTTTCCAATCAGAAAATGCTTTGCCAAACTGGTCTACAACCGCGCGCGACCGGTCACTGCAGCCAAGATTTTTTGTTGAGAGGGATCACGCCGCCTGTCAGCTGTTCGCCTCGGTCTGCCAGAAGTCATAGGACGGCGTCGAGTCCTTGCGCCCGATCACGACCTGGAACGGCATGAAGGGTTTGTAAGAGTAGGCGAGCTTTTTGATGATCGAGTTTGGAAATCGCGAGTTGTCGTCGTTGCCAGCAAAGTAGTAGCTTTCGACGACGTTGAACCCCATTTTGTCGATGAGTTCGATTGTTTCCGGCATTGTGTATTCACGCCAGTGAAGCCCGACGATCATGTTGCGCGACCGGTCGAGTTGGTGGAAGAAGTCCTGCATCGGATTGTGGATGGATTGGCCCCTCAGCAGTCGGATCCGGTTTCGCAGGCTGGCCTGATTGGGCATGCCGACGTAGACATATCCGCCAGGCTTCAATACGCGATTGATTTCGAGCAGCGCCGGTAACGGGTTGAAGTTCAGATGCTCCATGACTTCACAGATGATGACAGCGTCGAAGGAATTCGTCTCGAAGGGCAGGCCTGAGCCTCTCAAGTTGACGCTGCCGAACTCGACTTCGTTGCGACGGTAGAGCTCCCGCAGTTTGGATGACTTGTGGAACTCAGGGATGTCGAGCGCGGACACGCGATATCCGATTTGACTCAGCGAGATGCTGACGGCGCCCAGGAACGATCCGATCTCGAGACAAGCCTTGTTCTCGCGAACTTTCCCGAGATGGCGATCCACGTCGCTCACGGTACGAACATACGAATCCTTCAGGGTCATCAGATAGTTGTATTCACCCACCATGTCACCGATTCCGAGAATGTCGATGGGTGACAACTTGTGTTGTTCGATAACAGCATCAACGATGCCTGCATAATCCATGGTTTGACCAGTCGTTCAAATTGATTCCGGCATTTACAAGCCGATCAGCGGCACCGTCGGCCTGGCACACATGCCCGGTCAACGTCTGAAGATCGTATCCATGCGCAACAAAAACTGTTCCTTCTGTGCCGCCACCGTGATTGGAAAGCTCACAGCCATCCCGCTCAAATCGGTGGCAGCGCAATTGGCGGGCCAACCCAGATCCTCGCATTGAAACTGCTGCGCGCGGTCTTGAGGTGCCACCGCCACTGCACTCAACTCCCCAGGAGCGGGCAGACCATAGCCCAGCACTTCACGTACCGAGACGTTGTCCAGGCCCACCCGCTGGCGCAGGGTCTCCAATTGCAAAAGGACGCGTGAAGGCGCTGCCGCCTTGGGCATGAAGAAGGCCGAGTAATGCAAGGTTTCGCCGGGTGCAGCGCGCCGCGCGTGGGCGCTGACATAACCGCGGGCGTCGCTCATCTGATCCCAGGGTGAAACTTGGCGGCTGATGAAGGGTCGCCCCACAGTGGCCGAGGTGCTGCTGGGCATAGTGGCTGTCAAGCGGTATACATGGGGCACGCCTGGCCTCATCATCAAGGTCTGACTGCCCTGAAAATCGCCAGCATGGCCAGCGGTGAAGCCGACACAAGCTCCCAGGCAGCCCGCCTGGCCGGTCAGCCACTGAGTTGCGCCGCCCCAGCCCGCTGGGTTTCTGTGCTCAATCCAGGACTGCATGCCGCCATCGAAACCGCTGTTGACTACTCTTTCTGCGCCCACCACCGGCATGACTACCTCGTATCGCACCGGTCTCTTCACGGTTTGCGCACTGGTATTCAGGGCCTGCCACTCGACAGCATCCACATCGCGTTCACTTGTCGGGCCGCGCAGCCAAGCGTACGCAGCCACATGGCCATACAACTGCACGACGGTGTTGTTGAAGAAGTGATTGCGCGCGGGTTGAAGTGCCTGGTCGCCGACCTGAGTATCCCAAAGCCAGAAAGCATGGGCGACATCAAAGCCTGGCAAATCCAACCCCAAGGTCTGCGCCATCGCCCTTGGAACCAGTGTGTTGTTGTAAAACACATTGCCCAGCATTGGCGGGCCCCCGACATCGTCTTGGGTGATCCAAAGGCTCGAGCTGCTGTTCATCCACAGACGGTTGCCAAACACTGTCGTCCTGGAGGCGTTGTGAACAAGAATACCTGTTGGAGCGTGCGTGACCAGGTTGTCCTGAACCGTGACGCCGTGAGAAAAGTCATCGATGTAGATGCCGGCCTTGATATCTACCAGGGCTTTGGGGCCTGGCTCAAAGCGAGCAGGCTCGGCCAACACGCGGTTGCCTGCGACCGTCGCACCGCCGGCCTGAGGCCCCATGGCGATTTCCGTCCAGGTGTAAATGCCGCCGCAGTCGCTAAGCCGTAGGCAATAGCTGCTGATCTCGTTGTTCAAGACCATGGTGCCCTGGAGGCTTGAAAACATGATGCCAGCGTATCCGCTGCCTTCGATCTGGTTGCCTTCAGCGCGACCACCTTGGCCAATCGCCAATGCGGCAATAGTGGTGCCTGTGTAAATACCCGTGCCGGTGTCGACGATCTGGTTACTCCTGATCCTGGCATTGCGCACGAACGTAGCGTCGATGCCGTATTCGCCATTGCCTGCCAGCAGGCTGTCAGTGACGCTCGGCCCGGGGGTCTCGTTCGTGATTGGCAGCCACTGCATCAGCCGAATGCCTGCAGAGCCGTTATCTGTGGCCTCCACGTCCACCAGCGTGGCTGAGGGCGTGTCCATCATCCGGATGCCATCGACTCGGGCGAGGCTGACGGCGATGCCCTTGATGGTCAAGTCGCTGCGCCCGCGTATGTCGATGGCGACGTCCCGAACACTGCCCTCTATCTCTGCGCTGTTGATGTCGAGCGCCGCCTCGGCCTTTGCAGGTATCAGCAGCAAACGTTGATTTATCAGATCATGAAAGTACTCACCCGGCGCATCCAGCATCCAGGCTTGGTCACGCAATATGAATGTGTCGCCTTCATCGACTGCAAAGCGGGGCACTGCGCTTGCGGTCAACTCATTGCCTTCTAACCCTGTGCTGGCAACTTTGTGCGATTCGATCGTCCACGGCCGGGTTCGCAACAGCAATGAGGCACCGGCTATTGGCTTTCCTGCCAATGCAGCCGCCGCCGAGGCACTGATCCTGAATCGACTGCTTTGCCTGGTTATCGCAGCCTCAACCAGTGCTTGCGGCACGTCAGCGTTGGGCCACTGTGCGGGACGCATCGCCGTGTTGCCGACAAACAGGCGTGTGATTTGAGGTGTCAACGCCGGCAGTGCTTTGGACCAGACATTGCCGCTCCGCGTCCATCCGCCGTTCAGCGACTGGGCACCCGTGATCATAGGCTTGCCTGCCAAAGCACAGTCGTCGCCAAAAGGAATTATCTGTGCGCCATCGCTGATTTCACTGACTCCCAGCGTCAAAGTCTCTCGCCACTTGTTGCCACAACGTAGATAGATGTTTTCGCCTTCCAGCATGGCTCGGCCCTTGAGTGCGGCCAATGATCGGTAGGGCCGGCCAGATATCCCTGGGCCACTGTCGGTGCCTGCGGTCAGGTCCACATAAGCCCCGGGAGGAGCAGAAAGCTGATCTGCCGAACCGACGCTGGCCGCTCCGATGGCTGATCGAGCCGGCAGCGGAATACGCATCGCCCCAGTGGCCGTCAGGCGAGGAGAGGCCCGCTGCACCCCGATGCCGTCAAAAGCCTCCAACCCGTGGCCCAGGTCATACACCACCCCGGCGGTTCCGCTGCTGAAGCCCGTGCCATTGATGGACACGGCTTCCACGGTCATTTCTCGTATCCACTGGCCGGTTGCAGAGCTGGCGTTTGTGAAGACCAAGTCCAGCGTGCCGCCATCGAATCGGGTGGCCACCCTGAACTGAATATTGGCAAGTGCAGTGTTGGTGACCTCTGCATCTGCGATCACGATGCCGTTGTAGCGCAGCTTCACCAGCGCGCCAGTGCCCATAAACTGCGTCGATGCGACGCGCAACACCACGCTGTTGACCGCCACATTCCTGGTGCTTCTTCTGGTGGCTTGGCTCAAGAAGTCAACGCTCAGCGCCTTTGCCCGCCCCGCCTGTTGAGCCTGCTCAATCGTACTTGTACTTACAGCTGCAGAATCGGAGCCTTGCGATCGGCTTTGCCATTGGTCTTCACTGCCACCGCAAGCGCTCAATGCAAAGATGCATAGCCCGGCCACGAGAAGCATCACAGCCTTGGCAGGCAGTGCCAGGGCCGGTTGCTTCGTGTTCTGCGCTTCTGGGTGAGTTGTCTTATCGTTCAAAAGGAGCTTGCTCATGCTGGATCTCTGGGGGGTAGCTCACAAAGTACGTTCGCCGCAGCGCAAGAAAGTTCGCGCTGCGGCCGTTGCTGGGCCAGTCCTCTTTGCGCCCGTCGGGATCCGATCTTTTCCACCGGGTGCAGAACTGACGCACCTCGGAAGTCGATGCGTGGCCGCACTACATTGGCGCGGACGATAACGAAAGCAAGTGTCCGGTCAATGTCTGAAGACCGTGTCCACGCGCAAAAGAAACTGTTCCTTCTGTGCCGCCACCGTGATCGGAAAGCTCACAGCCATCCCGCTCAGATCCGTGGCAGCGCAATTGGCAGGCCAACCCAGATCCTCGCATTGAAACTTCTGTGCGCGCTCCGTAGGCGCCACCGCCACCGCGCTCAGCTCCCCAGGGGCGGGCAGACTGAAGCCCAGCACTTCACGTACCGAGACGTTGTCCAGGCCCACTCGTTGGCGCAAGGTCTCCAGTTGCAGAAAGACACGCGCGGGCGCTGCAGCCTTGGGCACGAAGAAGG
>JBBQIB010000027.1:0-25051 GCA_038324515.1 Burkholderiales bacterium
CGACCCAGACCCCGGTGGCGTTGACCACGCAGCGGCTGCGCAACAGCCAAGTGCTGTGTGTCTCCAGGCAGCGGACCTGCACGCCACTGACCCGTCCTGCCTGATGCTGCAAGCCTTCAGCAGCGCAATGGTTGAGCAACACGGCGCCCCGCGACACCGCCGTGCGCGCCAACAGCACGGCCAATCTGGCGTCGTCGAACTGGCCGTCCCAATAACGCACGCCGCCCCACAGGCCACGCGGGTTGACGCCCGGCAACAGGCTTTGCGCGCGGCTTGAACTCAGCCACTCGGTGCCGCCCAGGCCCTCGCGACCGGCCAATGCGTCGTACGCTTTCAAGCCGATGCCGTAGAAGCCGCGCTCCCACCAGTGGTAGCCCGGCATCACAAAAGCCAGACGTTGCGCCACGTGGGGCGCGTTGGCCAAAATTGCCGAGCGCTCGTGCAAGGCCTCGCGCACCAGCGCAATGTTGCCTTGCGCCAGGTACCTCACACCCCCGTGCACCAGCTTGGTCGCGCGAGATGACGTGCCTTGGGCAAAGTCGTGCGACTCGACCAGCGCCACCTTCAAGCCCCGCGCTGCAGCGTCCAGCGCCGTCCCCAGGCCCGTGGCACCGCCGCCAATGATCACCAGATCCCATTCGGAATCGGCCTGCAACTGCTTCAGCAGCTGGCTACGGTGCAGCGGTGTGCTCATCGCCATACGGTCGGCAACAGCGGGTGGCTGGGCCTCAATGGGCGAAGTTCACCGGCAGGCCACGCACCGGGGCAGGCGCGCTCAGCACGCGGCCAGCCCAGGGCTGCGCCGCCAGCTCTTGTGCTGGCCGGCCATCGCAGGCAGTGGTCACAAACAATGTCTGCAGATCAGGCCCGCCAAAGCAGGGCATCGTGGCGCAACGCACTGGCAGTGCAACTTCATGCACCATCTGGCCGCTGGGTGACAAGCACACCAGGCGTTGGCCCTCGAACATCGCGATCCAGACGTTGCCCTGCACATCCACAGCAGCGCCATCTGGCCGGCCGCCGTAGCCTTGCAGGGCGCCGTCGGGCGCTTTGCCCGCAAAGCTGGCCCAGGTGCGTGGGTTCGACAAACTGCCGTCGGTCACGGCAAAGTCCAGCGCAAAGATGCGGTGGCTGGTGGTGTCGCTCCAGTACATCGTGCGGCCATCGGGGCTGAAAGCCAGGCCGTTGCTGACGGTCACGTCGCCAGCCATGCGATCGAGCTGGCCGGGCGCCGAGCCTTGCCCGGGAATGAAGCGGTACAGCGCTGCCAACGGCGGCTGCCGGGGCTCGTAGATCGTGCCGACCCAGAAACGGCCCTGCGGGTCGGCCTTGCCGTCGTTGAAGCGTTCGTGGGCCGGGTCGTAAGGTGGCTCGGCGAGTGGTTGGCGCTGGCCGCTGGTGGGGTCGAAGCTGAACAGCCCGTCTCTGAAAGCTGCCAACAGCAGCCCACCACGCATCGGCGCGATGCTGCAGGGCTCGACCTCGAAAGGCCAGCAGTGGTGCATCTGGTTGCCCGGGTGCCAGCGGTGCAACGCTTTGCCCGGGATATCACACCAATACAGGGCCTGTTCATCGGGGTGCCAGAAAGGCGACTCGCCGAGCTTGCAGGCGGGCGTGGGCAAGGGTTGCCAGTCCAGGCTCAAAGCACTCGAAGCACTCAAAGCACTCAAAGCGCGGTGACTTCCAGCTTCATCCAGCCGTCCAGTGTTTGTTGCGGCGCCACACTGCGCAAGCCGTGCGCTGCGGGGTCGGCCATGTGGATCGCATTGCTGACGTGGCTGACTGGCTCCACACAGTAGTAGGGCTTGTCCTGCGGCGTGAAGACCACCAGGTAAGGCATCGAGGCGCTGAGTTTCAGCGAGAGCTTTTCGTCACGCAGACGCGCCGCGCCGCGCCAACCTTCAAAGCAGTTGTCAAAACCCAGATGCGCCAGATCGTTGTCGATGCCGGGCTGCGACACGCGGCGGGTGGGCAGACCGCTGGCGTCGTTTTCCCAGCGCTCGCTGAGCTCGATGTGCAAGCGGCTGCGCGAGCGCTTGGGGAAATACGGGTGCCAACCCAGGCCCACCGGCTGGGGCTGATCGGCGGTGTTGGTGAAAGACAGGTGCACTTCGAGCGCGTCTTCGCTGAGCACAAAGCGCTGGCGCAGCTCAAAAGCAAAGGGCCAATGCGCGTCCGGCTGATGGCTGAGCAGCAGCTCGGCCTCGGTGGCACTGTGTTTCACGGTGTGCCAGGGGCGCTGCCAGGCCACACCGTGCAACGAGTGCGGGTTGTCGTCAAAGTTCTGTGCGGTGGTGTAGTCATGCCCCAACCAGCGAAAGCGCCTGTAGCCCAGACGGTTGGAATACGGCGCCAGCGGGTAACAGGCCGACAAGCGCGCAGAGGCCAGGTCGTCGCCCTCTGTGCTGCGCAGCACGGGCAGATCACCGCACCACAAGCCGGCGATGCTGCCGCCCAGGTCGGGCCGCAAGGCCAGCCGCAGTGGGCCATTGCTGAGTTGCAGCGAAGAAGATGGGGTGGTGGTGGTCGCGGTCATTGGCCTGCATGATGCCGCAAGCGCAAGGCGCTGGCGCTACGGGTGAGCCCCAAGGGCCCGCACAGAAGCAGAATCAGGAGATGCCACTGTGCCGGATTGCAGCTTGGGCTGTGGGCTGTGGGCTGCGCGAGCTTGTCGCAGCACGAGGAAACACTCCCCCTTGCGCGGCTCACCAATCATCCCCCGGCGCGCTGGCGGGATCGAGCAAGGCCTTGAGGTAATGCGCGCCAGCGATCGGGTTGTAGTAGTACGGCGCAACCTCGACAAAGCCGAGGGTGGCGTACAGCGTGCGCGCGCTCTCCATGTCGTCCAGCGTGTCGAGCAACATGCACGAGTAACCGGCCAGCGAGGCCAGCTCCATCATCCGGCGCGCCAGCATCCGGCCCAACCCCAGGCGCCTGAAAGGGCGGCGCACATACAAGCGCTTCATCTCGCAGGCGTTGGTATGGTCGCACTCAGGCAAGGCGCGCATGGCCACGCAGCCAGCGGGCCAACCATCCACCAGCGCCAGCAGCAGCGCGCCCTGAGGCGGCGCGTAGTCGCCCGGCAGCTGCGCCAGTTCCTGATCAAAATTCTGGAAACTCAAGTCAACCGCCACATCGCTGGCGTACTCGGACAGCAACTCTCGCAGCAGCGACAAGGACGCGGCACTGGCTACCTTGTGCAGCCTTATCGTGGGCGCGACGGGCGACTGGGCCGGCGCGTGCTGGGGCGCGCGATGTGGCAGAGGCTGAGGTGAGTGCTGGGGCGACGGATCCGGCAGCCAGGCAGCCGACTGCTGCCGTGCAGTGCCCGAGCCAAGGCCGGGGCCAGGCGAGTCTGCTGCTTGCGCGCCGGGCTTCATCGACCCAGATTGACGACAAGATAAACCGCAGCAGCGCTCAATGCAGCGACCGACAGCGCCAACAGCCGTTGCCACAGACCATCCGCGCTGGCTGGCGTGCTGGCGGGCAGAAGCTTGGTGCCGGTCAGCATCGGGCGCACCAGGTTGTGCTTGCGCCAGAAGTAAAAGGCGATGGCCAAGACATGCAGCCCCACCAGACCCAGCAAGATCCACTGGCCCCAGCTCTTGTGCCAGCTGGTCGCTTGCAGGCCAAGCTCCGAAGGCACAAACCGGTTCAAGGGGCCCAGATTGGCGATCTCGTCGTCGGACACCAGGCCCGTGGCGACCTGAAAGGACAAAAAACCCAGCAGTGCGAACACCGACAAGCTGCCCAGCGGGCTGTGGCCCACCTCCAGCCTCTGGCTGGCATCGACGTTGCCACGCAGGTAGCGCCACAGAGTGGGCGGGGCGTAGATGAAGGAGGCAAAACGTGACCAGCGCCCCCCCACCAACCCCCAGACCAGTCTGAACAACAGCAGGCCAAAGACCACATAGCCGAAGCGGAAGTGCCAGATCATGGCGTTGCCGCCGATCTTGGCCGACACCACCGAGCCGACCATCGTCAGCGCCAGGGACCAATGAAAGAGCCGGGTTGGCAGGTCCCAAACGATGACGGCGCGTTGCGCTTCGGAAGCAGAGGCAGAAGCAGAAGCAGAGGCAGCAGGCTTCAAGGCGATGGAAACAGTGGTTTGGAAGAGTCGCGGGAAACAAAATGCTCCAGGCGCAACCTTACCGCGACTCTGGGGCCATTTGCAGCGCGTGCGTACGAATCATCCTGGGATCATCGGGGGATCCTCAACTGGCGCATCTGCGGCGGACGGGCAAAGTCTGAGCATCCCATGACGATCCACGCTACCGAGGTTGCGCGCTTCGTGTAGTCTCTCCGCGGTCAATCAACCACGGAGCCCACAAATGTCCCGTTCGATCTTCTGCATCCTGGCCAGCAGCGCAGCGCTGCTGGCGTCAACCCCAGCTCTGGCGCAGTTCCAGAAACCCGAAGACGCGGTGAAGTACCGCAAGTCGGCCTTTCAGGTCATGGGCACGCATTTTGGCCGCTTGGGCGCGATGGCGCAGGGCCGGGTGCCGTTTGACGCTGCGGCTGCCACAGCCAATGCCGAGGTGGTGGCTTTTGTTTCCAACCTGCCGTATGCGGGCCTGGTCGAAGGCACCAGCGGCACCGAGAAAGGCACCCCCAAGGCCAACGTCTGGACCGACCGCGCCAAGTTCGACATGGGCGCCAAGAAGCTGCAAGAAGAGACAGTCAAACTGGTCGCTGCTGCCAAGTCGAACAACTTCGACCAGTTCAAAACCGCCTTTGGCACCGTCGCCGGCACCTGCAAAGCCTGTCACGACGACTACCGCAATCCTTGATCTGAACTGAGAGGCCGAGAGTCTTTCTGAGCCAGCGTGACGGCTGGCGGCCCTCAGCGCCTGACTGACCGCAGATTTCTACAGATGTCGATGCAGATCCAGACCGCAGATCTCGACTGCAGATCTGGCTGGGGGCGCTCTCAGGGCGCCCCCGCCAGCACCTTGGCAAACAACTCGCGGTCCACGTTGCCACCGCACAGCGTCAAGCCCACCGCCTGACCCTGCAGCCGGTCGCGCTGCTGCAAGGCTGCTGCCAGTGAAGCAGCCCCTGCGCCTTCTGCGACGTTGTGGGTGTCTGAAAACAACACCCGCATGGCATGGGCGACTTCGTCGTCGCTGACGGCGATGACCTCATCCACTTCTCGCAGGATCAGCGCCAAAGAGTCGGCGTCAGGCACGCGGCAAGCCATGCCGTCGGCGAGCACCGTACTCACAGGTGCAGACACCGCATGACCAGCGCGAAACGAGTCCAGGTACGCCGTGGCATGCGCAGAAACCACCCCCAGGATGCGCGTCTTCACACCCGTGAAGGCGCGTGCCATCGCGCAGGCTGCGATGCCTGAGCCCTGCCCGATCGGCACGAACACCAGGTCGGGCTGCACGGCGCGGAAGAATTCGATCCAGCCGGTGGCCACGCCCAGCACCAGATCGCGGTGGAACGAAGGCACAAAGTGCAGACCGTGTTGCTCGGCCAGGGCTGCAGCATGCTCGCGCGACTGCTGAAAGTCCTGCCCATGCTCGACCAGGGTTGCACCCAAGGCACGCATTGCAGCGTTTTTCTCGACCGAGTTGCCCAGCGGTACAACGATGGTCGCAGGCACGCCCTCACGCCGCGCCGCCAGCGCAATCGATTGCCCGTGGTTGCCTCGGGTGGCGCTGATCACGCCGGCACCACCCAGCCCACGCCGGCGCAGCTGATGCATGTAGACGAGGCCGCCGCGCAGCTTGAAAGCGCCCACAGGCGTGTGGTTTTCGTGCTTGAGCCAGACCTCGGCGCCCAGGCGCTGCGCCAGCAGTGGCCACGCATATTGCGGGGTGGGCGGCATCGCGGCGTAGACCACCGCTTGCGCGTTTTCGACTTCGGCATCGGTGAATGGCTGCATCTGGTCCTCTTGACTGGATGAAATCGTTGCAGAGCGGCCCGAACGTGCCGGCGTGCGTCAGCCGCCTCAATTGCTGCTCAAAACAACCCTGCCCAGCGGCGTGTCGAAGACCGCTTGCAGCGCGGCAGTTGCAGCTGCTTCGGGCGTGTCTGCAGCCACCGTCTCGACACCCGGCAAGCCCAGATGCACAGCGACCGCCGGCGGCAAACCCGCCAGGCGCAGGCTGCGCAATCGAACCCCGCTGTAGGGCATCTGCAGCGCTGGATGGCTGGCTTGTCCCCAGTCGATCAAAGTGGGCATCGCACCACCGCACAGCGTCTGGCCATCCGGGCGCACCAGCATCTGCCAGCGCAGCAGGCCGCTGGTGCTTGGCCTTGACACATCGAGCACTTCGCCGGCATCCAGGCCCAAGTCGGCCAAGGCCCGACCGGAAGTTGTCAAGGCAGATGTCGCTGCGAGCCCGGACACCGCTGCCACACAGTGGATGAACTGCGGGCCCTGCTCAACAACACGCTGGCGCAGCGCCTGCGCGTCGAGGCCAAACCAACGCGGCCGGCCCGGCGCAGCAGCTTCGGGGTCGATCGCAATGATCTCGAAGTAAGCCAGCGGGTAAGCCTCGCTGGCGATCGTGAACAAGCGGTTGTGGGTGCCCATCAAGGCATGGCGGCCACCCGGGCCGGGCTCGATGCCCAGCGTCTTCTTGCACCAAGCCACACCATCATCCAGGTTGGCGGCTGCCACCACCAGATGGTCCAGCCGGGCTGCGCCAGATTGAAGCGGGTGGCCGAGAGCGGGCTTGTCGCTGAAGACCTCAGTTTGCAGGTGGACAGGGTTCATGGTTTGGCCTTTGCGGATGCGGTGGTCGTTGACGAGCTATGCGGTCTTGGCTCGGGCTGCGGGGTCGCTGGCCGATGAATCCAGCGCGCGGCGCAGCACTTGGGCCAGCGCCTGCACACCTTGCTCGATCAACGCTGGCGCCACCGTGACAAAACTCAGCCGCAAGGTGTTGGCCTGCCCCACCGGCGCATGGGCCGTGCTGCCGGCAAAGAAGGCAGCACCCGGCACGTAGGCCACGCCGGCTTTGACTGCGTCCGGCAACAGGGCCGTGGCGTCCAACACAGCCGGCAGTTGCAGCCAGAAGAACATGCCACCGGCAGGCACTTGCCAGCGGCAGCCCAGGCCGACGAAGTGCTTCAGCAAAGCCGCTTGCATGCTGTCGCGCTGCGCGCGGCAGCGGCTGCGGATGGTGGGCACGTGCTGCTGCAAGAAGCCGTTCTTGATGACCTCGAAGACCACCCTCTGGTTGAAACCCGGCGTGTGCAGGTCAGCCGCCTGCTTGGCCTGCAGCAGCTTGGGGTACAGAGCCGGTGGTGCCACCAAGTAACCCAGGCGCAAACCCGGCGCCAGCACTTTGGAAAACGAACCGAGATAGACGGCACCCGCAGGCTCGCCCGGTGCGCCCACGCCCAAGGTGGCGGCCAGCGGGGGTGGCGGTGGCGTGTCGAACCACAAATCACCATACGGGTTGTCCTCCAGCACCGGCAGCGAAAGCGCCGCAGTCTGGGCCGCCAAGGCCTGGCGGCGTGCTGCGCTCAGGCAGCGGCCACTGGGGTTTTGATAGTTCGGCAGCAGGTAGAGCATGCGCGCGCCGGCCACGGCAGGCAAAGCCTCAGGCAGCGGGCCATCGTCGTCGCCCGCCACCGATTCAAACTGCGCTTCGTAAGGCGCAAACGCCTGCAGGGCACCCAGGTAGGTGGGTGACTCGACCGCCACCGTGCTGCCGGGGTCGATCAGCACCTTGCCCACCAGATCCAGGCCTTGTTGCGAGCCGGTGGTGATCAGGACTTGCGAGGCTTCAGCGCGCAAGCCCTGGCTGCCCAGCTCTGCAGCCACCCACTCACGCAGTGGGCCAAAACCTTCGCTGGCGGCGTATTGCAGCGCCTCGGAGGGTTGCTCGAGCAGCACCTTGGCGCAGGCTTCCTGCATCGCTGCAACGGGAAAGCTGTCGGGCGAAGGCAAACCACCGGCCAGCGAGATGATGCCGGGCTGCTCGGTGATCTTCAGGATCTCGCGGATCGTGCTCGGGTTGAGTCGAGCGGCACGGCGGGCCAGGGTCCAGTTCAAGGGCGATCTCCGGTGGCTTTGGAATGAGGCGGCAAAGAAGCTGCAGCAGGGGCAACAGGTGCGCCCGAGCGGGTGGGCGGCGACATGGCTGACGTCGGTGGAGCAGGCACACCCACCGCCATGCGCCTGCCGAGGAAAACGACGGCGATCACGGCCAACGAGAAGGCGACGGTCAGCGCATCCAGCTTCTCACCCAGCACCGGCACCGCAAACAGCAGAGACAGGAAGGGTTGCACCAGTTGCACCTGGCTGACCCGCACCACGCCACCCAGCGCCAGCCCGCGGTACCAGGCAAAAAAGCCGAGCCACATCGAAAACACAGAGACATAAGAAAAGCCCAGCCAGGCACTGGGTTGCACAGCGGCCGCCGGCCAGGCCCAGACTGCCACTGGCACGGTGAACGGCAGGCTGCCCACCAGCAACCAACAGATGACCTGCTGCGCCGGCAGCACCTGCGCAGCCCGCGCACCCGCCACATAGCCCAGCGATGTGGACACCACCGCCAGCAGCAGATAGGCATCGGCCACGCTCAGTTCACCACCGCCCTGCCAGGCCGCGAAACCCAGCACCAGCGCGCAGCCCAGCAGCGCGCAGGCCCAAAAGCCCAGCGACGGGCGCTGCCTGAAGAACAACGCAGCCACCACCGCCGTGCCCAGCGGCAACACGCCAGTGACCACGGCAGCATGCATCGCGTCGACCTGGCGCAATGCCAGCGCCAGGAAGAACGGAAAACCCACCACGGTGCCCAGGGCGCAGGTGGCCAGAGCCGACCATAAGTGGCGCGGCGGCGCGGGCGCACGCACGACCAGCAAGTACACCACGCTCAACAGCCCGGCCACCGCAGCCCGGCCAGCGGTGACGAAGACGGGGTCGAGCTGGGGCAGCGCGACGTCGCCGACCGCCAGGCGGGTCATCGGCAGGGTCATCGCAAACATCACCACGCCCAGCACGCCCAGGGCCATGCCCCGCGCGACTTGGCGTGGATTTTCGGCTGGATCCTTGGCTGGATCGGCGGTTGGATCTCTGGCGGGGTGCGCGGATGGGGTCACGGAGGGGCAGAAGCCTTGAGAGGATCACGCATGGGCGACCAATGTCGGCAAAGGGATTGTCTGAAAGCCGCTCACAGCTGCGTCATCCCGGCCACTGTCAGCACCAGCACTGCGGCCAGCAGGCGGTTGAACCAGCGCAAGCGCTGGCCCTGTGCCAGCCATTGGCGCAGCGCAGCGCCCACCCAGGCGTAGGTGAAATTGCTGGCCAGGCCGTAAAACATCATCAAAGGGAGCACCAGCGCCAGGCGCTGTGCCCAGTCACCCGGCTCGACCGTGATCCAGCCGGCACTGATGACCAGCGCATTCATCCAGGCCTTGACGTTGACGAATTGCAGCATCACGCCCTGGCCAAAACTCACCCGCAGCCGCTGGGGGTCGGCCTGGGCCCACCGATGTGTCTGCGCCAGCTTCCAGGCCAGCCACAGCATGTAGCCCAGGCCCAACCACTTCAGTGCACCGCGCAACAGCGGCTGTGCCTGCAGCAAGGTGCCCAACCCCAGGCTGCAGATCAGCAGCAAAGCCCCCCAGCCCACCGGCACGCCCCACACAAACGGCATGGCGTGGCGCAGGCCGTGGTTGGCCGCCAGCGCGGCAGACAGCGTGGTGTTGGGGCCTGGGGTGAAAGCCATGGCAGTGGCAAACAGCAGCAGTGCGCCCAGCTCGGGCAAGCTCATCACGATGGGTCGCAGCTCATTGGCTTGGGTCGACGGCAGTGTAATGTGCCGAAACCGTACGCCCAAACAGTACAGAACCGCTGCACCAAGACAGCAAACATGCCTGACAGGCCCCCGCCCACAGCTCCCGCATGGGCATCTCGATGGCCTGCGGCGCACGGTCCTCGCAAGGCCCGCTGTTCCGGCAACAACTGAAACTTTTGCGCCAAGGTGTCACTCCCAACTGGTACCGCACAGTCTTGAAACACTTTTGCCGCCACCCGGTGGTCAGTTCCGAGCCTTGCGGCGGTCCAATGCTGCAGCAAAGGGCGTACCGCGCGCGCCGGTGGCAAAGCGCCTCCCTCCTTCCAGCCGCAGATCTTCCAACAGCAGATCCGCGACCCAAACCTCACAGGCGTCATCAGCAGCCGTGGTCATGTTCCAGCCCACCCAACCGCCGGACCAGGCCGAGCTGATGAGCGTCAGCGATTTTCAGCGCCAGCTTCGGCAGGCCCCGAGCGACAGCCGCGACAGCGGCGACAGCGAGCGCGGCGCCACGCAACTGCACTCGCTGAACTCGTCGCTGCTGAGTGATCTGATGCGTTTCGAGCCGGCCAGCGGCAGCGGCCTCGAACTGCTCGAGGTGCTGGCTGCAGCCGTGCGCCATGGCCGCCCGCTGAAGCTGAATCTGGAACATGGATTCCAGGTCGTACCCATGGCGGTCTATCCGGTGCTGCGCACCGTCTACACGCCGTTGCCGATGGCGCAGTTTCTGAACCTGAGGCTGCCGGAGTTGCGCGTGCTGACGGTGCAGCCCGAAGGCCTGGAGGCCGAGACCCACGGCGGCCATGCCGGCGCGCTGGGCCAGTTGCTGTGGGAGCTGTCGTTGCGCGGTTCGCGCGCCGCGTTGCTGCCGGAGATCGCCGGTGTAGCCGCTTACCGCGTGGCCCTCGGCAGCGGCTTTGATGGTCTGGGCCTGACCGGATCGATGGCTGCTGGCGTTGCACGTTTGCGCCAGCAGGCGCATTCGCTGCGCGAGATCGCCAATTTCCCCGGCTTTGATGTTGACCGCGCGCAGCGCACCGTCAACGCGCTGTATCTGCAAGCCGCGCTGATCGTCAGCCGCTCGACGCCGGCGGCGACGCAGGAGATTTGAGCCGCCACACCGCGCTGCCCATCCGTTGCCCCGAGCAGATATCGAAATCGTCCAAGCCCGGTCGACCCGTCGATGCAGCACCACCCCAAACAGATGCTGGCTGACCAGGGCCTGCGCAGCAACTGCTTTCGCAGCTGCGTTTCAGGGCCTGTAGACACCCCCCAGCAGGCATGCGCGCGAAGCACCTGTGACCTGCGGCAGGTTGGCGCTTTGGCCATGCAGCGTGCGTTGCGCAAACACCGCAAAGGCCAGGGCTTCGACGCAATCCGGAGGCACACCATGGGCGGCCGTGCTTTGCACTTGCCAGACCGGCAACAACTCAGCCAGACGGCGCATCAGCAGCGGGTTGAAAGCACCCCCGCCGCAGACGAGCAGTTCCCCCGGTTCAGCCTGAGCCTCAACTTGGGCCTGGACGGCCTGAGCGATGGTGCACGCGCTGAGTTCAAGCAAGGTGCGTTGCACATCGGCGTCGCTGGGCGCTGGCTCGGGCAACGCCGCCAGCGCTTGTTGCAACCAGGCAAGCTGGAAGCGTTCGCGCCCGGTGCTCTTGGGCGGCGGCAGCGCAAAGTAGGGGTCGCGCAACAGAGCTTGCAGCAACGCTGCGTGAACCTGCCCCTGCGCCGCCCAGGCAGCGTCGCGGTCGTAGCGCAGCCCTTGGCACGCTTCGATCCAGGCGTCCATCAGGATGTTGGCCGGGCCGGTGTCAAAACCGATGCAAGGCCGGCCCGGCTTGAGCACGCTGATGTTGGCGATGCCGCCGCAGTTGAGCACCACACGGGTGCGGATGGGGTGACGCCAGACCAGCTCGTGAAAGCCCGGCGCGAGTGGCGCGCCCTGGCCGCCCAAAGCCATGTCACGGCGCCTAAAGTCGGCCACCACCGTGATGCCTGTGGCCACCGCCAGCGTGTTGGGGTCGCCGATCTGGGTTGTGAAAGTGGGCTCGCCCGGCGCTGCAGGCTGGGGCTGGTGATGCACCGTCTGGCCATGCGCGCCGATGGCGGTGACCTGCGTGGCATCGACCCCGGTCTGCTGCAGCAAGGTCTTCACGGCCCGTGCATACAGGTGAGCCACCAGTACATCCACCGCGCCCAGTTCGGCCAGCGTGACCGGCTGGCCCTGGGCCAGAGCCAGGATGCGTTGGCGCAGCGCTTGCGGGAACTCCAGTTGCACATGGCCGAGTTGCTCGATGCCTTGAATGCCTGCAGGCCCCACGGCCATTGGGGTGGACTGTCCGGGAGCTTGGCCCTGGGCCTGGGCGCGGACCGCGCTTGAAGGCGGCAGCAGTGCGCCGAGATGAAGCCGCGCCAGCACCGCATCCACCCCATCCAGGCTGGTGCCCGACATCGCGCCGATGTACAGCTCAGCGGACATGCGCAGCCCCTGTTGCGGGGGCTTGGCCAAGCGATCCTTCCACGACTTCTGCAGGCGTCTTCTTTGGCGTGTGGCCCAGCATGCAGACCAAAGCCGAGGCCGCCGTGCCGATGCACAGCTGCCAGGGAAAGGCCAGCGACTTCCAGGACGCCGGCAGACCCCAGGCATCCACCACATAAGCCTGCTGCAACAGGATCGCGACAAAGCCGGTGGCCAGCGCGGCGATCACGGAAGCGCTGGAGCCGCGCGACGTGAAGACCGCCGTGAAATACACGCCGAGCAAACCCGAATAAGCAAAGGTCATCACGCCGAGCACAAAGGCCAACAACGGCGTGTTGGTGTACTGCTGCCAATAAAAACACAGCACCGACATCGCAAACAGCGCCAGCCCCAACACCACCATGCCCAGTTGCCCGGCGCGCACGTAATGGCGCTCAGGCTTGGGTTCGGCCCGCTGCCCTGGGCGCTGGGCCCGACGCTCGACCCAGGGCCTGTAGAAATCCTGCACCAGCACCGAAGACATCGAGATCAACCCCGAATTGACCGCCGCCGCAGCGATCACGCCGACAGTCACGAAACCACGCAGGCCGGGCGGCATCTGGCTCAGGATGAAGGTCATGAAGACGGTGATGTCCTGGCCGCTGAAGCTCGTCTGCACGCCACCTGTGCCCGCCCCTTGCGCCATCAGATCGGGCCGCTGATAGAAGACATACAGCAGCGAGCCCACGGCCATGAACACCAGCACCACGGGCACCGTGACGGCCACCGAAATGTACATCGCGCGGATGGCCTCACCCGAGTTGCGGCAGGCCAGCAGACGCTGCGTGGTGTCCTGGTCGAGGCCGAAGTTGCCGACGTTGAGCAGCGCATAACCGGTCAGGATGGCCAGCAGACCAAAGGGCGCTTGCCAGTTCAGCGACAGATCAAACAGGCGCAGCTTGTCCACGCCTTCAGGTGTCTTCGACAAAGCCTGCCAGATCTCTGCGCCGCTGGCCGGGATCAACAACCACAGGTACACCAGCACCGTCAGCGCGGCACCCACGTACAGCACCACCTGCACCAGGTCACTCCAGATGATGGCGTTCAAGCCGCCGATGAAGGTGAAGACCAAGCCAAACACCAGCAGCAAGAACGAAGCCTGCACGATGTGCATCGGCGCGATGTCGCCAAACATGATCATCGACACCGCAATCGCCGCCAGATACAGGCGCGAGCCGCTGGCCAGGATGCGACCCACCAGGTACATGCCGGCAGCAGCCTGACGCGCGCGTTTGTCGTAACGCTGCTCCAGCAACTGGTAGACGGTGACGGCGCGCATGGCATAAAAACGCGGCATCAACACCATCGCCACCACCAAGGCGCCGAGCAGCGCACCCAGGTGGCTGCCCAGGTAGGTGTAATCACCGCGGTAGCTGAAGTCGGGTGCGCCCAAGAACGTGGCGGCGGATTGTGTGGTGGACAGCACCGACACCGCCACCAACCACACGGGCACCTGGTTGCCGGCCAAAAAGTAGTCGTTGGCGCGGTCCAGATGTCGCCGCGTGGCCAGCACCCCGGCCACCGCGATGATCACGACATAGCCACCCAGAATCCACCAGTCCAGCGGCGTGAAACCGATTGCGGCCATGCTCGGATCGTTCTGTATCGACAGGCCTGGCTGCGGGCGGGCGGGGTCTTGTCCTGGCGCTGGATCAGCGCGTTGACAAGGCCTCCCAGCGCTCCAGGCAGTGCATCAGTTCTTCTTCGATTTCTGCATGGCGCAGGCCGATGGCATCGGCGCGCTGCGGGCCGGCGGCATACAGCGTGGGGTCTTGCAGTTGCCCGGTCAGCGATGCCTGCTCAGCCTCGAGGGCGGCGATGCGTTCAGGCAAGGCGACCAGCTCACGTTGCTCCTTGAAGCTGAGCTTGCTGCGCGTGGCACCGGCTTTGTCGACGGGCGCAGAGGCTGCCGCTGCGGGTGTGGACATCGCGGGCGTGGACGCGGCACTCGCGGCAGGCGAGGGGGGAGCGGAGGGAGCGGCCCTGGGCGCCGGATTGGCCAGCATGTGCTGGCGCGTACGCTCGCGCTGCAGCTTCCAATCCTCGTAGCCGCCTTCGTACTCGCGCCACAGCCCGGGCTTGCCGCCAAAGGCGGGGTCACCTTCCCAGGCGATGGTGCTGGTGACCACGTTGTCCAGAAAACGCCGGTCGTGGCTGACCAGAAACACCGTGCCGGTGTAGGTCTGCAGCAGCTCTTCCAGCAGCTCCAGCGTGTCGATGTCCAGATCGTTGGTGGGCTCATCCAGCACCAGCACGTTGGCCGGCAGCGCAAACAGGCGCGCCAGCATCACGCGGTTGCGCTCGCCACCCGACAAGGTGCGCACGGGCGAGTTGGCGCGCGCCGGCGAGAACAGGAAATCGTTGAGGTAACTCATCACATGCTTGCGCACGGTCTTGCCGGGCGGGCCGGTCTCGATCCATTCGCTGCCGGGGCTGATGGTGTCGGCCAGCGTGGCGTCCAGATCCAGCCCGGCGCGCATCTGGTCGCCATACGCGACCTGCAAGCGCGTGCCCTGGCGCACCTTGCCGCTGGTGGGCTGCAGTTGCCCCAGGATCAGCTTGAGCAAGGTCGTCTTGCCACAACCGTTGGGGCCGATCAGGCCCACCTTGTCGCCGCGCAGGATGGTGGCGCTGAAGTTGCTGATCAGCGGTGGGCCCTTGACTGCCGCGTCCGCATCAAAGCGCATGCTGACGTCCTGCAGCTCGGCCACGATCTTGCCGGTGGGTGCGCCGGCGTCCAGCTCCAGCCGCACGCGGCCCAAACTGTCGCGGCGCTCGGCACGTTGCTGGCGCAGCACCTGCAGGCGCTGCACGCGGCCGACACTGCGGGTGCGGCGCGCTTCCACGCCCTTGCGGATCCAGATTTCCTCTTGCGCCAGCAATTTTTCGGCGCGTGAATTGGCCAGCGCTTCGTCTTCCAGCTCGCGGGCCTTGGTGTCTTCGTAGGTCTTGAAGCTGCCCGGATAACTGCGCAACTGGCCGCGGTCCAGCTCGATGATGCGGGTGGCCACGGCGTCGATGAAAGCGCGGTCGTGCGAGACCAGCACCAAGGCGCCGCGCCAGCCGCCCAGCAGCTCCTGCAGCCATTCAATCGAGTCGATGTCCAGGTGGTTGGTCGGCTCGTCCAGCAGCAGCACATCGGGCGCGGCCACCAGCGCACGGGCCAGCGCCACACGCTTGCGGGTGCCGCCCGAGAGTGCCGCCACTTCGGCTTGCGGGTCCAGGTGCAGGCGCTGCAGCGCCTGGTCCACACGCTGCTCCCAGGTCCAGCCGTCCAGGGCCTCCAGCCGTGTCTGCAGCGCGTCCAGATCGGTGCCAGGGGCATGGGCTTCGTATTGCTCACGCAGAATGCGGGCTTCGGCCACACCCTCGCTGACGGCATCGAACACCGTCGCGCCCGATTCAAACAACGGCTCTTGCGCCACATAGACACGCCGCAGCCCGGTCTGCAGCTGCAGGTTGCCGTCGTCGGTGTTGTCCAGCCCGGCCAGGATCTTCAGCAGTGAAGACTTGCCCACGCCATTGCGCCCGATCAGCGCCACACGTTCGCCGGACTGCAGCGACATCGAAGCGCCATCGAGCAGCGCCACGTGGCCAAAGGCCAGGTGCGCGTCCAGCAGACTCAGCAGTGCCATGGCGGAACCGGCAAAGAACTCAGCGGCGCGACGATCCGAACCCGGGCACTCAAGTCTGCCCCAGCGCTGCCTGCAGCGCGTCCATGTACATCGCAGCCACGTCAAAACCGGTCTGTTGGTTGATCTCTGCAAAGCCGGTCGGGCTGGTGACGTTGACCTCGGTCAGGCTGCTGCCGATGATGTCCAGGCCGACCAGCAACAAGCCGCGCGCGGCCAGCACCGGGCCCAGTGATGCGGCAATTTCGCGGTCACGGTCGCTGAGCGGCTGCGCCACGCCCTTGCCGCCCACCGCCAGGTTGCCGCCGATCTCGCTGCCCTGCGGAATACGCGCCAGGCTGAAGGGCACCGGCTTGCCGCCGATCACCAGCACTCGCTTGTCGCCGTCCTTGATCTCGGGCAGGTACTTCTGCACCATGATCGTCTGCGCGCCGCCCTTGTTCAGCGTCTCGACGATGCTGCCCAGGTTCATGCCATCAGGCCCGACGCGGAAGATGCCCATGCCGCCCATGCCGTCCAGCGGCTTCAGGATGATGTCCTGGTGCTCGGCGTGGAAGCGCTTGACGTCGGCTTCGTCGCGCGTCACGAGCGTGGGGCCGATGAAGGGCGCGAACTCCAGGATCGCCAGCTTCTCGGGATGGTCGCGCAACGCCTGAGGGCTGTTGAAGACCCGCGCACCTTCGCGCTCGGCCTGGCTCAGCAAGTGGGTGGCGTAGAAGTACTCGCTGTCGAAGGGCGGGTCCTTGCGCATCAGCACCGCGTCGACATCCCGCAGCGGTTGCGCTCTTTCATCGGGCGCATGCCGGGCAGCGCTGAACCAGTCCGGCGTGCGTCCGGTCAGCGTGATGTCACGCACAAAGGCCGTTACCGGCTCACCCCGTTGCCAGCGGATGTCATTGGGCTCACAGGCCATCAACTGGTGACCACGCGCAACCGCCTCGCGCATCATCGCGAAGGTGGTGTCCTTGTAGGTCTTGAAGGTTTCGAGCGGGTCGGCGACAAAAAGCAGTTTCATGGTGTCAGCAGGTCAGTCCAACAGGTGCGCCGCAGCAATCGACGGTGCTGCAGCAGATTCTCAGTGCGATCGGCGCTGTACCGCCAGCACCAGCCCGGCAGCCACCACGGCCCAGAAAGCCGAGCCTACACCCCACAGGCTCAGGCCGCTGGCAGTGACGACAAAGGCAACCAGCGCTGCCTCGCGTTGCCCTTCGTCCTTCATCGCAGCAGCCAGGCCGCTGCCGATGGTGCCCAGCAGGGCCAGTCCGGCCACGGCCAGCACCAGCTCTTTGGGGAAGGCTGCGATCAAGCCCACCACCGCACCACCCATCAAACCCACCACGATGTAGAACACGCCAGCGGCAGCGCTGGCCAGCCAGCGCTGCTGCGGGTCTTCATGCGCTTCGCGGCCCATGCAGATGGCGGCCGTGATGGCAGCCAGGTTGAGTGCGTAGGCACCAAAGGGCGCCAGCACCAAAGTCGCCAGGCCGGTGACGGTGATGACGGGTGAGACCGGCGTATCAAAGCCTGAAGCGCGTTGCGCGGCGACGCCAGGCAGGTTCTGAGAAGCCATCGTGACCACGAACAGCGGCAGCGCGATGCCGATGATGGCCGACAGGCTGAACACCGGCATCGTGAACACCGGCGTTGCGAGCGCCCACTGCACCTGCCCCAGCTGCAACTGCCCTTGCGCCCACGCCACAGCCACGCCTGCCAGCAACACAGCAGGGACGGCGTAACGCGGTGCCCAACGGCGGCCGAGCAGATAGACCACAAACATCACGGCCACCAACAGCGGCTGGCTTTGCACAGACGCAAAACCTTCAAGAGCGAATCGCACCAGCACCCCGGCCAGCAAGGCTGAGGCCAGCGACACCGGGATGCGCCCCATGACCCGCGCAAAAGCGCCCGTCAAACCACTGACCACGATCAGCGAAGCGCAAACGACGAAGGCACCCACCGCCTGATCCATCGGCACCCCCGCACCGGCGGTGACCAGCAAGGCAGCGCCGGGTGTGGACCAGGCCGTCAGCACCGGCTGGCGGTACCACAGGCTCAGGCCCAGGCTCGTCAAACCCATGCCCAGGCCCAAAGCCCAGATCCACGACGCCGTTTGCTCAGGCGTTGCGCCCAGCGCAGCCGCTGCCTGGAACACCACCACCACCGAACTGGTGAAACCCACCAGCACAGCGATGAAGCCGGCAGTCAATGCTGAGATTGGCAAGGGGTCTGATCCGAGTCTGTAGGGCCAGCGATGCTAGCCGAGCAAACAGGGCCTGCCGCCTGCCGCCTGCAGCGCACCGCCCGCGAACACCCACGCCCAACCGCGCGCCGGGGCTCGGCACGGCTCGCACCTGCTGCCTACAATCGCGCGCCATGCCTGAAGCCACTCCCACCCCCACTCCCACTCCCACCTCCCCCGCCACGCAACCGCAATTCGTGCTGACGCTGGCCTGCCCGGACTCGCGCGGCGTAGTGCATGCGGTAGCCGGTCTGTTGTACCAGGCCGGCTGCAACATCATCGATTCGCAGCAGTTCGGTGATCTGGAAGGGGCCGACGCCACCGGCCTGTTCTTCATGCGTGTGCACTTTCAGGCCCCTGACCATCTGGCACAGGCCGGCATGCTGGGCAGCCTGTTCGAGCACACACGCCGGCAGTTCGGCATGACGGTGCGCTTTCACGATCTGGCCCAGCGGCCCAGGTTGCTGCTGCTGGTCAGCCAGCACGGCCACTGCCTGCACGACCTGCTGTACCGCTGGCAGACCGGCTCTTTGCCGGTGGACCTGGCCGGCATCGTGTCCAACCACGACACCTTTGCCGGGCTGGCGGCCAGCCACAAACTGCCCTTTCATCATCTGCCGCTGGCTGCAGGCAGCAGCGCGCAGACCAAACGCGCGCAAGAAGCCCAGATCGAGCAGCTGATCGAAACAGAGCGGGTCGAACTGGTGGTGCTGGCGCGCTACATGCAGATCCTGAGCGGCGAGTTCTGCCAGGCCCTGCAGGGCCGCGCGATCAACATCCACCACAGCTTCTTGCCCAGCTTCAAGGGCGCGCGGCCCTACCACCAGGCCCATGCGCGCGGCGTCAAGCTGATCGGTGCCACGGCGCATTACGTGACGCCCGACCTGGACGAAGGACCGATCATCGAGCAGGACGTCGAGCGCGTGGACCACACGCTGGCGGTCGAGGACTTCGTCGCCGCCGGCCGCGACATCGAAAGCCGCGTGCTGGCCCGCGCGGTGCGCTGGCATGCCGAGCATCGGGTGCTGCTCAACGGCCACAAATGCGTGGTGTTTCGCTGAAGCCTGCGCCACCAGCCGGCGGTCTGAGCACCTCCACCGCTCCCCGCACCCTGCTGGACGGCTACAGCGCCCCGTGGTGGCTGCCTGGGGGCAACCTGCAGACCATCTGGGCGGCGACCCGGGCGCAGCGCCATCCCGGCCCACCGCCGCACTTTGGGCGCGAGCGCTGGACCACGCCTGACCAGGACTTCATCGATGTCGACCACCTGCTGTTGCCGGAAGCGGCCGCCGCTGCGCCGGAAAACAGCCGCCCACATCTGGTGCTGTTCCACGGCCTCGAAGGCAGTTCTGCCAGCGCCTATGCGCAGGCCTTTGCCAGCGTGGCGCTGCAACGCGGCTGGGACTACTCGGTGCCCCACTTCCGCGGCTGCTCCGGCGAGCTGAACCTGGCGCCGCGCGCCTACCACTCGGGCGACTTTGAAGAGATCGGCTGGATCCTGCAGCGCTTGCGCCAGCGCAGTGCCGCGCCACTGTGGGTGGTGGGCATTTCGCTGGGTGGCAACGCGCTGCTGCGCTGGGCGCAAGAGGCAGGCAGCAGCGCTGCAGCCACGGCTGCAGCCATCGCCGCCGTGTGTTCGCCGATCGACCTGACAGCCTCCGGCCGGGCCATCGACCGCGGCTTCAACCGGCTGGTCTATGCGCGCATGTTCCTGGCTTCGATGAAACCCAAGGCGCTGGCCAAGTGGCAGCAGCATCCGGGCCTGTTCGACCGCGACAAGCTCGCCGCCGCGCGCACACTTTATGAGTTCGACAACATCTTCACCGCACCTTTGCATGGTTATGCAGACACCCCCGACTACTGGTCGCGGGCTTCGGCGCTGCCGCATCTGCAGCGCTTGCGCATCCCGGCGCTGGTGCTGAACGCCGAGAACGACCCCTTCGTGCCTGCACAAGCGTTGCCCGCCAGGGCCAGCGACGCGGGGCCGCATGTGCAGTTCTGGCGCCCGACCCAAGGGGGGCATGTCGGCTTTCCGCAAGGCAACTATCCGGCTTCGGTAGGCGCCATGCCTGCGGCAGTGGCAGATTGGTTGTCACAACACGGTTGTCACAACACACTTGAACCGGTCTGGCCTTAAGCTGCCTGGATGGACGAACAAGTCAAGGCCGCGATGGCCAAGTGGCCCCGAGTGCCACACTGCTACGGTTGGCTGGCACTGGACGCGCGCGGCGACTGGTACATGCGTGACGACCGCATCCAGGCCGCCGGCCCCTTCCCGCAGGTCAAGGGCAGCCGCATCGAGCACCAGAAGCTGCGTGAGTTCATCGAGCGCAACTACGGCTGTGACGAACAGGGCGCCTGGTACTTTCAGAACGGCCCGCAACGGGTCTATGTGCAGCTTGAAGCGGCACCATTCGTCTGGCGCGTCGATCAGCATACCGACACGGGCCTGTCACCTTGCTGGACGGTGCGTTCGCACACGGGCCTGGAAGCGCAGGTCCAGGGCACCTATCTGTGTGAGAAAGGCCGCTTGTTCCTGCACTGCGGCCTCGGCCTGGGCCTGGTCCACAGCCTGGACATGGGCATTGCCGCCGAAGCTGTAGTGGCAGGCCATTGGCAACCACAGGCGTTGAGCTTTGGCGAGATGCCGGCGCATTTTGGCTTTGTGCTGCAGCCACAGCCTGCTGCTGCGGGCTGAAATCCCGAAGGCAGAAAAAAAGTCCCACACGGGAACTTGTTTGGTGGCAGCGTGACGATCCGAGCCCTTTGGACCGGATCGGCAACACCGATGCAAGCGCCGCCTGCAGCGGCACTCAGTTCGGCGCGCTGGCTGCCGAAGCAGCCGCAGCAGGCACCGCCGGCTCTGCCAACTTGCCACCGGCGTTGTTGGCCATGTAGACCACCGCACGGCCGATCTCGTAGTCCGAGTACTCGCCACCACCTTGGGCACCCATCGCGCCTTTGCCCTTCAAGGCAGAGTTCAAGAGCACTTCGTAGCCTTGCGCAATACGCGGCGCCCAGGCTGCCGTGTCGCCCGACTTGGGCGCACCCGCAGCACCTGCAACATGGCAAGCTGAGCATTGCGCCGCATAGACTTCCTGCCCGGTGCGCAGCACGACAGGAGCAGAAGCGTCGCGAATCTCGACCGAGCCCACCCGCTGCAAGCGCTTGGCCACCGCCTCGGCAGACATGCCGTCGCTGCCGGCACCCGGCTTGGTACCGAAATTGACGTAGTTGACCAACAAGATGATCGCGATGATCGGGATGATGAACGAGGCCAGAACCGCAATGATCAACTGCTTGGGCGTGCGGATCGGCCCTTCATGGGACGCTTCGTGTGCCTCTGCCCCATTCGGTTGGCTTTGGTCGTGCCCGTCTTTGTGCGATGCGCTCATGAAATCCTCAAATCAAACGGCCCGGCTGACAATGTCTCGAACTGCCGGGACGGAACAGCGTCATCCACACGCCACCCCAGAAAACCGCAGATTATAGGCAGCGCACCCGCCCGCTAGAATGCACTGCAGATTGCCCGGCCGCCCGCCCCACCAGCAGCGGCCCGAGACCCTGGCGACCGTGGTGAAGTGGATATCATTGGGCCCTCCGAAGGCTTAGTCGCAAGTTCGATTCTTGCCGGTCGCACCACTTGGTTGGCACTCTCTTTTTTTGGGCATTGGTGCTTTCCACTGCCCCAAGAAGCCCATGTCGCCGGAAGCCATGGCCCGACAGCAGATTGACGAGAGGCTCGCCCAAGCCGGGTGGGTCGCTCAAGACATGAAGCCGGTGAACCTGGGTGCGGATTTAGGTGAGGCGTTACGAGAGTCCCCTACCGACACCGGACCAGCGGACTACGCTTTCCTTCATCGCCGAGTACTCGCGCTCGAAGGCAGTGAGGAAGACGCGGCCGCTGACCAGATGCTCCGGGCCCAGCTCCAGGCCAGTGAGCACGCGACGCAGGTTGTCCATGACCTTGTGCGTCTGCGCCTCGATGCCTTCGGGCATCGGCAGGCTGTCGTCGTCCGGATCGGTCGCGGTCTGGCCCGTCACGAAGACGAAGCCACCGGCCTCGACCGCGTGGCTGCATGGCGCCACCGGCTCGGGCGCGCCGGGCAACAGATGAAAAATGGGGTTCATGAGATGGACCGGAAGTGGGAACCGGAGACGAATCTTCCCAGACCGACGAGCCGGCGCAGAGAAGCAGGGCATGCTCGGCCGTCTGGTCGGCCGTCTGTTTGGCCGGCTGTCTGGCTGTCTGCTCGGCTGTCTGCTCGGCCGTCTGCACAACTTTTTCCTTGTCGAGGCGCCTGATAACGTTGCGCCCTGCTCTGCTGCCCGCCTTCTCCACCGCTTCACCAGGACACCCAAGTGATCGCCAGATTTCCTTCCCAAGTCAGGTGGTGCGCCATCGCACCCGCAGCCCTGTTCGCCGTTCTGTGCATCACCGCGCCTGACCTGCGGGCGGCCGAGTTTCTGGGCGTTGAAGTCCCGCCGCCCCTGCCGGCGAAGAATGTCGTCGACACCTACTGGGGCACAGCGGTCGACGATCCCTACCGCTTCCTGGAAAACACCCAAGACCCGGTGGTGCAGTCGTGGATGAAGTCCCAGGCCGATGCCACCCAGGCCATTCTGGCCAATCTGCCCGCGCGCGACGCGCTGCTGGCGCGCATCAAAGAAATCGACCAAGCCATGCCGTCTGCAGTCGGCAACGTGCAACGCACGACAGCCGGCCGCTTCTTCTATCTGCGCCGCAACGCGGGCGACAACCAGTTCAAGCTGGTCTACCGCGATGGCCCCGCAGGCCCGGACGTGGTGCTGGTCGACCCCGAAGCACTGGCCAAGGCGACGGGCAAGCCGCACGCCATCGGCGGCTTCACGCCCTCGCCCGACGGCAGCCTGGTGGCCTACGCCATTTCAGCCGGCGGCACCGAGATCGGTACCCAGCATGTGCTGGAGGTGGCCAGCGGCAAAGAAGTCGACCGGCCCATCCAGGCAGTGCGGGGCAGCGGCTCGGTCAGTTGGCTGCCCAACGGCAAGGGGTTCTTCTACTCGCGCCTGAAGCTCGACTGGGCCAGCCTGCCGGCCACCGAACGATTCCAGGACAACCTTCGCTACCTGCGCCTGCTGGGGGCCCCTGGCGCAGACCCGGCGGTGTTCGGACCCGGCGTGCATGCCGACGTCACCATGCCGCGCTCGGCTTCTGGTGACGTCTTCGCAGTGGAAGGCACGCCGCTGGCAGCGGCATTGGTGCGCGATGGCGTCAAGCGCGAGCAGTCGCTGTACCTGGCCGACATGTCCGAGGTGTTGAGCGGCAAGGCACGCTGGCGCAAGGTGTTTGGGGACGAAGCCCAGGTCACCGCAACCACCATCGCTGGCGGCTGGGTGTACATGAAGACTGCCGCCCAGGCACCGCGCTTTCGCGTGCTGCGCATGCCGCTGGCCAACCCCGACCTGGCCCAGGCCGAGGTGGTGGTGGCCGCCAGCGAAGACGTGGTTCTGGAAACCGCCGCTGCGCGCGATGCCTTCTACGTCACGCAGCGCCAGGGCCCGCTGACGCGGCTGCTGCGCGTGGGCCATGGCGCCGGCGCCGCACCGCAGCCGGTGGAACTGCCGCTGCAAGGCCATGTCGACCTGATGTTCAGCGACCCCGGACAAGACGGGGCGATCTTTCAGATCAGCACATGGACACGCGCCAGCACCCACTTCAGCTACGAACCTGCTGAGGAAACGCCGGGCCGCTCCCAAGTTTCCTCATCCCCCTCGGGGGGCCTGACGGGAAGCGGCAGGTCTGGGGGCGCCAGCAAGCCCGCCGATCCTGGCAGCGCCGCAGCAGCACCCGTGAAGCCGCTGCCCCTGGTCACCACAGGCCGTTTCGACGCGCCTGCAGGCTTGCAGGCACGCGAGGTGCGCATCAAGAGCCACGACGGCGTGGAAGTCCCCTTGTCCATCATCTCGCGCGCCGATTTGAAGCTGGACGGCCGCAACCCCGCCGTGCTGTATGGCTACGGCGCCTACGGCAGCACCGAAACACCGGGCTGGAGCCCGCGCCTGCTGGCCTGGCTGGAGCGAGGCGGCATCTTCGTCATCGCCCATGTGCGAGGCGGTGGTGTGTTTGGCGACGGCTGGCACCGCGCCGGGCAAAAGACCACCAAGCCCAACACCTGGAAAGACGGCATCGCCGCCGCCGAGTGGTTGATCGCGCAGGGTTACACCGCACCCGACCGGCTGTCGATCCAGGGCGGCAGCGCCGGCGGCATCTTTGTCGGGCGCGCCTTCACGGCGCGGCCCGATCTGTTCGCCGCCGCAGTGGTATCGGTGGGCAACACCGACCTGGTGCGCTCAGAGACACGCGCCAACGGCATTGCCAACATCCACGAGTACGGCACGGTCAAGAAGGAAGACGAGTTTCGCGCCTTGCTGGAAATGAGCCCTTACGCCAACACACGCGAAGGCGTGAAGTATCCCGCCGTGATGTTTGAACACGGCGTCAACGACATCCGCGTGGACGTGTGGATGGCGCTGAAGACCGCGTCGCGCTTGGCGGCGGCCACGGGCAGCGGGAAACCGGTGCTGCTGCGACTGGACTACAGCGCCGGCCACGGCGCTGGCAGCACGCGTGAACAGGCCCAGCGGCGCACAGCAGACCGCTGGGCGTTCTTGTTGTGGCAGTTCGGCATGGACAAGCCGGCGCCCTGACCACGCCACAGCCGCTGGCCACCGGGGGATGGTCGGTCTGCGGCGATCGGCGGCTCGGTCAGGCGTCGAAACCGCGCCGGCACCAGCGGGGCGTGCGCATCGGTATCGGACATCCCTGAACACCGGCGGTCAAGCTCGGGCTCAAGCTCCTGAGTGGGGTCAGCAGTCCGTCACGGAAACCGGCAGCCTGCCAGTGCGCAATGGG
>JBBQIB010000028.1:0-24505 GCA_038324515.1 Burkholderiales bacterium
CGAGTTCTTGGTGGCGATGCCCATCAACATGATCAAGCCGATCATGCTGGGCATCGACAGCGCCGTCTGGGTGACAAAGAGGGCCAGGAAGGCGCCAGGGATCGACAGCACCAGCGCGCCCAGAATCGTCACTGGCTGCACGAAGTCCTTGAACAACAGCACCAGCACGATGTAGATGCACAGCACGCCGGTCAGCATCGCCAGGCCGAAACTCTGGAACAACTCGGTCATCGCTTCGGCGTCGCCGATCTCGGTCTGGATCACACCCGGGGGCAGCACTTTCAGGCTGGGCAGCGCCAGTGCAGCTTCTTTCACGGCGCCCAGCGGCTGCTGGTTCAGCTCGATCTCGAAGTTGACGTTGCGCATGCGGTTGTAGCGGTCGATCTCCGCTGGGCCGCTGCCAATACTCAGCGTGGCCACGTTGCCCAACATCACCGGGCCATGCGTGCCCGGCACGGGCAGCCGCTCCAACAAGGCCAGATCGGTACGTGCCTGCGCCGGCAAGCGCACCACGATCGGCACCTGGCGCTGGCTGAGGTTGAGCTTGGCCAGCGACTGGTCGTAGTCGCCTGCCGTGGCCACCCGCAAGGTGTCGGCGATGGCTTGGGTGGTGACGCCCAGATCGGCAGCGCGTGCTGCATCCGGACGCACCACCAGCTCGGGCCGCACCAGGCTGGAGCTGGCGGTGACCGCGCCGATGCCCGGGATGCTGCGCAACTCGCGCCCCACCACGGCGGCGTGGGCAGCCAGCGTGGCGCCGTCATCACCGGCCAGCACGATGACGTACTTCTCGCTGCTGGCGCCCAGACCGACCTTGACGCGGGCACCCGGCAAAGCTTGCAGCAACACGCGCAAATCGCCTTCGATGTCCTGCTTGCTCAGGCCCCGGCGATCGCTGCGGTGGGTCATGTTGATGGTCAGCGTAGCCTTGCGCACCTCGGGCAGGCCACCGCCTGGCGTGAAGGTGTCGGCGCCCGTGTTGCCGGCGCCGATGGCGGTGTAGACGAGCTTGACTTGCGGATTTTTTTCCACCAGTGCACGGGCTTGCTCTGCTGCCGCAAAGGTCTGCGCATAGGTGCTGCCCGGCGGCAAAGTGACGGTGACTTGCGTCTGGCTCAGGTCATCAGGCGGGATGAAGCCGGTCGGCAGCAGCGGCACCAGCATGAAAGAGCCGACAAAAAACACCGCCGTGGCCAACAGCGTCAGGATGCGGTGCTTCAGACACCAGCCGGCCCAGACCAGATAGGGCCCCATCCATTTGGGATCGCGATGCTCCTTCTTGGGCAGACGCAACAAGTAAGCTGCCATCATCGGTGTCAGCACGCGCGCCACCACCAGCGAGAAGAACACCGCGATGGCTGCCGTCCAGCCAAACTGCACGAAGAACTTGCCCGGCACACCGGCCATGAAAGCGGTGGGCAAGAACACCGCAATCAGCGTGAAAGTGGTGGCAATCACCGCCAGCCCGATCTCATCGGCCGCTTCCATCGCAGCCTGGAACGGTGTCTTGCCCATGCGCAGGTGGCGCATGATGTTTTCGATCTCGACGATCGCGTCGTCGACCAGGATGCCCACCACCAGCGACATGCTCAGCAGCGTGACGACGTTGAGCGTGAAGCCAAACATGTAGTGCATCACGGCAAAGGCCGGAATGATCGACAGCGGCAAAGCCGTGGCTGCGACGAGTGTGGCGCGCCAGTCTCGCAAGAACAAAAACACCACCAGCACCGCCAGCGCGGCACCCTCCAGCAACAGGAGCATGCTGCCGTGGAAGTTCTCGATCACCGGGTCGACGAAGTTGAAGGCCTCGGTGACCGTGACGTCGGGGTTCGCCAGGCGCAGCTCGTCCAACCTGGCGCGCACGCCGTCAGCGACATCGGTCTCACCGGCGCCGCGCGAACGCACGATCTCAAAACCCACCACCGGCTTGCCGTTGAGCAAGGCGCCGCTGCGCTGCTCGGCCACCGTGTCGCTGACTTCGGCCACCTGGTCCAGGCGGATGCGGCGGCCGTCAGACAACGCCACATCCAGCCGCGCCAATTCGGCTGCGCTCTTGACGCTGGCGATGGTGCGCACGCTTTGCTCGATACCGCCAATGTCGGCGCGGCCGCCCGAAGCGTCTTGCTGCACAGCGCGCAATTGGCGCGAGATGTCGGCCACCGTGGCGTTGAGCGCCAACAGCCGCGCCGGGTCGATCTCGACCCGCACCTCGCGCGACACACCGCCGACGCGCGACACACTGCCCACCCCGCGCACCGCCAGCATGGCTTTGGTGACTTCGTCATCGACAAACCACGACAGCGCTTCGTCATCCATGCGGCTGGAAGCCACCGTGTAGGTCAGGATCGGCGCACCGGCCAGATCGAGCTTGCTGACCACCGGCTCGCGCATTTCGGCGGGCAAGTCCGAGCGCACCCGTGACATGGCAGAACGCACGTCGTCCAAGGCTTCCTGGGTGGCTTTCTCCAGCCTGAACTCCACCGTCACGATGGCCACGCCATCTTGCACCTTGGTGTAGATGTTCTTCACACCCGTCAACGCAGCCACGGCGTTCTCGATCTTGCGCGCGACTTCGGTCTCCATCTGCGCCGGCGCCGTGCCCGGCAACGAGGCCGTGACGTTGATCGTGGGCAGGTCGATGTCGGGGAACTGCTGCACCTTCATCGACTTGAAACCCATCAAGCCCACGACAGTGAGCAGGACGAACAACATCACCGCAGGGATCGGGTTGCGGATGCACCAGGATGAAACGTTCATGCGTTGTCTCTCAAAGCTGTTGGGCTGCTGCGCGGTCTGCAGCGCGGTTGCTGCGCGTCTACTGCGCGGCCGCTGTCAGGCGTCAAATTCGATTCACTGCGGCTTGGCCACAGCCACCACGCGCACCGTGTCGCCATCGGCCAGGAAGCCGCCACCGCTGCTGACCACGCGATCACCCGGCTGCAGCCCGGCGGTGACTTCGATGCGATCTCCCAGGCGGCGGCCCACGCTGATCTTGCGCTGCTGCACGCGGTTCTGGTCCCCCACCACAAAAGCGTAGCTGAAGCCGTCGCGCAGCAGCACGGCGGTCTGCGGCAGGGTCATGGCTTCTGAGCTGCCGACCTCGAAATCGCCACGCGCAAACATGCCGGCTTTCAGCGATCCTGGCTGCGGCAGGTCCACATAGACCAGCCCGTTGCGAGTCGTGGCATCGACGGTCGGTGCCAGCACGCGCACCTTGCCGGCAATCGGTGGCAAGCCGGTGACGTTGAGTTGCACCACCTGGCCAGGCTTGAGCAGCACCAACTCGCCGGCAGCGACTTCTGCGCGCCACTCCAGGCGGCTTTGGCGCACCAGCCTGAACAGTTCCATCCCTGCAGGCACCACCGCGCCCACGGTGGCCGAGCGTGCGGAGATCACTCCGCTGTCCGGCGCCACCACCTGGGCTTGTGCGAGCCGCAATTGCTGCACCTTGGCCAGGGCGCGTTGCGCTTCAAGCCGGGCTTGAGCCGTGCGCTCTGCGGTCAACAACTGGTTGATCTGCTGCGCGCTCAAAGCACCCGAGGCTTGCAACTCGCGCGCGCGCTGGGCATCGGCGCCGGCCTGCGCCAGCATGGCTTCGGCCTCAGCCAGGCTGGCCTGGATCTGCAGCGTCTCGGCGCGCAGCAGATCAGCAGAAAAAGTGGCCAGCACCTGGCCTCGGCGCACCACGTCGCCGACGTTGACGCGCACCTCCAACAGCCGCAAGCCGTTGCTCTCGGCGCCGATCACCGCTTCTTGCCAGGCTGCCACAGTGCCGCTCGCCACCACCTGCATGGGCAAGGTGCTGCGCTGCACCTGGGTCAACGTGACCGTCAGCGCAGCCTTGGCGGTGGCTTCGTCGACTTTGGTGTCTTTGGGTGCATTTTTTTGCGCCGAAGCAGCTTGCATCGCCAGCACACCTGTCACCCCCAGGGCCGCCAGCAGGCTCCACAGCAAAATTGGGCGGGCCAAGCGCCAGCGCAGCGGCCTGCCGGGGGCCACAGCAGAACCCGGCGCAGACTGCGAGGGGGCGTCAAGCAGCGCTTCGGGCTGCGCTCGGAGCATCGGTTCACGCATCGGTTCAAGCTTCGGTTCACGCATCAGATCAAGCATCGGTTCGGACGGGGAAAGGGGTGAGGCATGCGCTTGCGCGTGGCTCACAGACTCTTGCCGGGGCCAGGGCTCGGGTCATCAGCCGACCAGGCTCCGCCCAGGGCGCGGTACAGCGAGATCCAGGCCACTGCGCGCTCGCGCTGCAGATCGATCAGGGCGCTTTGTGCCTGCACCGCATTGCGGCGAGCGATCTCGAGCTCAAAAAGGCTGCCCAGGCCGCCCCGGGTACGGGCCTCGGTGGCGCGCAGGAAGACCTCGAAATCCTGCGCGGCGGCATTCAGATCGGTCTGGCGGTCCGTGGTGGATTGCAGGCTGACCAGCGCCGCTTCGACTTCGCGCACCGCACGCCGAACTTGTGATTGATAGAGCGCCACCGCTTCGTCGTAACTGGCACGGGCCGAGGCGGTGGCAGCTGCGCGCGCGCCACCGTCAAAGATTGGAAAGCTGACGCTGATCGGTCCCAGGTTCCAGGTCAGGCCGCGTACCTCGGCGCCACCGCCCCGCGCCACCAAACCGGCGATCGAACCCGCCAGGCTGACTTGCGGCCGCTCACGCGCCTGGGCCTGGGCTTGATCGGCGGCAGCCGCGTTGACCAAGCGCGCGGTATCAGCCAGATCGGGGCGCTGCGCCAGCAACGCGGCCGGCACCGCAGGCACGCTCAAGGCTCGTGGGCTGGGCAGCACTGCGGTGCGTGCGGCCAGGCGTTGGCGCAACTGCGGCTCAGGCAGATCGGTCAGTTCGACCAAAGACTTCAACTGCGCTTCACAGGCAGCCTGCTGCGCCAGCACACCGGTGCGCGCCTGCGCTGCGCCAGCGCGCGTCAGGGCTGCGTCTGCGGGCGCTGTGAAGCCGGCGCGTGCACTCAGCTCGGTCAGCCGCGCCGTCGCGTCGCGGGATTGGCTGTCCAGCCGGGCTTGCGCCAGCAAGGCTTCACAGCCACGCAGCGCCGTGTACAGGCTGGCCGTCTCGGCGGCGATCGCCACCTGCACAGCATGCCAACCGGCGGCAGCAGCGCTTTGGCGCGCCAAGGCAGCGTCGCGGCCCGCGGCCACGGCGCCAAACAAGTCCAGCTCCCATTGCGCCTGCAAGCCGGCACTGGCTTGCGTGGCCACCGGCTGGCCCAGCGCCGCGCGGCCGTGGCTGGCGCCAGCCTGGGCGCCCAGCTGGGGGGATTGAGCCGCTGCAGCGACAGCGGCCGAGGCACGGGCCCGCTGCAGCCTGGCCAATGCCTGTGCCGCATCTGCGCTGGCCATCTGTGCGGCGCTCACCAGTTCAGGCAGCAGCGGGTCACCCAGGCTTTGCCACCAGTCGGATCGGCTGCTGGCAGCGCCCGTGCTGGTGGTGTCGGTTGACGCCGTGACAGGGGCGCCGGATGCAGCGCTGTGCGGCTGCAAAACCTTGGCCGCAGGTGCCTGCCAGGCTGCTGCCAGTGAGGCTGGCGGAGAGGGGGTCGGTGGTGGCGCTGTGGTTCTCTCAGGTCCGACAGCGCAGCCCCACAGCGCAGCAGAACTCAAACCCAGCAGGGCCAACATGCCCTTTCGCAATCGCAACATCGGTAACGGGACTCCAAAGTCTTTTCTCTGCAGCCGGAGCAGACCGGAGTCGCCTGCAAGCTTCACAGGCAAAGACCCCCTGGGCCAGCCGCCGTCGGATTCGATTCTCAAAGAGGGCTCTCCCGGGCCGGGCTCATGCAACCCTCAAGACGGCACGAAGGATGCCGCAACCGAAACGCACTCAGGGAAAACCACCAAGAGTCTAAGGGATCGAAGCAAATGCTGCCCAATGGCCCCAGCGCCAGTTCGACGGAACGAAATACCAGATCACTCGACTTCGCTGTCGCGCTCGGCGTCCTGCAGTTCTCCTTGCGCCACCAGGTCCGCAGGGTGCCGCAACGGGTGGCGGCCATGCTCGGCGTCGAGAGGAAAGCAGGCTCAGCAAAAACACTGCGGGTGCAAGAGCTCGCGCAGCGCACCGGCCAGCGTCACGTCCGGCAAATCGCGGTCGCGCAGGCCGGTCGATTCGGCCGGATGCCCGGCAACGCCAGACATGTGCTTCACCGGGCCACAGCCGAAGCCACAAAACCAGCCACAAGCCCCAGCAACTCGTCTTCTGCGTAGGGTTTGCCCAGATAGTGATCGGCACCCAGTTCTTGCGCGTGGTCGCGGTGGCGCTGCGCCGTTCTGGAGGTGATCATCACCACCGGCAGGCCGGCTGTCTCCGGGTCAGCGCGCAGCTTGCGCAGCAACTCGAAGCCATCCATCTGTGGCATCTCGATGTCAGAGAGCACCACCACGGGGCGTTCTTGTGCCAGTTGCTGCAAAGCGTCGGCACCGTCTTTGGCTGTGACGACCCGGTAGCCCTCACGCACCAGCAGACGCTGCGTGACGCGGCGCACGGTCAACGAGTCGTCGACCACCATCACCAGCGGCGGCAATGCAGCGGCAGCCTGGGCCGCACGTTCGCCCTTGCCTGCGTGGCGCGCCTGCGCGCCCTCGGTTGGCACGTCCAGCATGTGGGCGCGTGCCAGCGCACCGTGCACATTGGCCAAAGCCACCGGGTTGTAGATCAAGGCCACTTGCCCGCTGGGCAACAAGGTGACACCGGCCAGGCCTGGGACACGCGCCAGTTGCGGGCCGACGTTCTTGACCACCACTTCCTGGTTGCGTTCGACTTCGTCCACATGCACTGCCACGCGCTGCAAGGCGCTGCGGATGATCACCACCGCTTGCGAGCGGCCCGTGGTGTCGCCCCGAGTGCCGGAACGCAGCAAGGCCGCCAGCCAGAAAAAGGGCACCTGCTCACCCATGTAGGCTTGCACACCCGAGCCATAGCTGCGCTGCACCTCGTCGCTGGGCACCCGCAGCACGGTCTCGATCAGGGTGGTGGGCACCGCCACGCGAGCCTCACCACAGCGCAGCATCACGACCTGGGTCACTGCAGTCGTCAACGGCAGGTGGAGCTTGAACTGCGTGCCGCGTCCAGCCTCGGACTGGGTTTCGATGCGCCCACCCATGGCCATCACCTCTGCACGCACCACGTCCAGGCCAACCCCCCGGCCGGAGAGTTCGGTCACCACGTCCACCGTGCTGAAACCAGGCTCAAAAATCAGCTGCGCCAAGGCCTCAGCGCTGGGTTCGGCGTCCCAGGCCAGCAGCCCACGCTCGACTGCGCGCTGCCGGATACGCTGCAGATCCAGCCCTGCGCCGTCGTCTTCGACCGTGACCGAGATCTCGTTGCCAGCCTGCGCAACGGCCACGCCGATGCGTCCTACGCCCGGCTTGCCATCCCGTTCGCGCGCTGCCGATGGCTCGATGCCATGGGCCACACAGTTGCGCAACAGGTGCTCAAAAGGCCCATTCATGCGGTCCAGCACACCACGGTCCACCTCGATGGCACCGCCCACGATGTCCAGCTTGACCGATTTGCCGCTGTCTTTGGCCGCCTGACGCACGGTGCGGTACAGGCGGTCGGCATTGCTCTCGAACTCGACCATGCGCGTGCGCAACAAGCTGTCCTGCAGCTCGCGCGTCAGCCGCGCCTGAGCGGCCAAGGCGTCTTCGGTGGACTGCAGTGTGCGTTGCAAGCCGCGCTGCAGGGTGGCCACGTCGTTGACCGATTCGGCCATGAAACGGGTCAGCTCCTGGAAGCGCGTGAAACGGTCCATCTCCAGCGGATCAAAGCTCTCAGCCGCCACCTTGGCTGCTTCCAGGCGCGAGTTGATCTGCGTCTCGGCTTGCATCTCGATGTCGCGCAACTGGCGGCGCATGCGCTCCAGGCTGTCGCTGAGTTCGCCCAGCGCCGACTGCAACTGTTTGACATCGGCATCGATGCGCGAGCGCGTGATGCTGACCTCGCCGGCCTGGTTGACCAGACGGTCCAGCAGACCCGCGCGCACCCGCACAGCGGTGTTGGCCGTGGTGGGCCGCTCATCTTCTGCCGCTGCGGGCAACATGTCCAGGCTGAAGCGGTGCCAAGGAATGGCCACGGCAGGTGTCGGCTGGTTGGCCGTGGCGGGCTCGGCGGCGGCGGCATCTGGGGTGTCTGCGCCGGGCTTGGCCACAGCGGCGGCGGCTGGGTCAAGCACTGCCGCGGGCGCGCCAATACTTGCGTGAGGCGCCAGCGCAGCCCCGGCACCTGGCTCAGTACCTGGCTCGGGTCCTGGCTCGGGTCCTGGCTCGGTACCTGGCTCGGTACCTGGCTCAGTCGGAGGCCCGCTGGCAGGATCAGAAAATGCTGCAGCCTTGAATTGGCTGAGTTCGGTTGCGGGCGCAGCTTCAGGCACAACCACCGCAACGGACTGGCCTGCCTTGGCCAATTCGTCTGGCCTGCCAGGCACGCCGGGCTGCACGAGCGCAGCAGCATCTGCAGAAATGGCGGCCCGCGCTTCAGCTTCTGGCGCACGCTGCTGTGGTCGGCGCCGCAGCGCATCAAATTCGCTGGCCATCGCGTCGCCACGGGCCAGCAAAGGCTCGATGTCAGAAACACGGCGGCTGGGGCGCGCCATCATGTGCTCGATGGCGGTTTCCAAGCGGTGCGCCATTTCACCCAGGCGCATCGCGCCGGCCAACCTGGCGCCGCCCTTGAAGGTGTGCAGCGTGCGCATGCAAGCTGCCGGCGCATTGGCGTCGGCGGGCTGGTGCAGCCAGTCACGCAAGCGGCTTTGCAGTTGCGGCAGCAACTCCTCGGCTTCTTCTTCGAAGAGCGGGAACAGCTCGGCATCGATGCTGTCCACGGCATCGATGTCAGCATCGTCATCAAAAGCGTCGGCGCGCGCACCAGTGCGGATCAGGTGCAGCGCCGGCTCTGCTGGCTCCACGGGGGACTCGGTGCCAAAGGCGCGAAAGCCGCCCCCTTTTGGCGCAATTGCCGGCTGCAACTCGTCACCCATCGCGGTGGGAGCAAACTCCGAAGTGACTTGCGTGTCCTGCGCTTCTTGCTGAGCCTGGGCCTCAGACTCGAACTCGAACTCGGGCTCAGGCTCGGGCAGCTCGCGGTACGCCTGCGCTGCTGCGGCGACGTCCTGCTGCATGACCATGGCCTCAGCCTCTTCTTCTGCAGCCAGCGGTGCAGCCGAGGTTTCGGTGGCCGCAGGCACGGGCCAGCGCTCGTGCGCTGCCAGACGCTCAAGCAGCAACGGTGAGACTTCGCGCAGGAAACCGGCTGCAAACTGATGCAACAGGCGGCGAATTTCTTCAGCAGCTTCGCAAAACAGCTCAGCTTCACCCTGCCGGCCATAGCCTACGGCTTGTGAGCGCAGCAAGGCATGCTCGAGCGAGCGCGCCAGGGTGCACAGATCGATGCCCCCGACGGTGCCGGAATTGCCCGCCAGCGAGTGCGCCAGGGCTGTGCTGCTCTCGGGCAGCGGCTCAAGCTGCCACTCCAGCGACCACTCCGCCAGCTCAGTGCACAAACGCCGGGACTGCTCATCCGACTCGTTCAGGAATATGTTGAACAGCGGGATCGGAATTCGCAGCGGCCCGACCAGCTTGACCGGCTCTTCTTCGGCTGCGAGAACGTGGGCCGCAAGTTCAGCCTCCGCCCCAGCCGCCGACTCAACAGGCGGCTGCGCTGCACCCGGCGCAGTGCCTTCGATTTCGGGCTCAAGCTCAAGCTCATGCTCATGCTCAAGCTCAAGGTTCAGGTCAACTGCGCGCCAGTCCGACTCGAATGCAAACTCTGGCGCTGGAGCGTCCGGCAAGTCAAGCCCTTGATGTTGCCCCTCGGGCTCGGACTTCAGGCGGACTTCGGACACGTGAGGCACGCTGATCGTGCGCTCCCAGTCTGCCGAAGGCGCTACGGTCTCGAACAGGGTCGAAGGGGTTTCGTCGACGCCGACCTCCAGATCCAGTTCGAGTTCGTCCAGCGGTTTGTAGGTGGCCGGCATGGTCTCGCCGAAGGCCTGCAAACCCGACAGCGCCGGGGCGCCAGCGGGCGTGAGTTCGGACTTGACCAGCTGGTCCAGCAGCTGAGATGAGCCAGCAGCGGCCTCGCCTTGCGCTGCTCCTGCCGGGCTGCCGTCCAGTTCACCGGGCAAGGTGGGCAGGCCAAAACGAGCGTTGACGTCCGGCGTGAAGCCAAAAAAGGCATCGAGTTCAGCCAGTTCCTGCGCCAGCAGTTCGTCAGCTGCTGCGGCCGAAATGGCGTCGTCTGCGCCCGGCTGCTGCGCAACGTCTGCAGCACTGCTCAGCGCTTGGGCAGGCGCACCGTCTGTGCTCGCTTCGGCTTCAGCTTCAGCAGCCATGGGGGCCATGGGCTGGCCCAGAGGCAGACGCCGATCTTCGAGCTCGAAATCGAAATCGAAATCGATCTTTTCCAGGGGCTGCACCGCAGGAGCAACGGGTGCCCAAGCAGCGGTGGTGGATGCAAACGGGGGCTGCAGTCCTGCTGCTTCCGACTCCAGGTCGGCCAGTTCGAGCTCAGTTACTTGAGGCTCAGGCAACGGCGCGGGCTGTCGGGACAGGTCCCCACCCAAATCCAGATCCGCAGCGCTGGGCAATTCGGGCAACAGATCCTGCAACGCCGATTTGGCGGGCGCCGACACGGGTGCAGATGCCGTTGTCGATACAGGTGCCCCGAAGGCCATGTCAAGAGCAGCCGGTGCTGCTGCTTCTGCGGATGGCTGAGCCACTGTTTCCGAGCCTGGCTCAAGACTGGGGGCGGCAGCTTCGGGCGGGCCGGTGAGTGAGCGGGTGGGTGGGCCACTGACCGGACCAGCAATGGGCTGAAACTCCGCGTGCAACCGCATCGCGTCTGCCGCTTGCACCACCGGGGCACTGTGGTGCATGACGGGTGTCTGGCCCGCGATCGCGTCGGTCCAGCCTTGCAGATAGTCCAGGGCCTGCAGGCTGAGCTGGCGGGTCGATTCGTCCAGCGGCCGAGCTTGCGCCAGGCGGGCGTTGTACAACTGCTCGCAGGCCCACGCCGCTTGGCCGAAATCGCGCAAACCGACCATGCGCGAGCTGCCTTTGAGGGTGTGGAAAGAACGCCGCACGATGACCACGTCAGCTGCGCTGTCTGCCGCCTGAGCCAGGCGCTGCAGCGCCGCACGCGCTTGCGCGATGACTTCCAGTGATTCCTCCAGAAACACTTCGCGCATTTCAGGATCGTCTTCGAGCCCACTGGATGCGACTGTGTCGGCGACTGCGGCTGTAGGTTCGGCTGTGGGTGCGGCTGTAGGTTCGCCTGTGGGTGCAGCCGTGGGCTGGGCATCACTGCCAGGCGCGCTTTGCAAGAATTGCCGCAACTCGGCACGCAATGCCTGGCTGGTGGCCGGGTCCACGCTGTCGCGCAAACCCGACTGCGTTTGTGCCAGGTGAGCAGCCAGCGCTGCCTGGGCTTGCGTCAAAGCCAGCAGATGTACTTTTTGCAACCGGCGGATGATCTCGTCATCACTGACCCCAGCCTTGGCGGCTTCTGTGGCCAGCCACTGCAACTCTTCGCTCAACGGCAAAACCTCGGCCGGCTCGACGGCCGGCTGACTGGGCTGCGCCGCACTCTCTGTCGCTGGCAGTGACGCTTGCGGTGCCGCTGGCGGCGTTGCTTCTTCCAGCTCAAAGCCCTTGACGTCCCAGGTGGCGTCTGCGAAGTCGGTGCGTGCGGCTGGCGCTTCATCCAGCTCGGCAAAGGCCGAGATTCGCCCGGTCTGACCCATCACCGCTCGCAGGCAACCCTCTTCGGCATCAAATTTGAACAGCGATTTGGCCATCTGCGGCTGCACGCTGAGCATGTCGATCAAGAAGCTCAGGGCGCCCAGGTTGTCCGCCAGCCGATTGAAGGTGCCTGTCTGTATGGCTTGCTGAGGGTCCACCTCGGTCTGCGCCAGTGCATCGACGTCGTCCCGCATGTGCACGGCCGCCTGCGAAGCCTGGTCCAGCCCCAGCACCGACAACACGCCACGCATGGACGACAGCTGCGCCGGTACCGGGATCAACACCGCACGGTCAGCCGGGTTGCGGAAGTACTGGTCGATCAGCTTTTCCACTTCAGACAAGCTGGCACGCAACTCCTGCACCACGCTGCCCATGGTCTGGCGGTCGCTGACCCGGCGGTACAGGTCTTCCATCCACAGCTCCAGCGGCCGCGGTTCTGCACCTGTGCGCACGCCGTCGATGCGGTTGGCCAGGTGCTGTACCCGTTCTGCCAGATCGGGGTGGTCCAGCTCGCCATCTTCCAGCGCCGCCTCGATGTACAGCAGCGCGGTGGCGACTTCCATCGCCAACATGGGCCCCGGGGCGGCTTCGCCGGCCTGGGTTTGTGATGCGGTTCTGGCCAGCGCCTGGGACAGTTGCTCGCCACCCGGGAAGAGCTTGTGCAAGGATTCGCCGACCAACGCAAACTGCTCCACCAGACCGGGCAGACGATGCAGCTCGGCGCCCGCCACCGCTGACCAGGTGTCTTTGGCTGCGGTCACGCGGCGCTTGGCTTGCGCCACCACAGCGGGGTCAAACAGGCCCAGCCTGGAGACCACATAGTCGGCCGTAGGCAGCTGCTCAAGTTGCCAGGCCCGGCGCACTGCAGCCAGTCTGGGCACCGCCTGCTGCTGGCGATCTGCAGCGCCCGCAGCACCCGCACCCGTACCCGCACCCGTACCCGCTTTGGCGTGGCTGCAGAAAAACAGCAGCTCATGCGCCAAGCGTTCGGTGACACCCGGCTGGCCCCGCGCGCTCATGCGCAGTTGCGCCAGCAGCCGCGAAGCCATCTTCTTGGTGTGCACATCAGCGGCCAGCCAACCATTGGCCAAGGCTTCGAACATCGCCGCTGCGGTTTGCCAGAGGTCGGCCAGGGCCGCTTGCGCGCCGGCCTGGCGGGCGCCTGCACCCAGGTCTGCACACAAATCACCGATGCGCACGTAGGCGGCCTTGCCGGGCTCGCGCATCAAACCCAAGACCAGCGCTTCCATCGCAGAGCGGGCCTCATCGTCGGCAGCGCGTGGCGTGCCCGAAGGGTCGGCCGGCAACTCCCGGCCCACCTTCGACAACGGCCACAAGTCGGCAGGGTGCACACGGTCGGCGCCCGCCAGCTGCAGCGCCGCCTGGTATTGCGGGAACAGCATCACCGCAGACACCGGCTTGCCCGCGAGCAGCCGACCCAGATAGTCCAACAAGGCAAAAGACACGCGCTCCACGGCATCCACGGCCGCCAGCTTGACCAGCGCCGGCTTGGCCACCATCTTTTGCACCAGCGCCTCGGCACCGTGCAGCGCCGTGGCGGCAGCCGGCAATCCGATCATCTGCAGCGCACCCACGCAGTGATGCAGATGCACCTTGGCAGCACGCAACACGGCAGGATCAACGGCATCGACCTCGCTGCGGCTGGCCGTTTCTGCCTCCTTGAGCTGTCGGCGCAGGGCTTTGTGGGCCAGTTCCAGCGAGCGACGCAACTCTTCATGCACCCACGACAGGGCATTGAGCTGGTCGCTGGAAGCCGGCTGAGCGGCAGTGGGCGCAGCATGGCCTGAGCCGGCTGCGTTGGACGAACCGGACCCCGCACCCGCAAAGGTGCGCGAAGAGGTGGCGAATGGAGCGTGCGTGGCCATGGCAATCAGGCGATCTTGAAGCGCTGCACAGAAGCTTTGAGTTCTTCGGCCATACGCGACAGCTCGCGCACCATTTGCGCCGTGGACCGGGTGCCGTCCGAAGTCTGCTCGGTGACGGCAAAGATATGCTGAATGTTGGCGGCCACCACGTTGGCCGATTGCGCTTCACGCGACGAGTCGTCGGAGATGCGCATGATCAGGCCCGACAGCTCGCGCGTCACGCGGTCGATGTCGGCCAGTGCGGAGCCGGCAGCGTCCGACAACCGGGCGCCTTCGACGACACCTCGGGTACTGCGCTCCATCGCGCCCACGGCATCCTGGGTGTCGGACTGGATCGTGCGCACGATGGCGGCAATCTGGCGCGTCGCATCCGCCGAGCGCTCTGCGAGCCGCTGCACTTCTTCGGCCACCACGCTGAAGCCACGCCCGGCTTCGCCTGCGCTGGCGGCCTGGATCGAAGCGTTCAGCGCCAGTACGTTGGTCTGCTCGGTGATGTCGGAAATCAGTTCGGTGATCTCGCCGATCTCTTGCGAAGACTCGCCCAGGCGCTTGATGCGTTTGGAGGTGTCCTGAATCTGATCGCGGATCGCGTTCATGCCGCCGATGGCGTTTTGCACCGCCTGCAGGCCGCTTTCTGCGGCCAGCAGCGACTGGCGCGCCACGGCAGCCGACTGCTGGGCCCGGGTGCTGACCTGGTTGATGCGGCCGGCCATCTGCAACACCGATTCACCGGTGTCGCGGATCTCACGCAGCTGCTCGGCGGAAGCCGCCAGCAGCTCGGTCGAGGTTTCTTCGACCTTCTCGGTGGTACCCGTGACGCGGCCCGCCGTCAACTGCACCTGCGAGACCAGCGAGCGCAATTCTTCGACCGTGTAGTTGACCGAATCGGCGATCGCACCGGTGATGTCTTCGGTGACCGTGGCCTGCTGTGTCAAGTCCCCTTCAGCCACCGTCTGCAGTTCGTTCATCAGGCGCAGGATGGCGGCCTGGTTGGCGTCGTTGACGCGTTTGGCTTCACGCTCCTGGCGCTCGGCCTCGGCGCGCTGGATGTCTGCCAACTGCATGCGGCGGTTGCGGTCAGCCACGAACAAGCGCAGCAGACCCCAGGCGCCCAGCAGCATCACGACCAGCGACAGCGCACCCAGCATCAGCCGCCAACCGCCCAGCCCACCCTCTTCCGACAACGACTGCTGCAAGCTGTCCAGCCCGCGCCTCAGCGGCTCTGAATCGGCGACCACGGCCACCTGCGCTTCGCGCGCTGTGCCCAGGCCCCTCAGGTTGTCCAGAATGGCACTGGCGTCGGTGCGGATCTGCTCGTACTGGCGCTGCAACTGTTGCAGTTTTTCGCGCACCTGGGCGTCGCGGGTGGCCGGGATGCGCAACTCGGGACTGCCGTCGCTGATCGCCAGCGTCAACTCGCGAAAAGCATTGAGGTCTTTGCCAAGCAGAAAAACCGCGTCCGCCATGACACCTTCGCTGGTCAGGAACTCGTTGGCACTCTTGCCGATGCGCTGGGTCAGCATCGTCAACTGGCCCAAGGCGGCCATCTCGGTGGCAGAAGCCCCGCCCTGCAGCTTCAGGGCCGACACGGTTTCAGCCGTCTCGAGCAGCGCCGCGCTGTCGCGGTTGATGCTGCGCAGAGCGCGGTTGATCTCGGTCAGCGTAGCCTGCTGAGCCAGCAACGTGGTGGCGTTTTTCTCTGCCCGGTCCACCATCGGCATCAGCGCTGCCACCGCCCCTTGCAGCGCCACCGGAGCGACAGGCACAGACCCTGCTCCGGTGTTCAGACTGCGCAGGTTGCGCGCCAGGATGTCTGCACTCTCCTTGATCTCGGCGTAGGCCTCCGGGTTGCCCAACAGCGCCTGCGTCACCGATTTGGCCAGCCGCTGCGAGTGCGTGGAAGCCTGACCAGTCGCCGCCACTTGTGCAGCGCTGCGGCTGCCGGTGTTGACTGCCAGCAAGGCGGCCAGCAGCAAACCAGCCAGCCCCAGCACAAACAGCACTGCCAGCGTTCTTTGCTTGGCAACGGCGCTCTGCGCGGCCGCCGCGTTGGCGGCAGCGGCAGCAGCAGAAGAAGCGCTTGCCGCCGCTGCTGATCCGCCAGGTAAGCCGGCACGGCTTTCGGCAAAGTCGGTGCTGGCCATGCTGGAGCTCGATTCCGACAACAAACTGCTGTCGCTGGGGTCCAACCGGCTGAGTGCCGAGTCAGCGTCAGCCGCCAGCAAGCGCGAATCCAGCGCGGCAGGCGCAGCGCGCCCGGCCAGGGCCGAGGTCTGCGCAGCAGCAACCGACATGGAAGGCAAAACGGTGTTGGGGCCCAAACGCACGGTGGCCTGCATCGGATCGGGCGGTGACAACTCGTCAAACTCCGGCGGCAGTGCTCTGGGCGCGAGTTTGCCCATGGAGCTGGCCGTGCCAGCCGCACCGGTGGGCACGATCTTGCCAACACTTGCAACCATGGCGCCTGGCGCAGTCGATGCTGCATCGGCAGCACCGCGTTGGCCGTCGTGACCGCCTTCGCCGCCGTGACCTCCGCTGCCGCCGCCATCCCCGCCTCTTGCGGGCCCACTGTTGCCGCCACTGGCGGACCTGATCCTGTCAATGAAACTCATCTTGTCCTCTTCAGTGCCAGTGCACCCGCACCGCAAGCCGGGTCAAGTGGCCGCAATGGCCAGGAATTGCTCGTGTCTGGCCAAAGCCGCCAGGTCGATCTCCTGCCAGCTCCTGCCTTGTGCATCGCTCCACAGCGCAGGCGCAAAGCGGGGTCGGCCGGGGTCGGCTGCCTGATCTTCAACGCGGCGCAACTGGTGTGCACCGCGCAGGCCCGAGAGGCGGTCGACCAGCACCGCGCAATGGGTATCGAGCCCAGGGTTGAAGGCCAGCAAACGCGCCTGCTCACGCAGCTTGTCGCGCAGCACGGCCGCCTGCAGCGGCTCGCGCAGGCCCAGAAATGCCGCCAGATCCACCACACCGTGCAGCAGGCCACGCAGATTGGCCACGCCCATGAACCAGGGCTGCGTGTGCGGCACCGGCTGCAAGGCAGAGAGCGGGAAGATCTCGCCCGCCGTAGGCAGCGGCACCAACACACCCTGGCCGGCACACTCAAAAGCCAGCCACGAGGCTGCGCGCGCTTCTGTGCGTGATGCAGCCAGCCGCTCTGCCAGCCGGATTTGCAGTTCGCGCAGTGCTTCGCGGTTAGCCATGTTTTGCGGCCTTCATCGTGCGGTCTTCAACCCAGCAGCTTGATCTTTGACAACAGCTCTTCGCCATTGACGGGCTTGACGATGTAGTCACGCGCGCCCTGGCGCATGCCCCAGACCTTGTCGGTCACCTGGTTCTTGCTGGTGCACATGATCACCGGCACATCGGCAAAACGCGCGTCGCGGGTGATGCTGCGGGTCAGCTGAAACCCGTTTTGCCCTGGCATCACCACGTCCATCAGGATCAGGTCGGGGCGCGCTTCTTCGAGCCTGCGCATGGCTTCTTCGCCGTTTTGCGCGGTGCGCACCAGGTAGCCCTTCTTGCCCAGCATGTCGGACAAGAAGTGCAACTCTGTCTTGGAATCATCTACAACCAGAATATGTTGGATGGGCATCGGGTCACCTGTGGATGCGAGCGGGCTGCGTCAAGGCTGCGGGAGCGTTCAGATCGCCACGCGCAGATGAGATTGGACCGCACGCAGCAACTGTTCTTTGGTGAACGGTTTGGTCAAGTAGTCGTCAGAACCCACCATGCGGCCCCGTGCCTTGTCGAACAAGCCGTCCTTGGAAGACAACATGATCACCGGCACATGCGCAAAACGCGGGTTGCGTTTGATGATGGCGCAGGTCTGATAGCCATCCAGCCGCGGCATCAGGATGTCGCAGAAGATCACCTCAGGTGCGTGATCGTTGACTTTGGCCAGCGCATCGAAGCCGTCCTCGGCCAGCAGCACTTCGTGTCCGCCCTGGCGCAAGAAAATCTCGGCGCTGCGCCGGATGGTGTTGCTGTCGTCGATGACCAGCACCTTCACGCTCTGTCCAGACCGCAGCCCCGGGGCTCCCCGTTCTGCCGTTTGGCCCTGACCCCTCTGTCCTTGCATGTCCAAGCAGCACTCTCCTTGCAGACGCCGATGCCGTAGACGGCAGCCCAAATTTTTTCAGCCCGCAGGGCGCAACCCTGCCACCCGACTTCATCTCGAACTACGAGGTGTTCAAATCCTGACCATCTCGAAGTCTTCCTTGCGCGCCCCACACTCGGGGCAGGTCCAGTTCATGGGCACATCGGCCCACGCCGTACCGGCGGCAATGCCATGTTCGGGGTCCCCTGCAGCTTCGTCATAGATCCAGCCGCAGATCAGGCACATCCAGGTCGTTGGTTCGCTCACGGTGGCTTTTCGCATCACTACAATGAAGATCGATTGTATCCAAGCAGTTTGTGCTGAAAAGCCATGAACTGTCGGGACATAGACGCCATTTCTCATCTTCCGCTAGAGGTTTGGCGCGGGCCGGACCCTGGTGCATCAGGCGCCTGCCACAGGCGCGACGAGGCCAGCACATGACCCCCCAAACCATTCCGGCTGCAGATCTTGAAGGGCCGGCATCCGACGCTCCGCCACCAGCCTGCGTGATGTGTTTCAACGCCAGCGATGCGAGTGGCGCCACGGGCGTGCCCGGCGACATTGCCACCATCGCAGCCATGGGCGCGCATGCCTTGCCGGTGGTGACGAGCATCCTGATGCGCGACACCGCCGATGTCTTTGACCAGCACCTGGTCGAGCCCGAAGCGGTGGCGCAGCAGGCTCGCGCGGTGCTGGAGGACATCACGATCAGCGGCTGGAAGGTCGGCTTCCTGGGCAGCGCAGACAACGTCAGCGCGGTGGCCGAGGTGCTGTCGGACTACACCGAGATCCCCTTGGTGGCCTACATGCCCAGCCTGTCCTGGATGGACGAAGACGAGCTGCAGCCTTACCTCGATGCTTTCCGAGACCTGATCCTGCCGGCCACCGAAGTGCTGGTGGGCAACCACAAGACACTGCAAGACTTCTTGCTGCCCGACTGGGACAACGAGCGCCCGCCGTCGGCGCGCGAGCTGGCCGTGGCTGCTGGCGAGCACGGCGCGCAATATGTGCTGGTCACCGGCATCATGCTGGCCAGCAAAGGTGCAGAGCAGTACATCGACAACGTACTGGCCTCGCCGCAGGGCGCTATTGCGGGCGAGAAGTTTGAACGCTTCGACACCGCTTTTGTGGGCGCCGGCGAGACCCTGTCGGCAGCGCTGGCAGCGTTGCTGGCCTCTGGCGGCGAGCTGCAGGCGGCTGTGGGCGAGGCCTTGTCGTTTCTCGACCAGAGCCTGGACGGCGGCTTCAGGCCCGGCATGGGGCAAGTCTTGCCCGACCGCTTTTTCTGGGCCGTGCCCCCTTCAGAAGACGGCGAGGGCGGCGACGAAATGCCCGAGCCCGAAACCGTTGACCCCAAAGGCAAGGCAACACCTAAACGCATGCACTGACCCATGCTCTGAAAGCGGGCTGGGCAGTACCCAGCCCGGCCCAGCGCTGGCGAAACCCTGGCACTATCCCAAGGCCAGCGAAAGCTGGGCGAAAAGATTCCCCCAGCACCAGCGCGCGGGCGAAGTCTGTTCAACGTCCAGGAAGTCCCCATACCCATCCATCATCACCATGCCCACCAACCAAAGCCTTTTTGAGCGCGCCCAAGGCGTGATCCCCGGCGGCGTCAACTCGCCCGTCCGTGCTTTCCGTTCCGTTGGCGGCACGCCCCGCTTCATCAGCCGCGCTCAAGGCGCCTACATGTGGGATGCCGAAGGCCGGCGTTATGTCGATTACATCGGCTCCTGGGGGCCGATGATCCTGGGCCACGGCCACCCTGCGGTGCTGGACGCGGTGATGAAAGCGGCGGCCGATGGCTTCAGCTTTGGCGCACCGACCGAGCGCGAGATCGAACTCGCCGAGGCCATCATCGGCCTCGTGCCCAGCGTCGAGCAGGTGCGGCTGGTCAGCAGCGGCACCGAAGCCGGCATGAGCGCCTTGCGATTGGCGCGTGGCGCCACCGGCCGCGCCAAGCTCGTCAAGTTCGAAGGCTGCTACCACGGCCACGCCGACGCGCTGCTGGTCAAGGCCGGCTCGGGGCTGGCCACCTTTGGGTTCCCGACCAGCGCGGGTGTGCCGCCGGAAGTGGTGCAGCACACCTTGGTGCTGGAATACAACAACATCCAGCAACTGGAAGAGTGCTTTGCCACGCAGGGCAGCGAGATCGCCTGCGTGATGATCGAGCCGATCGCAGGCAACATGAACTTCGTGCGCGCTTCGGTGCCGTTCATGACGGCGCTGCGGCGCCTGTGCACCCAGCATGGTGCGATGCTGGTGTTCGACGAAGTGATGACCGGCTTCAGGGTGGCTTTGGGCGGCGCGCAGAGTGTCTACGCTGGGTTGATCCCCGGCTTCGAGCCCGACATGAGCGTCTTTGGCAAAGTCATCGGTGGCGGCATGCCGCTGGCAGCTTTTGGCGGCACACGCGACGTGATGAGTCAGTTGGCGCCGCTCGGGCCGGTCTACCAGGCCGGCACGCTCAGCGGCAACCCGGTGGCCACGGCTTGTGGCTTGGCGACCCTCAAAGAGATCAGCAGACCCGGCTTTTACACCGCCCTGGGCGCCCGCACGCAGCAACTGGTCAAGGGCCTGGAAGCTGCAGCGCAGGCCGCCGGCGTGCCTTTGGTTGGCGACAGCGAAGGGGGCATGTTCGGCTTCTTCTTTGCTGACAGCCTGCCGCAAAACTACGGTGTGGTGATGCAGACCGACAAGGAGCGCTTCAACCGCTTCTTCCATGCGATGCTGGAGCGTGGCATCTACCTGGCGCCGGCGCTGTACGAAGCCGGCTTTGTCAGCGCAGCACACAGCAGCGCCGACCTGGAATTCACCATCGCCGCTGCGGTGCAGGCGTTGGTCAGCGAAGCCGGAGCAGCCCCCAGGCACTGATGCGCCAGAGAGTCCGCATCCATGAGCGAGATCGGCTGCAGCAACTGCGGGCAAGCCTTGCAGGTGCTGCATCTGGCAGGGCACTACGCCAGCCAGGTCGAGCTGGAACTGTGCGGGCCCTGCCATCTGTTGTGGTTTGACAGCATCGAGGCAGCACGCCTGTCCGGGCCGGGGCTGCTGGCTTTGATTGGTGAGATGGCGCAAGCCCAGCGCATGCCCCACCAGAGCCTGAACGCCAGTTTGGCCTGCGTGAGTTGCCGGCGGCCGGTGAAGCTGGTGCACAACCAGACACGCTGGGGCCGCTCGCAACAGTTCGAGTGCCCAGAGCGCCACGGTGCCTGGCAGAGTTTTGCGCAGTTCTTGCAAGAGCGCGGCTTGCTGCGGCCGTTGTCGCTGGCCGACCGTCACCGGCTGCAGGCACTGCCGCAAGGCTTGCACTGTGTGAACTGCGGCGGCAGCATTGGCGCCGAAGACAGCACCTGCAGCTGGTGCAAATCGGTGCCCTCGCTGCTCGATGTCGCCAGGCTGGCGCAAGCCCTGGACCCCGAAGGCGCCACGGCTGGCCATCAGGTGCATGGCACTGCCGCCCAACACCAGGCGCTGAACTGCATGGCCTGCGGCTCAGCGACCGATTCGCCGCAAGCCTGGCAGTGCACAGCGTGTGGCGCCACCCTGGCCACGCCCAGCCTGGCCAGCGCGCATGATCAGGTCAGCGCCCTGGGCCCTGCCCTGCAGGACCACGCCCGCAAACCCGCGCCGCATGTGGTCAAAGAGCGCATGCGCGCGCAGATTGCAGCCCAAGAGCGCCAACGCCAGCGCGCCGCGCAGATGCAGAAGGAAGCTGACGCCCGCAGCGGCGGCGCCCAGCCGTCTTGGCCCTGGCCTGAAGGTCGATCCGGCACCGACCCGGTCAGCGAGAAGCTGCAGGAGGTGGGGGCTGCAGCGCTGCGTAACTTCAAAGACCGCGTGCCGCTGTGGCTGCAGGCCGTGATGGTTGGACTGGCAGTGATGCTTGGGCTGTGGTGGTGGGGGTGATGGTGGGGGTGATGGTGATGGTGGTGGCGTTGGCGGTCGTGGCGCTTGCAGCAGTGAGCCGAAGTACCCGCCGATCAGTGACACCCGGTTGAACCGGCGGGGCCACGAAGCTGACGACAATGGGCGAACTGCAGGGCCCCTGCTGATCGGGGCCGCAGAGAACCCCCCCCACAAATCGATACCCGGACTGCATGCCTTCGCTCTTCGACCCCCTGACACTGGGCGCCCTGATGCTGCCTAACCGCATCCTGATGGCGCCGCTGACCCGTGCCCGCGCCGGCCGCAGTCACATCGCCAACGCGCTGATGGCCGAGTACTACGCGCAACGTGCCTCGGCCGGCCTGCTGATCGCCGAGGCCACCATGGTGGCCGCCGATGGTTGCGCCTTCACGGGCGAGCCCGGCATTTACGACGACGCTTGCGTGGCCGGCTGGCGCACGGTGACCGATGCCGTCCACGCCGCCGGCGGGCGCATACAGCTGCAGATCTGGCACCCCGGCCGCTCAGCACACTCCAGCCTCAACGGCGGTATGCAGCCCATCAGCAGCGGCGAGCGGGCCATCCAGGGCTTCATCAACACCCCTGACGGCAAGCAACCTTATGAGGTGCCGCGCCGCCTGCGCGACGACGAACTGCCCGCCATCGTCGATCTGTTCCGCCAGGCCACGCGCCGCGCAATGCAGGCCGGCTTCGACGGTGTGCAATTGCACGGCGCCCACGGTTACTTGCTCGACCAGTTCTTGCGCGACGGTGTCAACGACCGCAGCGGGCCCGGCTTTGAGCGCTACGGCGGCGGCATCGACAACCGCGCCCGCCTGCTGCTGGAGTGCATGGACGCGTCCATCACTGAGGCTGGCGCTGATCGTGTCGGCCTGCGCCTGTCGCCGCTGGCGGGCAGCAACGACCTCAAAGACAGCGACCCCGAGGCGCTGCTGGCCTACCTGGCGCAGCAACTCAGCCAGCGCCGCACCGCCTATCTGGAGCTGCGCCACATGGACCCTGCGCTGGACAGCGAGCGGAGCATTGCCGCCGTGGCGCGCCAGCACTTCCAAGGCCCGCTGCTGCGCAACGGCGGCTTCACGGCGGCCACCGCACAGGCAGCACTCGATGAAGGCAGCGCCGACGCCATCGTCTTCGGCCGCGCCTACCTCGCCAACCCGGATCTGGTGGAGCGGCTGCGCCTCGGTGCCAGCTTGAACGAACCGGAGCCGAAGACTTTTTACGCGGCGGGTGCGCTGGGGTACACGGACTACCCGCGCCTCGGTGCACAGCCGGCGAGCCCGCAGCGCGCAGCGCGCCTCAACGCCTGATCCGACCGAGCCAACCACCCACAAGCCCTGAAGATCCATGAACTCAGACACTTTCGGCATCGGCATCCACGGCACCGGCATCATGGGACGCCGGATGCTGGCTGCGCTGCAGCAGCACCCGCGCTTTCGGGCGGTGGCGGCCTGGGACCCTGATACCCGCGCGTTACAGTCCGCGCTGGGGCAGGTGCAGACTCAAGCAAAGACAGCGCAAAGCACAGCCACAGCTCGGGCCATGGCGCGCATTTGCAACGACGAGCGGGCGTCCTTTGGCGGGATGAGTGGGCATGATCGAAAGACTCTCAGCCTCTCAGGCCTGCCCTTTGCCGTGAACTTCCCGTTTGCCCGCGGCACGGCCAGCCGCCGCATGCGCGAGATCGTGCGCGGCGGCGATCTCGGCCCGATCGAATCAGCCACCGTCCGCTTGCGCTTTGCGCGTTGGCCGCGCGACTGGCAGGCGGGCGCCAGCGCCTGGCTGGCCGGGCCGGCCGAAGGCGGCTTCACGCGCGAGGTGCTGTCGCACTTCGCGTTCCAGTCGCTGCGGCTGTTCGGCCCGGCGGCGGTAGCCGACGTCGAACTGCAGCGCGCGCCGGGCCAGGCAGAAACAGCGCTGTGCGCGCGCTGGATCCATCCGGACGTGCAGGTTCTGGTCGACGCTGCCGTGGCCGGCGAGAGCGCGGACGGCAACCGCTTCGAGGTGCTTGGCGAACGCGGCCGCGTGGCGCTGACGGCATGGTCGCGGCTGGAGTACCAGGGTCACACCTCTGAGCGAGTCGACAACACCGCACAAACCCTGGACGGTCTTGCCGCGCTGCTCGAAGGCCAGGCAGCCCACGGCCTGGCGACCATTGACGAGGCGACAGCGGTTGTCAGGTGCGTCGAGTCGATGCTGCGGCCTTGAAGCCCCGCACCGCCCCTGACGGCAGGACGCGGCGCTGGCCCTGCCTGAAGGCCATGACGTCCAATAGCGGCACAGACGCGCTGAGCCTCGTTTCAGAGTGCTGCAGACGGCCAATAGCTTGACAACTTCCGATGGGAAGGCCAGGTTTCGACAGTTGCTGAGATTCAGCGGTAGCGCCCGACAGACTGCAGGGGACATGAGCGGGCGCTCACCACCGTCAGCGATCAGCTTGTCTGGCGACGACCGGCAATGCCAAAGCCGAATGGGTTGATGCGGTCACTCGGACAACCTTCTACGGCGCTGGGTCAGCCAACATGCCCAGCAGCGGCGCATAACCGCCATCGTGCAGCGCTTGGCCGCGTTGCACGAAGACCGCCGGCGAGCCTTTCACGCCGTGGCCTTCGAGCAGTCGGTTCATGAAATTGAACAGGCACACGGTGAGAATGGCGTCATGCAGATCGCGCTCCGTCCAGCCCTCGGCAAAGATGGCATCGACGTGCTTCTGCGTCGCCTTCGTCGGGGTCAGTGTCAGCACGCGGGCATACGCCAGGATGGGCATGAGTTTCGAACGGACGGGCGCGCTTTCGAGGTCGGCGAGCAGCGCATGGATCAGCGACTCCGGCATGCCGAAGGCCTTGGCAGTCTCG
>JBBQIB010000029.1:0-24322 GCA_038324515.1 Burkholderiales bacterium
TTAAAGGGGATGAGGAAACTTGGGGCGGCCCGGCGTTTCCTCATGAGCGCCCCCAGACCTGCCGCTTCGCGTCAGGCCCCCCAAGGGGGAGGAGGAAACGTGGGGCGGCCCGGCGTTTCCTCATGAGCCCCCGCTGCTTCCCTAGAATCTGGCTATGAGCTATTACAAACACCACATATTTTTTTGCATCAACGAACGCGACAGCGGCAATGCCTGCTGCGCCAGCCACGATCCGCAGGCGGCGCTGGACCGCTGCAAGAAGCAGATCAAGGCTGCGGGCCTGGCCGGGCCTGGCGGCGTGAGGGTCAACAAGTCCGGCTGCCTGGATCGTTGCGCAGGTGGCCCGGTGGCGGTGGTTTATCCCGAGGCGGTCTGGTACACCTTTGTGGACGCGCAGGACATCGATGAAATCGTCGAATCGCATCTGAAGAACGGTCAAGTCGTCGAGCGACTGCGATTGCCCGCCGACGTCGGCAGATGAGGACCAGCACCGAAAAGCTGCAAATTGTCGGGCCAGCAGGCACGTTGGAATGTGCCCTGGATACACCCAGCGCAGCGCGTGGCCTGGCGCTGGTCTGTCATCCACACCCTCTGCACGGCGGCACGATGGACAACAAAGTGACACAGACGCTGGCCAGGGCATTTGTGCAACTGGGCTATGCCGCTTTGCGCTTCAACTTTCGGGGTGTGGGCGGGTCGGCAGGCAAGTGGGCCGAGGGTCTTGGCGAAGTTGACGATGCCATGGCCGTGCTCAAAGCCTTCCTCCAACCCGGTCAAGCGCTGGTGATTGGGGGTTTTTCTTTTGGCGCCTATGTGGCTTCGCATGTGGCAGCCCAAGTCAATGCTGCTTGTGCCGCCCGTGTCGAGCGCTTGGTGCTGGTTGGGCCGGCGGTACAGACTTTTACGATGGCGCCCGTGCCGGACGACACACTGGTGATCCATGGCGAAACCGACGACGTGGTGGCGCTGTCCGAGGTACTGAACTGGGCGCGACCTCAAGCCCTGCCAGTCACCGTGCTGCCCGGTGCGGGGCACTTCTTTCATGGTCAGCTGCCAAAAATCAAACAGATCGTCTGGGCCGCCTGGCCGGCCTCTGCTCACAGCAGCTGAGCGCTTCCCTTGACCCCGCCGGGCTTGTTTGCCCTTTGGACTATTTGACCCTTCTGAACTCTTGACCTTCTTGAACTGCTCTCATGATGCCTATGCGTTTCCTGTCCTTTGATTTTTCTTCTTTTGATGCATGCGTGCTGCGCATGCTCGCCTTGGCGCGCGCCTCGCTGGGCCCTTGGCTTGGGGCATTTGCAGCCCTGCTCAGCTTGCCGGCAATGGCCCAGATGCCGCAGCCCCCCGAGATCGCTGCCCGCCAGTATTTGCTGATCGATCTGGCCAGCAACCAGGTGCTGGCCGAGCGTGAAGCCGACGTGCAGACCGACCCGGCTTCGCTGACCAAACTGATGACGGCTTATCTGGTGTTCAATGCCCTGCGCGACAACAAGCTGACGCTGGAGCAGAAGCTGCCGGTGTCCAAACGGGCCTGGGAAGAGCGCATCGGCGGCGGGTCTTTGATGTTCATCGACACCACGATGCAGCCCACGGTGAATGAACTGCTGCGCGGGCTGGTCGTGCAAAGCGGCAATGACGCCGCCGTCGCGCTGGCCGAGGCGGTGGGCGGCAGTTTGGACAACTTTGTAACGATGATGAATCGCCAGGCCACCGTCTGGGGGCTGAAGAACACGCAGTTCAGGAACGTCACTGGCTTGACCGAACCGGGCCACTACAGCAGCGCCCGCGACGTCGCCGCCGTGGCCGCTCGCATCATCAACGAGCACCCGGCGCAGTACGCGCTGTACTCGATCCGCCAATACAGCTTCAACAACATCAAACAAGACAACCGCAACATGCTGTTGGGCCGCGATCCCAATATCGATGGCATGAAGACCGGCTACACCGAGGCCGCCGGCTATTGCCTGGTGGCGAGCGCCGCCCGCGACACACCGGCAGGCAGCCGCCGCCTGCTCAGCGTCGTGTTGGGTACCAATTCACGCCAGGCGCGCGCCGCCGAAAGCCAGAAGCTGTTGAACTGGGGCTGGGCAGCCTGGGACGCAGTGCGGCTGTTTGAAGCCGGCAAAACCGTCAGCTCAGTACCGATCTGGAAAGGCGACAAGGCAGAAGCCAGGCTGGGTGCCCCTGGCACCTTGACAGTCACGGTGCCCAAAGGCGAAGGCGACAAGATCAAGACGGTCATCGAACGCACCGACCCGTTGCTGGCGCCGTTGACGGCAGGCCAGCAGGTGGGCAGCATCAAGATCAGCAGCGCGGGTGGCACTCCGATTGCCACCGTGCCGCTGGTGGCGCTGGAGCCCGTCGGCCTGGCCGGCATCTTTGGCCGCGCCTGGGATGCGATTCGCCTGTGGGTGAAGTAAGGCTGGCCGTCACAGAACCCCTTGAAGAGCCCCTTGAAGAACCCCTTGAAGCGGTGCCTCGCTCCGCGCTGCGCTGTACCATGCCTGCACCATGCCTGCACCATGTTTGCGCTGGTGAAACATTGGCCCTGCCTTGCCCTGACCCAAAGAGATGCACACCATGTCTGACAACCTGTGTTTCCTGAATGGCGAGATGCTGCCGCTGGCCCAGGCCAAAGTGCCCGTGCTGGACCGCGGCTTCATCTTTGGTGATGGCATTTACGACGTCGTGCCGGTTTACGGCAAGCGGCTGTTTCGCTTTGACGAGCACATCAACCGGCTGACCCGCTCGCTGGCCAAGGTGCGCATCACCAACCCCTACACAGACGCGCAATGGCTGGCCCTGTGCCGGCAGTTGATCGAAGCCCACGAGGCGCAGGATCAGGTGATCTACATCCAGCTCAGCCGTGGCGTGGCGCCGCGAGACCATGTGATGCCGCAAGGCGTGGCACCCACGGTATTCATGATGAGCAACCCGATGAAACACGCCAGCGCAGAACAGCGCCACAAAGGCGTGGCCTGCCTGACAGCACGCGACTTTCGCTGGGAGCGCGGCGACATCAAAAGCACCAGCTTGCTGGGCAACGTGCTGGCACGCCAGATGTCGGCCGACCAAGGCATGATGGAGACGATCATGTTCCGCGACGGCTATCTGACCGAGGCAGCGGCCAGCAACGTCTGGATCGCGCATGAAGGCGCGTTACTGGGCCCACCCAAGAGCGACCATGTGCTTGAGGGCATCCGCTACGAGTTGCTGCGCGAGTTGTGCGAAGACTGCGGTGTGGCCTACAACCTGCGGCCGATCAGCGAAGCCGATGTGCGCGCCGCTGACGAAGTCATGCTCAGCTCAGCGACCAAAGAACTGCTGCCGGTGACGATGATCGACGGCGAGTCGGTGGGCCACGGCGCCCTGCGCGGCAAACCCGGGCCGGTCTACGCCAGACTCCATGAGGCCTATCAAAGAGCCAAGACAACCATGTCGATCTGAGCCTGCTCGCGCACAGAAGCCGATGCAGGACATCCCCGCCGATCAGAGTCTGATCGAATACCCCAGCGAATTTCCGATCAAGGTGCTGGGCCACAACGTCGATGGTTTTGAGGCCGCGATGTTGGCGCTGGCCCTGCAACACGACCCGACGTTCGTCGACACCCGCGTTGAAAGGCGGCCCAGCAGCGGCGGCAGGTACGTGGGCCTGACCCTGACCATCACGGCCACCAGCCGCGAGCAACTGGATGGGCTGTACAGGGCCTTGTCCGGGCACCCGATGGTCAAGGTCGTGCTGTAGCTGCGCCCGACGGCGCTGCCATCTTGGCGTCCATTTCCTTGACCTTGCCCGGTGCCGCATCGTCGCCCTGACTGGCCGCGACCGCATACCAGTAGCGTGCCAGCCTGAGATCCGCCTCGACGCCGTCGCCTTGCTCGTACATCGATGCCAGCAGATACATCGCGCCGATGTCGCCGCCTTTGGCAGCTTCGCGAAACCAATGCACTGCGCGGGCCGGGTCTTTGGGGCGGCCTCTGCCGAGATAAAAGGCAGTGCCCATGGCCAGCTTGGCCTCGACGCTGCCACTGAGCGCCGCCACCTCGTACCACTGGTGCGCCAGCACCAGCTCGCGGCCGCCCAGCTGGCCTGTCTCCAGGGCCTGGGCGAGCATGAACTGTGCAGTCACAAAACCGCCCTGCGCAGCACGGGTCAACAACTGGCGGGCCTTGGCCGGGCTGGCCGGGGCGGCCTCGCCGCTGAGGTGCATCACAGCGAGGTTGTAGGCAGCTGCCGGCACGCCCTCTCGCTCCAGGGCCTCGAAAGCACGCTGGGCTTTGACTTTCTCACCGGCTTCATAGACCAACACGGCGGCGTCCAGCCGCGACTGCTGCGCGGCGCCGAGGGGCGGCGCTGCAGCGGCCAGCCCACCCAGGCTGGCGGCCCAGGCCAGACAGATGCTCAGAGCCCAGCAGCGAGGGCGCAACTTCAGATCAGCCAGTGTCGGGCGGTTGCAGATCTCCTTTGTGGCTGACAAGTTCTTTGTGGCTGACAAGGTTGGCATCGTGTGTAAGCCGTAGGCAAGGGCGAACGGCTGTTGAAAGAGGGCCGAATCGAAGGGCGCTTCAAGATGCTGGGGCATCAGCAGCCAAGAACGCATTGGTCGCGTACGATAGCCTGAGCTGACAAAGCTTGCGGCGTCTCCGCCCCACTCAGCCTTCGCCAGCGCAGCATGGTGAAATGCAGCCATGCCAACCAAGATCACTCTGAAGCCGGGCGCGACCACGCGTGACCCGTTGCGTCCTCGTGTCAGGGCCGTCAGCGCACCCAAGAAGGCGCCCAGAAAGCCTGAAGCCGATACGCTGATCCCAGTCAAATCCTCCGGTACGGTGCCTGTTCAACTCCGACCCGCCAGACCCGAGCCGAGCCACGAGCGCCCGCGCCGGCCAGGCTCTGGTGAAGCCTGGAGTCCGGGGCCGGGCTCTGCACCAGCCCGCAGTCGCAGTCCGGATCAAGGACCTGCTTCAGCCAGGGGCGCAGCCCCGACCTCTGGACCAGGAAGCCGGCCCCGAGGCGAGGAATACGGTCGAGATTCACCGCGTGACTCTGCGCGTCGATCCGACCGCGAGCGGCCGACGAGCCATGAACGCGAGCGGCCCGCCAGCCGATCTTCACCCGTCCCTCAACATCGAGAAATGCCGCAGCGGCCGCAGCCGCCGCAGCCCCCGCAGCGCGGCGAACATGTCCGTCCTGAGCGCGCCGCCCAGGCAGCCGCTGATCGGCACCCGGATCGGCAGACGAAGCTCGCCCTCGACTCAGAACCGACGCCGCGCAGCGCTGGCGCTGGCGCTGGCGCTCAGGGCATGTCCGCAGCAAGCAGCATCGGCGTGCGCATTTCCAAACTGATGACCGAGCGTGGCATGGCCTCGCGCCGGGAAGCCGACGACTGGATTGCCGCCGGCTGGGTGCGGGCCCACGGCCAGGTGGCCACTTTGGGGCAGCGCGTAGCCGCTGACGCCGTGTTGACCATCGACAGCCGCGCCCAGGCTGCGCAGTCGCGTTTTGTGACCGTGCTGCTGCACAAGCCGATGGGTCTGGTCAGCGGCCAACCCGAAGACGGCCATGAAGCCGCCGTGCAGTTGATCACCGCAGCCAACCGCTGGAGCGGCGACCAAAGTCCGTTGAACTTCCACCCCGGCCACCTGCGCCACCTGGCGCCCGCGGGGCGGCTGGACATCGACTCCACCGGGCTGCTGGTGTTCACCCAGGACGGCCGCGTCGCCAAGCGCCTGATTGGCGACCAGACACGGGTCGAGAAGGAATACCTGGTGCGCGTGCAGCATGCGCAGGAAGGGCCGGTACCCGAGCAAGCCTTGAAGCGCCTGCGGCATGGCCTGTCGCTGGACGGCGTGCTGCTGCGGCCGGCCCAGATCAGCTGGCAAAACGAAGATCAACTGCGCTTTGTACTGCGCGAAGGCCGCAAACGGCAGATACGCCGCATGTGCGAAGAGGTGGGTTTGCAGGTGCTGGGCTTGAAGCGGGTGCGCATCGGCAGCGTGCCTTTGGGCCAGTTGCCACCCGGTCAGTGGCGCTACCTGCGTGATGACGAGCGGTTCTGAGGGTCCGCAGTTGCAGCCTGCGGTCAGCATCACAGCCGCAGCCCCTGCCCAGCCCAAGGCCCTCATCCCCCGCATCACAGCGGGCAAGGCGGCGTTGGCGCTGGCCTTGTTGCTGGGGCTGCAACCGGTCACCACCGATCTCTTCCTGCCCGCGCTGCCCGCGCTGACCAAAGCCCTGGCTGCGCCGATGAGCCAGGCGCAGTTGACGATGTCGGCATTGATACTGGCATTCGGGCTGGCACAACTGGTCTGGGGGCCCGCAGCGGACCGCTTCGGCCGCAAGCCGGTGTTGGTGCTGGGCTTGCTGTTGCATTGCGCCGCCAGCCTGGCCAGCGCCTTGGCCGGCAGCATCGAATCTCTGATCGTGTGGCGCGTCCTGCAAGGCGCCGCGCTGGCCGCCGTGGTGGTCTGCGCCCGCGCCCTGCTGCGTGATCTTTACGAACCGGTGCAAGGCGCACGCGTGATGTCGATGGGGCTTTCTGGCCTGGGGCTGATCGCCATCATCGGGCCGCTTTTGGGCGGCTTGGTAGCCGGGGCCTGGGGCTGGCGGATGGCGCTGGCCACCGTGGCGGCCTTCAGCGCACTGAGCCTGGCCTTTGTGGTGTGGCAGCTGCCCGAGACCCTGCTGCAGCGCAACCCTGCAGCCACCCAGCTGGGCCCGCTGTTGCGGCGCTGGGGGCAGATCGGGCGCCACCGCAGCTTTGTGGCATGGACGCTGTTGATCAGCTGCAGCTACGGCGCACTGTTCACGATCCTGGCGGGTTCATCTTTCATTTTCATGGATGTCCTCGGACTCACCCCAGGCTGGTACGGGCTGAGCATGGCGCTGGCCTCGGCGAGCTACCTGCTGGGCACATTCTTTTGCCGGCATTGGCTGCAAAAGTACGGCATCAAAGGCGCTGTGGCGCGCGGCGCAGGCTTCACGCTGCTGGGTGGGCTGGGCACTTTGGTACTGGCGTTGATTGGTGGGCATTCGGGTGCGCAGTCGGGCTGGCAGTCGGGTTGGCAGTCGGTCTGGGCAGTGCTGCTGCCGCAATGCCTGTTTGCCTTTGGCCATGGCATCCACCAGCCCTGCGGGCAGGCCGGGGCGGTGGGGCCCTTTCCTCACAGCGCTGGGGCGGCATCGGCCTTGGCCGGCTTCATCCTGTCGCTGGTCGCCTTTGGCATTGGGCTGTGGCTGGGCCAGTTTCTGGACGGCGGCCTGCTGCCTTACGCGCTGAGCCTGTGCTTCTGGGCCACCTGCACCAGTCTGGTGGCCTGGACGCTGGTGCAGTGGCAGACTGACCCGAACGATGCCGTGCGATGAACGCAAAGAGCAACATGCCAAAAGTGCTGGGCCTGTGCCTGGCTGGGCCCACGGCCAGCGGCAAGACTGCAGTCGCCTTGGCATTGGCTCCGCACATCCCGCTGGAGATCATCAGTGTCGACTCGGCCCAGGTCTACCGCGGCATGGACATCGGCACCGCCAAGCCGGACGCAGCACAGCGCACGCTCGCAGCGCACCACCTGATCGATGTCTGCGAACCTGACGAGCCCTACTCTGCAGCGCGATTTGCAGCCCAGGCGCAGCAACTGGCGTCCGAGATCCGCGGCCGAGGCAAGTTGCCGCTGCTGGTGGGCGGCACGATGCTGTACTTCAAGGCCCTGCGCGAAGGCTTGAGCGCGTTGCCTGGCGCCGACCCAGCCACCCGCCAGCAGATCGATCACGAAGCTGCACAACGCGGCTGGCCAGCCCTGCACGCCGAGTTGGCATCTGTCGATCCGGTCACGGCGGCTCGATTGGCCCCCGCAGACGTGCAGCGCATCCAGCGCGCTTTGGAGGTCTGGCGCCTGAGCGGCCGGCCGCTCAGCGCCTGGCACCAAATTGCACCCAGCGATGCACCATCAGCGGGCGCCTGGCCGCTGCTGTCGCTGGAGCCCGCCTCTCGTGCCTGGCTGCATGAGCGCATCGCGCAGCGTTGGCAACAGATGATGGCGCAAGGCTTTGTGGATGAAGTACTGGCGTTGCGTCACAGGCCCGGTTTGCACGGCAAGTTGCCAGCACTGCGCAGCGTGGGCTACCGGCAGGCCTGGCAAGCGCTGGAAGAAGCTTTGCAACAAGTCAGCAATCCTGCCGCTGTGAACCCGCAAATGAGCAAACTACAGGGAGCCCAACTGAGCACGCAACTGAGCAAACAACTGAGCACGCAACTGAGTACGCAACTGGGCGCACAAGAGGCCTGGCAGCAGTCGGCCATCGCAGCCACACGCCAACTTGCAAAGCGGCAACTGACCTGGCTGAGATCGGTGACCGATCGTCACATCGTGCATGGGGATGGAGTGGCGGTCACGGCAGCTTGCCGGCGCTGGGCTGTCGAGCAGTGGCGCAACGCAGCGCTGTGAACCGATGCAGCAGGGCAAGGGAACCCCACGCCTAAAATTTTCCAACGCGAGATCGCGTTGTGGCTGATCCTGAACACGGCTGGTCTCGATCTTGCATCTGGCCCGGAGACTGTCCCTTGTCGATGCCTTTGGCGCGAAGAACCGGCACATGCTCCAGGCGCCACGGTCAAGGGCGGCGCTGAACAAGTCACCGCGAGTGTCCGCGCCCTGGTTTGGGATGGGCTGCAAGGCGCAAACCGCAGACATAGCCTGGGTTATGGCGAGGATTTGCAACGCCGCAGACCGCCCAAAGCAGGGATGCGGGCGCCGCGAGGGACTTGTTCAGCATTGCCCAAGGTCGCCATCAGTTGTCGGATGCATCGCCGATGGTCGTTCCGTACACGCTCGTTTGAGTGGCCACGTAGGGTGATGTCCCGGGACGATAAGCCAGACTATCGCGATATAGTCCGCCCCGCTGGCTTCGCCTGCTCTATCAGGCCGGTTCGGCAAGTGACAGATTCAGGGGGCAGGGCATACGCCACCGGGACGAAGGATCAGGTGATGATTCAACCTGAGCGAAAGAAACCGCAGGAATTCAGCAGCAGCGCCTGGCACGAAACATGTGCAGCACTGGCAGGAGGTGAGATTGGACTTTGCCCAAACCCAACGCAATCCCGGCAAGCATGTGGTCGGCATCAGCGTCATGCTGCTGGTCCACGTGTTCTTGGCGTGGGCGATCATGAGCGGGTTGGCCCAGCGCATGGTCGATGTCATCAAAGCGCCGATCGAAACCAAGATCATCGAAGAAGTGCAGCCGCCACCGCCGCCGCCGCCGCAAAACCTGCCGCCGCCGCCCAAGTTTGCGCCGCCGCCACCTTCATTCGTGCCGCCTCCAGAGGTGGTGGTCAACCCGCCGCCCACGCCGGCGCCGACGATCACGACCACGATCGTTGCGCCGCCCCCGGCACCCGTCACCATCGCGCCGCCTCCGCCCCCAGTGGCTGCTCCGCCCGCCCCTGCTGCCCCTGCTGCACCACCTGCGCCACCTGCACCCCCCCGGCCTCCGGTCGAGGTCGCGCCCAAGCTCGACTTTGCCCGTGCCTGCTCACGCCCAGAGTACAACTCGGCCACGCGGCGTGCTGAAACCCAGGGCGCCGTGACGGTCTTGTACACGATGGACACCGATGGCGTGATTCGCGACGCCACGGTCGAAAAGTCCTCTGGCCCGTCGCGAGAGCACAAGATGCTCGATCGCCTGACCCTCGAAGCCATCCTGGCCTGCAAAGGCACGCCGGGCACGATCGACGGCAAGCCTCAGAAGCTGACCTCCCGCGTCACTTATGTCTGGAAGATCACCGATTAGTTTTCCCCCCGGATGTTTACCCACCTGCGCGGCTGAGGGGTTGCGCGAGCCCGTTCCTTTGGAGTCCTTATGACGATCAAGACCTGCTGTTTCGCCCTGTCCAGGGTCAACAAGAGCGCTGCTGCGCTGCTGGCTGCCTTCGTGCTTGCACTGGCAGCACCGCTGACCGTGCTGGCTCAGGCGGCCTCGGAGCCTGCTGCTGTGCAGGCTGCACCGGCAGAGCCCGCCGTCGCGCCTGCTGCACCCACCAACGTGGTGACGCAAGAGGCGGTGGAAAACCCCTTTGGCCTGAAAGCCGCTTGGGAATCCGGCGACGCTGTTGCCAAAGGCACCTTGTTTGTGCTCGTAGTCATGTCGATGGGCAGTTGGTATGTGATCTTCACCAAGCTCTTCGAGCAACGCTCGATGCTGAAGAGCGGGGTCGAGGAAGGCGAGAAGTTCTGGAAGGCCTCCTCGGTCAAATCCGGTGTGGCATCCCTGAAGGAAGGCACGGCCTTTCGCTTCATCGCCGAGCAGGGCGTCAAAGCCAATGACCACCATGAAGGCACGATGGTCGAAGCCATCGACCGCCAGACCTGGGTCTCGATGACCATGGAGCGCGCGGTCGGCAGCGTCCAAAGTCGTTTGGGTGACGGCATGGCGGTGCTCGCGACAGTCGGTTCGACAGCGCCTTTCGTGGGCCTCTTCGGTACCGTCTGGGGCATCTACAACGCATTGATCAGGATTGGCATCAGCGGTCAGGCCTCGATCGACAAAGTGGCAGGCCCGGTGGGCGAGGCACTGATCATGACGGCCATCGGCCTGGCGGTTGCGGTGCCTGCGGTGATGGGCTACAACTGGCTGCTGCGGCGCAACAAGAACATCATGGATCAGACCAAGGCCTTTGCGGGTGATTTGCACAACGTGCTGATCGCCGGCCAGCGCTGATTGCAGCCCTTGCACAAGTCTTTTGACAGGAGCTTCAACCCATGGCAATGAGCATTGGCAACACTTCTGAAGACGGCGAAGAGCAGCTGAACAACACCATCAACACCACGCCCCTGGTGGACGTGATGTTGGTGCTGCTGATCATCTTCCTGATCACCGTACCCGTGGTCACGCAGTCCATCCAGATGGAGCTGCCCAAGGAAATCAACATCCCCACGCAGACCAAACCGGAAAACATCGTGATCGCGGTCAATCGCGACGGTGAGGTGCACTGGGGCATGGAGCGCCTGCCCGACATCGAAACGCTGGTCTCGCGGCTCAAGCTGGAAGCGGTGAAAGAGCCACAACCCGAGGTCCACATTCGAGGCGACTCCGAAGTCCGCTACGAATCCGTGGGTCGTGTGGTGGTGGCCTGCCAGCGCGCAGGCATTTTCAAGGTGGGCTTCATCACCGAGCCTCCAGCCGGCATGTCCATTGGCCGCAGATAAGACGACAGGAGCTACAGCATGTCAATGAGTATGAGCGATGCGGCGGACAGCGAAGAGCCGATGATGGAAATCAACACCACGCCGCTGATCGACGTCATGCTGGTGTTGTTGATCATGTTCATCATCACGATTCCGATCCAGACCCATGCGGTCAAGATGAACATGCCGGTGCCCAACAACCTGGCGCCACCGCCCAAGCCGCCCGAGATCATCCGCATCGACGTGGACTTCGATGGCACCATTGGCTGGAACGGCGAGATCATCCAGGCTGGCGACCGCGCGCAGATCGAGCGGCGCCTGGCTGCCGTGGCCGCAATGCCCGACCAGGCGGAGGTGCATCTGCGCCCCAACAAGCTGGTGGTGTACAAACACGTTGCGATGATCCTGGCCACTGCGCAGCGTTTGGGCGTGACCAAGATCGGTATCGTGGGCAACGAACAGTTTCTGTAAGCGCAGTGAGTGCGGGGCTGCCGGTGCCGGAATCTTTTTTTGGGTGACGATGAAGAAATTGATGTCTGATACACAACGCCCCGCTGCACAAGACACAAAGATTTGCTCAGCTGCGGCTCAAGCCGGCGGCCTGCAGCAGTGCAAGCGCCTGATGCCAGGCTACTTCAAGACACTGAAGCTGTTGACGGTGATACCGGCTGCTGCGTTGATGTTGAGCATATGGGCCTGGCAACCTGCCTCGGCGCAGGGCTTGCGGCCAGCGGTGGGCAAACCCCTGCAAGAAGCCAGCGAACTGCTCAAGGCCGGCAAAGCCCGCGAGGCACTTGCCAAGGTGCGGGAGGCTGAAGCGGTCGGCGGCAAGAGCGCAGCAGAACAGTTGACGGTTGACCGCATGAAGGCTGCAGCGGCCCAGCGCGCAGGCGACCACAACACTGCCATCCAGGCGCTGGAAGCCATTTACAGCAAGGTCGGCGGCAGCGAAAAGGGCCAGGTGGCGGAGCAGCTCGCTTCTGCATTTGCACAACAGCGCAACAACGCCAAAGCGGGAGAGTGGCTGGACAAGGCCATCGCAGCTGGCAACAACAGCGGCAGCGTACGCCAGATGCAAAGCTACCTGCTCGGTGTCAGTGGTGACTGGGGCGCGATCTCGCGCGAGGCAGCAGCTTCCGTGGCCGCCGACGAAAAAGCTGGCCGGCGTCCCGACGAGGGCGACTTGTTGCGACTGGCCGATGCCCAAAGCAGAACCAACAACACTGCCGGCCAGATCAACACGCTTGAAAAACTGGTGGCCCACTATCCCAAGAAGGACTACTGGAATGCCTACCTCGGGCGTCTGGTGCGCAAGCCCGGCTTCTCCAACCGCCTGACGGTGGACGTGTTGCGCCTGCGTCTGGCCACCGACACCTTGGCCAGTACCGAGGACTACATGGAACTGGCGCAGCTGAGCCTGCAAGATGGCCTGCCGGCCGAGGCCTTGAAGGTCATCGACCTGGGCACCAAGGCTGGCGTATTGGGCACAGGGCCAGAAGCCGCGCGCCACCAGCGCTTGCGTGACCTGGCCACCAAGCAGCTCGCGGAGGTGCGCGGCAGTTTGGCCGGCCAAGCCGCAGACGCTGCCGGATTCAAGGATGGCGATGCGCTGATCAAAGTCGGCTATGCCCACGTGTCGCTGGGCGAAGTGGACAAAGGCATCGGCCTGATCCAGCAAGGCATCAACAAAGGCCAGCTCAAGCACCCCGAAGACGCCAAGCTGCGCCTGGGCATGGCGCAACTGCAGTCGCCCAAGCTCAAGAATGCCGGCTTGCAGACGCTGCGTGGCATCAAAAGCAACGACGGCGCGGCAGATGTTGCGCGCGTATGGACGCTGATCGGCAGAAACTGAGCCTGGCGTCAGCCCGGCCCGTCCGCGCTGCCCCGGCGCTGGCCGCATGGCAGGCAACGCCTGGATGCCTTCTGGGGCTGGCCTGCGGCATGGCCGTGCGGGCCCGAGACGCCGGTGGCTGAGCCTGTGCAAGACCTCGGCCATGGTGTCTTCGTCATCGACACAGGCTTTCACCGCGACCAATTCGACGCAGCCTATCTGCTGGTCGACCATGGGCGGGCTGCGTTCATCGATACCGGCACGCACCTGGCGCTGCCGCGCCTGTTGGCCGCACTCGATCATGTAGGGTTGCCCAAAGAAGCTGTCGATTGGGTCATCCCGACACATGTGCACCTGGACCATGCAGGCGGCGTGGGCGCACTGATGCAGGCCCTGCCGACGGCAAGGTGCCTGGTGCACCCGCGCGGCGCCCGCCACATGATCGACCCGACTGCCTTGTGGGCCGGTGCAACGGCGGTCTACGGTGAACAGCAGATGCAAAGCGCTTACGGCACCGTGCTGCCTGTGCCTGCGTCACGGGTGCTGGCTTCAGTGGACAACAGCCAGGTGCAACTCGGTGGACGGGTCTTGCACGTCATTCATACCCCCGGACACGCCAAACATCACCACTGCATCTGGGACCCGCCGTCCCAAGGCTGGTTCACGGGCGACACCTTTGGCCTCAGCTACCCTGAGCTCAACACCGCTCAAGGCGCCTGGATCATGCCGACCTGCACGCCGGTGCAGTTCGAACCCGAAGCCCTGCGCCAATCGATTGCGAGCTTGCTGGCGCGGCAACCGGCGTGCATGTATCTGACCCACTACGGGCGCGTCGACGAGGTACCGCGCTTGGGCCAATTGCTGTTGTCTTTGCTGGACGATCTGGTCGCCTTGGGGTTGACCCACCGTGACGACCCCAACCGGCATCAGGCACTCAAGGATGGCCAGTTGGCGCTTTTCGGCCGCAGCCTGCGAGCGCAGGGTTGCGCATTGGCGTTGCACGACATGGAAGAGCTGTTGGCGGTGGACCTCGAACTCAATGCCCAGGGCATGACGATCTGGCTACAGTCCCTGACGCAGCCGGGTGCTGCAGCACCCAGGAGCCCTGATGTCTGAACGCATTTCTTTCGGCCTGCAAGGCCGTGTCTACGTCATCACAGGCGGCGCGCAGGGCATTGGCGAGGCCTGCGCACGCCGCCTGTGCCAAGACGGCGCGGCGGTGGCGCTGTGGGATGTCGCCGATGAAGCCGGGCAGGCCCTGGCCAGCTCACTGCAAGCCCAGGGCGCGCAAGCGCTCTACTGCCACTGCAACGTCGCAAGCAAGGCTGAAGTGGATGCTGCGCTGCAAGCCACGCTGCAAGAGTTCGGCCATGTGGACGGCCTGATCAACAACGCTGGCATCTTCAAGGCCGCGCCCTTTCTGGAGATCAGCGAAGCCGACTGGGACGCCGTGATCGACGTCAACCTCAAGGGCAGCTTTCTGGTGGGCCAGGCGGTGGCGCGTGAGCTGGTCAAAGCCAGTGGCAAACGCCCCGGTGCGGCGATCGTCAACATGAGTTCGGTCAACGGCACGCTGACCATCCCCAGCATTGCCAGCTACAACGCCAGCAAAGGTGCCATCAATCAACTGACGCGGGTGATGGCGCTGTCCTTGGCCGACCAGGGTGTTCGCGTCAACGCCGTGGCCCCGGGCACCATCGCGACAGAACTGGCTCGTTCAGCCGTGCTGACCAGTGAAGCAGCCAAGGACCGCATCATGAGCCGCACGCCCATGAAGCGCCTGGGTGAGCCGACGGAGATTGCGGATGTCTGCGCTTTTTTGCTCAGCGACGCTGCCAGTTACATCACCGGGGAAGTGGTGGTGGTTGACGGCGGACGCATGACCTTGAACTACACCGTGCCGATTTGAGCCTGTCACGCGGCCTGCAGAACTTCCAGGAAGCGCGACGGCCACACCACAAAAACCTTCACTTCGTCACGCGCTTGAATCATGAAGCTGACGACAGTGGCACCGGGCCAGAAGATTGCAAACATGAACCTCCTACACACCATGCTGCGCGTTGGCCACCTGCAACGCTCCATCGACTTTTATACCCAGGTGTTGGGCATGCAGTTGCTGCACACCACCGAGCGCCCTGAGCAGAAGTACGACCTGGCTTTTGTAGGCTATGGGCGCAATCCTGAACACGCCCAGATCGAGCTGACCTACAACTACGGCGTTGACAGCTACGACATCGGAACCGCCTTCGGGCACATCGCCATCGGCGTGGCCGACGTCGCCGCCACCTGTGCTGCGGTGCGTGACAAAGCGCAGGCTCTGGGTGGCGCGATCACGCGCGAGCCCGGCCCGGTGAAGGGCGGCAGCACGGTGATCGCTTTCATCACCGACCCCGACGGCTACAAGATCGAACTGATCGAGCGCCGCGACTGAGCCACGAGCACGAGCCACTGCTCCACGACTGCCCGCCCCACGACTGCCTGCTCGACGACTGCCTGCCCGCCATCACAAAGTCCCTGCACCCTGCAAACCGGCAGCATGGACCACGGTGCCGGAAGCTGCGATGTACCTGCCCAAACACTTCGAACAAACCGACCCGGCGGCGTTGATCTCGCTGATGGCGGCACACCCGCTGGCCACCCTGGTCAGCCTGCGCGCACCAGGTCTGACGGCGGACCACATCCCGCTCAAGTACGACAGCGCTGCCCATTGCCTGCGCGGCCAGGTGGCGCGCGCCAACCCGCTGTGGCGCGAGGCCGCGGGTCAGAACCTGCTGGCGATCTTCCAGGGCCCACAAAGCTACATCTCACCCAATCTGTACCCCAGCAAAGCCCAGACTCACAAGGTCGTGCCGACCTGGAACTATGCAGTGGTGCATGTGCATGGGCCGTTGCAGGTGATCGAAGACGCACCTTGGTTGCATGCACTGGTGAGCCGCCTGACCGATCACCATGAACGCAGCCAGCCCGATGCCTGGGCTGTTGGAGATGCGCCTGCTGAGTATGTGCAGCAGATGCTGCGCGCCATCGTCGGCATCGAAATCCCGGTGCAGCGCTGGTTGGGCAAGTTCAAGCTCAGCCAGAACCGCAGCCAGGCCGACCGCGAAGGCGTGATCAGGGGGCTTGCTCAAAGCCACGCGGAAGCGCAAAGTGTGGCCAGCGCGATGAGCGATCTGGAAGCGAGCGCGCCCAAGGAGTGAACCCCGATGAACAAACGTCATTCACGGTTTGTACGCTGCTGCTCTGGTGACTTGAGTGTCTGCAGGACAGGCTGCTTGACTGCATGTGTGACTGTCTGGCTGTTGCTGGCTGGCACAGCAGTAAACGCGCAGGCGCTCAAGCCTGGACTCTGGGAATACACCTCCACCATCAAGTCCAGTGACGAAGCGCTCAATCAGGCCATGGCGCAGATGCAGAAGGAATTGGCCAATATGCCGGCCGCCCAGCGCAAGCAGATGGAAGCCATGATGGGCGCGCAGGGCGTGGGCTTGTCCGGCGCCAAACCCAACACCGTCAGACTCTGCCTGACCCCGGAGCAGGCTGCCAAACCCGAGATGCCTTCGCGCGACGGTTGCAGCCAGCAAAGTGTCGAACGCAGCGGCAAGACGGTGCGCTTCAAGTTCAATTGCCAGGGCCCGCCACCCAGCAGCGGCGAAGGTCAATACACGATGGACAGCGACCAAGCGCACCGGGGCAAGATGGTGATCACCTCGGTGGACAAAGGCAAGCCGCAACGCATCGAAATAGACAGCAACGCGCGCTGGGTGAGCACCGACTGTGGAGCGATCAAGCCCCAGCGTTGAGTACCTTCAAGCGCGCCGGCGCAACGCCGATGCCTCTTGGGCCAGTTGCGTGATGCGCTGCCAGTCACCGCTCTCAAGCGCTTCTTTGGGCGTCAGCCAAGAGCCGCCGCAGACCGGCACATTGGGCAGGGCCAGAAAGTCCGGTGCCGTCTGTACCGAGATGCCCCCTGTAGGGCAAAACTTGACATCGGCAAATGGCCCGCTCAAGGCCTTGAGCATGGGGATGCCGCCCGCTGCCGTGGCAGGAAAGAACTTCAGGAAACTCAACCCATCCGCCTGCGCCGCCATCACTTCGCTGGCGGTGGCAACCCCTGGCAACAGCGGCAGGCCGATGCTGCGGCAAGTGGCGCCCAGCTCAGCGGTGTACCCCGGGCTGACGGCAAAGCGGCTGCCCGCAGCCAAGGCTGCACGCGCGTCTGCACTGCTGCGCACGGTGCCGGCGCCCACCACGGCCTGCGGTACAGCCGCTGCGATGGCCTGGATGGCGGCCAGCCCCACGGGTGTGCGCAGCGTCACTTCCAGCACCCGCACGCCACCGGCCACCAAAGCTTGCGCCAAGGGCACGGCGTCTTGCAGACGATCGATCACGAGGACCGGAATGACGGGGCCGTAGGCGACCAGATCCAGGGTGTCTTTCATGGTTTTCGCTGGCCCGGTGGCACTGTCAGGCGCAAGCCATCACAGCCAGGTCACTGCGCCTTCTTCTGCGCTGAGCACATTGCGCCGCATGCCGGCAAACAGCTCACGCCCCAGATCATGGCCGTGCCTCAGCGCATGCGTGCTGCTTTGCACTTCGGTTTGGCGCGCGTCCCAGTCGGCGGCTGGTACCAGGGCCTGCAGCGTGCCGGCAGCAGCGTCCAGCCGGATGATGTCGCCGTCGCGCACCTTGGCCAGCGGGCCACCGGCCAGCGCTTCTGGGCTGACGTGGATGGCTGCCGGCACCTTGCCGCTGGCGCCGCTCATGCGTCCATCGGTGACCAACGCCACCTTGAAACCACGCCCCTGCAAAACCGCCAGCGGCGGTGTCAACTTGTGCAGCTCCGGCATGCCGTTGGCTTTGGGGCCTTGAAAACGCACCACTGCCACCACATCACGGTCCAGCTCGCCGGCCTGGAAAGCGGCTTGCAGGCCTTCCTGGCTGTCAAACACACGCGCCGGCGCCTCCACCACGTGGCGGTCTTCGGGCACTGCAGAAGTCTTGATCACGCAGCGGCCCAGGTTGCCTTGCAGCAGCTTCAAGCCGCCGGATGGTGAAAACGGATCGCTGGCCAGCCGCACCACGCTGCTGTCGCCCGGCTGCTCGGGCAAGGGCTGCCAATGCAGTTTGCGCGTGGCTTTGTCAGCCCATTGCGGCGCTGTGCCGTAGGCGCCCAGGCCCTGCTCGCTGACCGTGCTGACATCCGGGTGCAGCAAGCCACTTCGCATCAACTCTCGCAGCACAAAGGCCGGCCCGCCTGCGCGCTGGAAATCGTTGACGTCGGCCGTGCCGTTGGGGTAAACGCGTGCCAGCAGGGGGGTCACCGCAGAGAGCTCTGCAAAGTCAGTCCAATCGATGTGGATGCCTGCAGAGCGCGCCACTGCCACCCAATGGATCAGGTGGTTGGTGCTGCCGCCAGTGGCCAGCAGCGCAGCCATCGCGTTGACGATCACGCGCTCATCCACCAACCTGCCGATGGGCATGAAGCGCTGGTGGCGGGTGATGCTCACCGCGTGATGCACGGCCTGGCGGGTCAAGGCTTCGCGCAAGTCGTCATGCGGGTGCACAAAGGCAGCACCCGGCACATGCAGTCCCATCGCTTCCAGCAGCATCTGGTTGCTGTTGGCGGTGCCATAAAACGTGCAGGTTCCAGGGCCGTGGTAGGCGGCGGATTCGGATGCCAGCAACTCTTCGCGCCCCACCTGCCCTTGCGCTGCCCGCTCGCGCACCTTGGCTTTTTCGGTGTTGCTCAAACCGCTGGACATCGGCCCTGCCGGCACAAAAACACAAGGCAGGTGGCCGAAGTGCAAAGCACCGATCAACAGACCCGGCACGATCTTGTCGCACACGCCCAGCAGCAGCACGGCATCAAAGACATCGTGGCAGAGCGCCACCGCGGTGCCCATGGCGATGGTGTCGCGCGAGAACAGGCTCAACTCCATGCCAGGCTGACCCTGGGTGACGCCATCACACATCGCCGGCACACCGCCCGCCACCTGCACGGTGGCACCGATGCTGCGCGCTTCGTCGCGGATCAGCGTCGGAAAGCCCTCGTAAGGCTGGTGCGCCGACAGCATGTCGTTGTAGGCTGTCACAACACCCAGGTGAGGGCCCTTTTGCGCCACGACTCGGAACTTGTCTGCCCCTGGCATGGCTGCAAAAGCGTGGGCGACGTTGGCGCAGCCCAGACGGGCGGCACCCGGGTCGCGTTGCGCCAGCTGGTCGATACGGGCCAGATAGGCGCTGCGCGAGGGACCGCTGCGCTGCGCGATGCGCCGGGTGATTTCAACAACGACCGGGTGCATGCACCATCTCCTGTGTAACCATCATTCGGATTATTTCGTAACCAAGTTACAGCGTCAAGGGTGGCAGGTGGAGAGTGGCAGGTGAAGTGTGGCAGCTGAAGAGCGGCAGCTGGAAGTGGGCAGTGGACAGCGCGATACTGGCTGCGGGTTTGGTCCGAGACGTGGTCACAGAAGCGGTCTCTATAAACTGCGGGCCTCCACACACCCCGCCGATGCTCAAACTCTTGATGTCCGAAGGCGTTGCCGCTGCCAGACAGATCGAATCGCCGCAGCAGGCCTACGAGCGCCTGCACGCACTTGATGCCGGCGCTGAGATGTGGGTCTTTGGTTATGCCTCTTTGATCTGGCGACCCGAGTTCGAGTTTGCGGAGCGGCGCATGGCTTTGGCCTATGGTTGGCACCGTGCCCTGCGCATGCGATCACGCGTCAACCGTGGCACGCCGCAAACGCCCGGTCTGGTTTTTGCACTGCTGCGCGGCGGCGCCTGCAGAGGTTTCGCCTACAGGATGCATGCACACAGCGCCAAAGCCGACATCGAAAGGCTGTGGGCGCGCGAAATGCCCAACCCGGTATACGAGCCTCGGCTGCTGCCTTTGCGAACGTCGCAAGGGCAGGTCTTGGCTTTGGCCTTCACGCTGAATCGCCGCAGCGACGCCTGCCTGCCACGCCTGGACGACAAAAAACTGCTGGACATCCTGCGCCAGGCCGAGGGGCGCTACGGCACCACGCTGGACTATCTGGTGCAAACCTGTGCAGCGCTGCGCGAGCACCAACTCTTTGACAGCGAGATCGAGCGCCAGGTGGCGCTGGCCCGCCGACACGGCCTGGTCTGAGATTCAGAGCGAGTGCGCTGCAAGCCGCCGCATCTGCGCAAGGTCTGCAGCGGTGTCGATGCTCAGCACCACACCCGGGTCGGCCACATCCTCGATGTGGGCCGGATAGCGTGTCAGCAATCGGCTCGCGTCATCGTCTGCACTGAGCATCACCAGCTCTGAATACAGCTCAGCAGCAAAGGCGACCGGGTAGCCCCGGCGCCCTTTGTGGTCGGCGTGCACCACCGGATGGTGTTCGAGCGACTTCGCCACTGCCAGCAAGCTGGCCGGGCGTACCAATGGCATGTGGCCAGGCAAGAGCAGCCAGCCTGGGGCGCCCGAGCGTTCTGCCACGCCAGCGGCAATGGCGTGGCCCACCCCTTTTGCGACCGTCGACTCGCCCAGCGCAATGATGTCTCGGGCGGCCAACTGCTGAGACAGCATGGGCACCAACTCGGCAGCGGCCACCACCACCACTTGCAACTGGGTCTCCACGGCATGCCGTACCGTCGTGCCCAGCACCGTGCTGTCCAGGAAGGGTTGCAGCAGTGGGTGGCCCAGGCCCTCAGAACGGCGGCGCTGGCCAGCAGCAAGAACAACGATGACGGGACGCAGTCGCATCAGAGGTAACAGCGCGTCGTCGCTGACGCTGCTTTGTTTTTCGCCAGCTTCCAAGAATCGGGCCAGCCGGCGCCTGCGCAAAGTGGGAGCTTCACTTACGGCCAACTACCTAAGGGATGACCTGGGCTCGTGCAGGGCCGGCACAGCTCGCAGGGCTTGCGCGGTTCGGCTGTTGCCACTTTTTTTATAATGGGCCGATGGACATTGCTGACCTACGAAAAAGCTACGAGCGCGACGAACTGGACGAGAGCGCCAGTGCGGCAGACCCCTTGCAACAGTTCCAGCATTGGCTGCAACAAGCGTTGAAGGCGCAATTGCCCGAGCCCAACGCGATGACCTTGGCCACCGTGGGCGCTGATGGCAGGCCGTCAACCCGAATCGTGTTGATCAAGGGCTGCGACGCGCAAGGCATCGTCTGGTACACCAACTACCGAAGCCGCAAAGGGCAAGAGCTCGCTGCACACCCTTTTGCAGCGCTGCAGTTCCATTGGGTGGAGCTGGAGCGGGTGGTGCGGATCGAAGGGCGGGTGGAGAAGGTGGACGAAGCCTTGTCGGATGCTTATTACGCCAGCCGCCCATTGGACTCCAGACTGGGCGCCTGGGCGTCACCGCAAAGCCAGGTGATCAGCTCGCGGGTGGTGCTGGTGGCTGCAGCCGCCAAAGCGGCAGTGACGCACGGCCTGAAGCCGCGACGCCCGCCGCACTGGGGCGGCTATCGCTTGGTGCCAGATCACTGGGAGTTCTGGCAGGGCCGCAAAAGCCGCCTGCATGACCGGCTGCGCTACCGTGCTGTTGGACAAGCAAGTCAGGCAGGTCAGGCAAGTCAGACAGACCATTGGGTGCGCGAACGCCTGGCACCCTGAAGCTGTGGACCCACGGCATGCGATGGCCAGCCGGCGCGGCCTCCCTGCAGACGAGCCGGCCAGCGCTGAACCCTGCCGCCAAAAGCAGAGAGCGGGGAGCAGGGAGCAGAAAGCTGGACAGCCGCAAGTGTCTCCTGATTGCAACACTTGGCATGTTCTTGGCAGCAAGCTGAGCGCAGTACAAGTCCCCGCCTTGGCCGGCCCTTAAAGACCGGGGGCCACTGGGCAAAGCCACTTTTGCCGCTAGAGTGCAGGCCCTCATGAACATGCTCCTGTTTCTGCTCGGCCTCGCGCTGCTGGTGATCGGCTCCAGCCTGCTGGTGCGCGGCGCCTCCAAACTCGCCCTGTCCTTCGGCATTTCGCCTTTGGTGGTGGGTTTGACCATCGTCGCCTTCGGCACCAGCGCGCCCGAAGTGGCGGTGGCGGTCGGCGCCGTACTGGGGGGCACCACGGACATCGCGATCGGCGCCGTGGTGGGCAGCAACATCTTCAACATTCTGATGATCCTGGGGCTGAGCGCCCTCATCACCCCGCTGCTGGTCAACGTGCAACTGATCCGGCAAGAAGTGCCGATCTTGATCGGCTTGTCGGTGCTGCTGCTGCTGTTGGGGCTGGATGGCAAGGTCAGTTGGCTGGACGGCACGTTGCTGGTTGCGCTGCTGGTGATCTACACCACGTTCTTGATCATCCAGTCGCGGCGAGAAACGCAGGCAGCCCAGCAAGAGTTTGTCGACGAGGCACCCAAGCTTGAGCCCGGCGCCTGGGACAACAAACTGCCGGCTCAGTTGGCCTTGATCGTCGTTGGCCTGGTGGGCTTGGTCTTTGGCTCCGAATTCATGGTGACATCCGCCGTGGCGTTCGCCAAAGCGCTGGGTGTCAGCGACCTGATCATCGGGCTGACGATCGTCGCTGCCGGCACCTCGATGCCCGAAGTCGCGACCTCGGTGGCGGCAGCGCTCAAAGGCGAGCGCGACATCGCGGTCGGCAACGTCATCGGCAGCTGCACCTTCAACATCCTGGCCTGCTTGGGCATCTCCAGCATCGTCTCGGGCAACCTGGGGCTGGTGATGGCGCCCTCGCTGATGGCCTTCGACATCTGGGTCATGCTGGCCGCCACCGTGGCCTGCCTGCCGATCTTCATGACCGGGCGTGAGATCGCGCGCTGGGAAGGCGCCGTGTTCCTGGGCTACTACGTGGCCTACGTGACCTACCTGATCCTGTCGGCCCAGGAACATGCGGCGCTGGAACCCTACTCGCGTGTCATGATGAGCTTTGTGATTCCGCTGACTTTGATCACCCTGGTGGTGATGTTCATCCGCCGCACGCCCGAAGTGCCCAGATCCACATGAATTCACTGCTCTGGCTGGCCCTGCTGCCGTGGGTGGGCGCAGCTCTGGTGGCCTGTCTGCCAGGGACCGCACGCCAAGCCGTGGCCATCCTTTCTGGCGTCGTGACGCTGCTGGCACTGGGCCTGGTGCTGCTCAGCGCGCCTGCAGTGTTTGGCGGCGAAGTGCTGCGCTACAGCGTGCCCTGGCTGCCCGCGCTGGGGCTCGACTTCGGTTTTCGCATGGATGGCCTGGCGTGGCTGTTCGCGCTTTTGATCATCGGCATCGGCGCCTTGATCGTGCTGTACGCCGCCTGGTATCTGGACCCCAAAGACCCGGCTAGGCGCTTCTTCACCTTCCTGATGCTGTTCATGGGCGCCATGCTGGGCGTGGTGCTGGCCGACAACCTGATCCTGTTGGTGCTGTTCTGGGAACTCACCAGCCTGAGCTCGTTCTTGCTGATCGGCTATTGGCACCGCCGCCCGGACGCCCGCGAAGGCGCGCGCATGGCCTTGACGATCACCGGCACGGGCGGCCTGTGCTTGCTGGCCGGCGCGCTGCTCATCGGCCACATCGTGGGCAGCGTCAAGTTGGACGTGGTGTTGGCGTCAGGCGATTTGATCCGTTCTCACCCGCTGTACCTGGCTGCCTTGGTGCTGGTGCTGCTGGGCGCCTTCACCAAGAGTGCGCAGTTCCCGTTTCACTTCTGGCTGCCCCACGCCATGGCCGCGCCCACGCCGGTCTCGGCTTACCTGCATTCGGCGACGATGGTGAAGTGCGGGGTGTTCTTGCTGGCCCGGATGTACCCCGCGCTGGGTGGCAGCGAAGAGTGGTTCTGGATCGTCAGCCTGACGGGGCTGGCTACGCTGCTGCTGGGCGCCTACGTGGCCATTTTTCAGCATGACCTGAAGGGGCTCTTGGCCTACAGCACGATCAGCCATCTGGTGCTGATCACGCTGCTGTTCGGCCTGGGCGAGCCGCTGGCGGTGGTGGCCGGGGTGTTCCACATCATCAGCCACGCCACCTTCAAGGCGGCGCTGTTCATGAGCGCCGGCATCATCGACCACGAATGCGGCACGCGCGACATGCGGCGCATCAAGGGTTTGTTGAAGGTCATGCCCTTCACAGCCACGTTAGGCATGGTGGCAGCGGCAGCGATGGCCGGGGTGCCGCTGCTCAACGGCTTTCTCAGCAAAGAGATGTTCTTTGCCGAGGCGGTGACCAAGGATTCGTACCCGGTGATGGACTGGCTGCTGCCGCTGGGCGCCACGCTGGCCGGGGTTTTCAGCGTCGCTTACAGCATGCGCTTCATCCACGACACCTTCTTCAGTGGCGAGCCGGTGAACCTGCCAAAAACCCCGCACGAAGCGCCGTTCTTCATGCGCTT
>JBBQIB010000030.1:0-23876 GCA_038324515.1 Burkholderiales bacterium
GCAGGTAGGGTGTGATGCGCGCGCAGGGCGCCAGCTTCAAGCGGCTGTCCAACTCGCCGGCTTCAACCCGGACGCGGGCGCCCGCCGGCGCCGTCGCCTGGACGGCTTGGTGCAGCAAAGTCACGGCTTCCTTCAGGGTCGTGGCTGGCAGCGTGCCGGGTTGAGCACCGGCGTCAACACCCGAGCCGGTGCCGGAACCGGTACCAGCCTCGGCACCAACAGCCATGCCGGCAGCGGCGCAAGCAACAGCACATGCGCGCGCTGCCCGGCGCCAACGCCCTGCGCCGGCCACTGGGGCTGCAAGCGGCGCAGATCGGTGTCCGAAGGGAGGGCGGTTCATGCGCTGCACTGTAGGCAATGGCGGTGCAGCCGTGGCTTTGAAATGGCAGGTGATCGGTTCTCTTTTCGGCCTCATGCAGCCAGTGCTTCTGCCCAGAATGCGCCCTATCGACGGGGCCTGCGCCAGGCCTTGTACAGCCACAGGAGCCTGCGATGATTCCTCGCCTCAGCGACGCACTCGACTTCCAGAGCCAGGCCCTGGTCTTGCGTGCCGACCGTCAGCGGCTGATCGCCAGCAACATCGCCAACGCCGACACGCCGGGCTTCAAGTCGCGCGACTTTGACTTTGCTGCCGCGCTGCGCACGGCCACCGGCAGCACGCAAGCCGGGCAGGGCATCGCCGACGACATCCTGCAGCCCGACGGCAAGTCTGCGCCCCGTTTGCGTTATGTGCAGCCCAACCAGACCCATCTGGACAGCAACACCGTGGACATGGACCGCGAGCGTGCGGCTTTTGTCGACAACGCCGTCAAGTACGAGGCCACGCTGCGCTTCATCAACGGCAGCGTGCGCAGCATGCTGGACGCGATGAAGAGCCACAACCAGGGCTGATGGCCGCTGCACATTGCGCCTGCATGACCTCGATGCTGCCTGAGTTTTTCTTTCGTCACCGCAGTCACTGCAAGGAGTCTCCATGAGCATGTTCCGCATCTTCGACGTCGCAGGCAGCGCCGTCAGTGCGCAAAGCCAACGGCTCAACGTCGTGGCCTCGAATCTGGCCAACGCCGATACGGTGGCCGGCCCCGATGGCAGCGCCTACAAAGCCCGCCAGGTGGTGTTTCAGACCGCGCTGATGGGCCCCCCGGGCCAGCGCGACAGCACCGCAGGCGTGCGCGTGTCGACGATCGCCGAAGACAACACGCCGGGCCGCCGGGTGCATGACCCCAAGCACCCGAGCGCCGACGCCGGGGGCTATGTCACCTTCAGCAACGTCAACCCGGTGGAAGAGATGGTCAACATGATGTCGGCCTCACGCTCTTACCAGAACAACATCGAAGTCATGAACACGGCGCGTTCGCTGCTGGTCAAGACGTTGCAGATCGGGCAGTCATGAGCGTTGCGATGAATTCAGCCATTGGCCGCGATTTCAGCGTGCTCAACGCTGCCAGCGCGAGCACCCAGACCGCCAACGAAGCAGGCAGTGCAGACCGCTTCTTGAAGATGCTGGTAACGCAGTTGCAGAACCAGGATCCGCTGAATCCGATGGACAACGCGCAGATCACCAGCCAGATGGCGCAGATCAACACCGTCAGCGGCATCGAGAAGCTCAACACCACGGTCGAAGGCTTGAACGCCGGCTTCGTGCAGATGCAGACCGTGACTGGGGCCACGCTGGTGGGCCGAGATGTCACGTTGCAAGGCAACCGCCTGTCGGTCAGAGCAGGCGTGGCGACGGGCGGTTTCGAACTCGCTGGCACGGCCGGCTCTGTCAAGGTCGAAATCCTGAACCCCTCGGGCCGCGTCATCGACACGATGAATGTGGGTGCTCAGGGCGCAGGCCGTCATGCTTTCCAGTGGTCACCGGATCCGACAGCAGAAGGCTTGCAAGACGGCGCTGCCTATCGCTTCAGGGTGTTGGCCAACAACGGCACTTTGGCGGTGCCGCACACGCCGCTGATGCGCGACCGCGTGCAGGCGGTGTCGACCAATGGCAATGGCTTGGTCATCGACACCCAATTCAACGGCAGCGTCAGCTACAGCGACGTCAAGGCCTTCAACTGATTCATTCAACCTCCCCCACCCCGCAGGACACCCCATGAGCTTCCAGCAAGGCCTCTCCGGACTCAACGCCACCAGCAAGAACTTGCAGGTGATCGGCAACAACATCGCCAATGCCAACACCTTTGGCAGCAAGGTTTCGCGCGCAGAGTTTGGCGACATGTACGCCGCAGCGCTCAACCTGACCGGGGCCAACCCGGTGGGCATCGGCGTCAACCTGAGCACTGTGGCGCAGCAATTCACCCAAGGCAACCTGAAGACTACCGAGAACCCCATGGATCTGGCAATCAACGGCCCCGGCTTCTTTCAATTGACCGATGGCGTCAACCCACCCACCTACTCACGCAATGGCCAGTTCAAGGTCGATCGTGAGGGTTTCATCGTCAACAACTCAAGCCATCGCCTGATGGGTTACCCAGCCAACGAAGAAGGTGTGATCCAGCCCGGCCAGGCGGTGGCGCTGCAGTTGCCCACCGCCGGCGTGGCGCCCCGCCAGACCAGCGAGATCCGTATCGACGCCAACATGGATTCACGCCTGCTGACGACCGGTGTAACCGCCTCGCCCAGCATCGACTACGCCGACGCCGACACCTACAACAACGCCACCTCGCTGACGGTCTTCGATGAGAAAGGCCAGCAGGTGGCCCTGACTTACTATTTTCAGAAAGCCGACAACGACACCTGGAACGTCTTTGCCACCGCCAACGGGCTGGATGTGATGGACCCAGGCGGCACGCCCACCGTGTTGACCACGATCACCTTCGAGCCCAACGGCTCCAGGCCCAGCGCACCTATCGCTCCGGTGGCCTTCACGGTGCCCGAGACCACCAACGCCAACGGCGCACTGACTTTGCCGATCGCCGTTGAGCTGGACCTGACCCGGATGACCCAATATGGCGCGCCCTTTGGCGTCACCGACCTGCAGCAAGACGGTTTTGCGGCAGGCCAGTTGTCGGCCATCGCCATCGAGGGCAACGGTATCGTGATGGCCCGCTACTCCAACGGCCAGACACGGCCGGCAGGCCAGATCGAACTGGCCAACTTCCGCAACCCGCAGGGCCTGCAGCCGATCGGTAAAAACGCCTGGATCCATACCTTCACATCCGGTGAGCCGATTGCGGGTGTGGCCGGTAACGGCAACCTGGGCAGCCTGCAGGCCGGAACGCTGGAAGAAAGCAACATCGATCTGACCGGCGAGTTGGTCAACATGATCGTCTCGCAGCGCATCTACCAGGCCAACGCGCAGACCATCAAGACGCAGGACCAGGTGTTGCAGACCTTGGTCAACCTGCGGTGATCGAGGCTCTGCTGAGGCATCTGACCTGGTGGGCCTGAGCCTGTGGACCGCCTGATCTACTTGTCGATGAGTGGCGCCAAGGCGGCGCTGCAGCGGCAGGATTCGCTGGCCAACAACCTGGCCAACGTCTCGACCAACGGCTTCAGGGCCGAGTTGCAGTCCTTCCGCGCTGTACCGGTGCTGGGCGATGGCGCCAGCACGCGCGTCTATGCGCTGGAGACCTCGATTGGCCATGACATCCGGCCAGGACCGATGCAAACCACGGGCCGTCCGCTGGACGTCGCCGCTCAGGGTAACGCCTGGTTCGCGGTGCAGGCCCTGGACGGCGCCGAGGCTTATACCCGGGCAGGTGCGCTGCAGGTCAACGCCGAAGGGCAACTCGTCACCACTTCTGGCTTGCCCGTGCTGGGTGACGGCGGCCCGATCACGTTGCCCACCAACGCCAATGTCGACATCGCCAGCGATGGCAGCATCAGCGCGCAGGTCGGCAGTGGCCGGCCACAGCAGGTGGGGCGGCTGAAGATGGTGGTGCCTGAAGAAGCCTTGACCCGGGGCACCGACGGGTTGTTTCGCGCTGCTGACGGCGACCTGCCTGCGGTGCCTGAGGCGCGGCTGCAAAGCGGTGCGCTGGAAGGCTCCAACGTCAGCCCGGTCGAGACAATGGTGGCGATGATCTCGGCCGCGCGCCAGTTCGAGCAGCAGATGAAGATGCTGCAGGGTGCTGAGCAGCGCGAGCAAGGTGCCGCCAGGTTGCTGGCGCCGCAGTAAGCGGGCGCAACGCCCCCGCACCACAAGCCTCGGAACAGGCCCACAACTCGGCCGCTGTTCGAAGCCTGCGGGCCTTCAGTTCGGGCGAAGATGGCGTCATCGCAGCAAGGTCTCAAGCATCATGATCCGCTCACTCTGGATTGCCAAAACCGGCATGGAAGGCCAGCAAGCCAAGCTGGATGCCATCTCCAACAACCTGGCCAACGTCGGCACCAACGGCTTCAAGCGTGCGGGTGTGTTGTTCGAGGATCTGATGTATCAAAACCTGCGCCCCGCAGGCTCGGCCACCTCTGATCAAACTCAATTGCCCACCGGCCTGACCGTGGGCCTGGGCGTGCGCGCTGCAGCCACCACGCGCAACTTTGGCCAGGGCAGCCTGCAGCAGACCGGCAACAACCTGGACGTCGCAATCAAGGGCAATGGTTTTTTTCAGGTGCAACTGCCTGATGGCAGTACGGCCTACTCGCGCGACGGTGCATTCCAGCTCGATGCCAATGGCGGCCTGGTGACAGCCGCTGGCTATGCCGTGCTGCCGGGCATCACCGTGCCGGCCAATGCTTCGGCCGTCAATGTGGCCGAAGACGGCACCGTGACCGCCAGCGTGCCCGGCCAGACGGCGCCGCAGGCGCTGGGGCAGTTGCAGTTGGCTTCGTTCGTGAACCCCGCAGGTCTGGAGCCCAAAGGCGGCAACCTGTACGGCGAAACGGCAGCCTCCGGCACGCCCAACGCCGGCGCCCCGGGCAGCAACGGCCTGGGCGGCTTGCAACGTGGTTTTGTGGAAGGCAGCAACGTCAACGTGGTCGAAGAGCTGGTGTCGATGATCGCCACGCAGCGCGCCTACGAACTCAATTCCAAAGCCATCCAGACTTCGGACCAGATGTTGCAGAGGCTGGGCCAGTTGTGATTCTCCCAGACCCCCCACCGCAGTTGCGGCAGCCTGCTGCGTCGCTTTGGCGCACGGCTGGCACGCTGGTATTGGCCCTATTTCTGTTTTGGGTCTTGTCAGCGCTGCAAGGCTGCGCCATGTACGACCCGCGCATTCGCATCGATACGCCACCCCCGGTGATGCCGGAAGCCACGCCCGCGGTGCTGGCCAACACCGGCAGCATCTATCAGGCCAGCACCTACAGGCCGCTGTTCGAAGACCACCGCGCACGGCTGGTCGGCGACACGCTGACGGTGGCCATCATCGAGAAGGTCAGCGCCACGCAAAAGTCCACCAGCTCGGTCGACAAATCGGGCAGCCTGTCTGCGGGCTTCACCGCGCTGCCGGGCATCAAGGCCGCTGCGCTGGCCAAGGCTGGCGCTGAAGGCACCACCAGCAACACCTTTGCGGGCAAGGGCTCGACCGAAAGCAGCAACGATTTCAGCGGCACGATCACGGTGGTGGTGCGCAGCGTTCTGCCCAATGGGCACTTGCTGATTGCCGGTGAAAAGCAGATCGGCGTCAACCACAACGTCGATGTGCTGCGCTTCTCGGGCCAGGTGGACCCACGCGCGATCCAGGCAGGCAACACCGTGCAAAGTGCGCAGATCGCCAATGTGCGGCTGGAGCAGCGCGGGCGCGGTCAGCAGGCCGAGGCGCAAGCCGTGGGCTGGCTGTCGCGCATCTTCCTCAACGTGTTGCCGATCTGATGGCGGGGCGGCTCAGGATGTCCCAGCGCGACGCGATGGATCAGGACCTGGACCAGGATCAGGACCTGGATAAAGAACTGGACCGCCGCAGCCAGCGCTGGGTGCGCAAGCTGATGTGGCTGGCGGTGGTGGTGGCGAGCAGCGCCTTGTGGTGGCCGGCAGAAGCCGCAGTCCGCCTCAAAGAGCTGGCGAGCGTGCAAGGTGTGCGCAGCAACCCCCTGGTGGGCTACGGCCTGGTCGTCGGCCTGGACGGCACCGGCGACCAGACCACGCAGGCACCCTTCACCAGCCAGAGCATCAATGCCCTGCTGCAACAGATGGGCGTGACGCTGCCGCCTGGCGCCAGCATGCAGTTGCGCAACGTGGCTGCGGTGATGGTGACAGCGCAGTTGCCGCCCTTTGCGCAGCCCGGGCAACCCATCGATGTGGTGGTGTCTTCGTTGGCCAACGCCAAGAGCCTGCGTGGCGGCACCTTGATCGCCACGCCTTTGAAGGGGACTGACGGGCAGATCTACGCCATGGCGCAGGGCAATCTGATCGTGGGCGGCGCTGGCGCCGCGGCGGGTGGCTCCAAGGTTCAGATCAACCACCTGTCAGCCGGGCGCATTCCGGATGGCGCCAGTGTCGAGCGTGCGGTGCCAACTTCTGCCCTGCAGGGCGAGTCATTGCAGTTGGGCCTGCAGTCGGTGGACTTCAACACCGCGCGTGCGGTGGTGAATGCGATCAATCGGGCCAAAGGGCCGGGCACTGCAGCCGCCGTCGACGGGCGCACGGTGCGTGTGCAGTTGCCGGAGCAAGCCACCGACCGCGTGGCTTTCCTGGCAGATCTGGAGAACTTGACGGTGGCGCTGGCGATCCCTGCGGCGCGTGTGGTGATCAACGCCCGCACCGGCTCGGTGGTCATGAACGAGGCCGTGACGCTGGGCGCCTGCGCGGTGGCGCATGGCAACCTGTCGGTGACGATCAGCACCACGCCCTTGGTCAGCCAACCCAACCCGCTGTCAGGCGGCCAGACCGTGCAGGGCGAAAAAAGCGACATCTCGATCAACCAGCAGGGCGGGGCGCTGATCCAGCTGCCCGCCGGCGTCAAGCTGACCGATGTTGTCAAGGCGCTGAATGCTTTGGGCGCCACGCCGATGGATCTGCTGGCGATTTTGCAGGCGATGAAATCTGCAGGCGCCTTGCGTGCCGAAATCGAGGTGATCTGATGACCGGCGTCAGCCACCTGAACCCCCGCGTCAGCCTGGATGCGGGCCCCAGCTTTTCCAGTTTCGGCAGCACCAGCAGCATCAGCAGCACCATCAGCACCATCAGCACCATCAGCCCCAACAGAGGCAGCATGGCTGCGCCCGAGGGCTTGGCGATGGACACCCGGTCGCTGCTGGATCTTCGCGCGCGCGCTGCGCTCGACCCCAAAGGTGCGGCGCGTGAAGCCTCCAGGCAGTTCGAGTCGTTGTTCATGGGCGAGCTGATGAAGTCGATGCGCGCTGCCAGCTTTCAAAGCGGCATGCTGGAGAACTCCGGTACTCAGCTGGGGACCGAAATGCTGGACAAGCAATGGTCCACGCAACTCAGCGGGCGCCCCGGCGGCTTGTCCGAGGCGATCATGAAACAGCTGGAGCGGCAGATGGGCTTGAACCCAGGGCCGATCCCCAGTACTTCGTCTGCCAACAACACCCCACAGCCGCTGGCGGCCACCCCAGCGCCCACGCGTGTGCCGCAAGCCGGTGCCGCAGGTTTTGTGCAGCAGCACACCGAAGCCGCCAACAAGGCCCAGCAGAAGACCGGCATTCCGGCCAGTTTCATGCTGTCGCAGGCTGCGCTGGAGACCGGATGGGGGCGCAAAGAGATCCGCCACGCCGACGGTGCGCCCAGCTTCAACCTGTTCGGCATCAAGGCCGGTGGCAACTGGAAAGGGCCGGTGGCCGAGATCGTGACCACCGAATACATCGGCGGCAAGCCGCAGAAGATGGTGGCGCAGTTTCGTGCGTACGGCAGCTATGCCGAGTCGTTTGCCGACTACGCACGGTTGATGAAGGAAAGCCCGCGCTACCGGCCGGTGCTGGAGGGCGTGCAGCTAGCCAGGAACACACGGATAAACGCCGTTGACGGCGGCGTGGTGTTTGCCCAGGGGCTGCAAAAAGCCGGTTATGCCACCGACCCGGCGTATGCCGACAAGCTGTCGCGCGTCATCAACACCACGCTGCGCTTGCAGCGCTCGCTGGCTTGAATCCTGACCTCCTGAACCTGAAGGCTGTTGCACGATGAGCGGATTCGGCTTGATGTCTTTGGGTGTGCGGGCGCTGGCGGCCAACTACGCCGCCTTGCAGACCACCGGCCACAACATTGCCAACGCCAACGTCGCAGGCTACTCGCGTCAAGAGGTGCAACTGCAGACCTCACAAGGGCAGTTCACGGGCGCTGGCTTCTTCGGCCGCGGTGCGGATGTGGCTTCGGTCACGCGCAGCCACAACGCCTTTCTGACCCGCGAGGCCGCCAACACGCGCTCACTGGCGGCCATGGACGGCGCGCGGCTGCAGCAATTGCGGCAGATGGAGAACGTCTTCAAGACCGGCGAAGGTGGCCTTGGCCACGCCACCAGCCAGCTCATGCAGGCGATGGTGGACATGTCCAGCCGGCCCGACGACTTGTCCACGCGTCAGGTGGTGCTGGCCCGTGCGCAGGACATGGCGTCGCGCTTTCGCGAAGCGTCCTCTCAGCTCGGCGCAGCACAAGACGGCGTCGAGGCCGAGCTGAAGGCCAGCGTAGCGGAGATCAATGGCCTGACGCGCAGCATCGCAGCCGTCAACCAGCAGATTGCCGCTCTGCGTGGGGTTGGCCAGCCGGCCAATGATCTGCTGGACGAGCGTGAGCGCCTGGTGTCGCGCCTGTCGAGCCAGATTCAAGTCACCCGCATCGAGGCCCAAGACGGCACCTGGGGCATCTTCGCCGGCGGCGGGCAGCGCCTGGTGCTGGGCGCAGAGGCGGTGCAGTTGCAGGCCATGATGGACCCTGCAGACACCACGCGCACGGCGATCGGCGTTTCCGAATTTGGCGTCACCCGCTTGCTGGAGCCTTCTGCTCTGGGCGGCGGCGCGGTGGCGGGCCTGTTGCGATTTCAGAACCAGGATCTGGCGGCAGGCCGCAATCTGGTCGGCCGTCTGGCGGCTGCCGTGGGGCAGGCTGTCAACGATCAGCAGATGCGTGGTCTGAATCTGCAAAGCCCGCTGGGCAGCGTGCCCTCAGCCGCGTTGTTCGGGTTGGGTGCTGCGGTGGCCATCAACAATCAGGGCAATGCGCGCGACGGTGCTGGCAACTTCTTCGCCAGCATCAGCCTCACCCGCACGGTGCCGTCCGAGCTGCAGGCCAGCGATTACGACCTGCGCGAAGACCCCGCCAACGCAGGCAGCTATCTGCTGACGCGCTTGAGCGACGGCAGAGTCAGCACAGTGGCGAGCGGCGACACGGTGGATGGCATGCTGATCGACTTCGGTGTGCCCGGCCCACAACCTGGCGATCGCTTTCTGTTGCAGGCCGTGAGCCAGGCCGCCGGGCAGATGCGGACTCTGCTGTCCGACCCACGCGACCTGGCGGCGACGTCGGCACTGATCGGCACGGCAGGGGCTGCCAATCGGGGCACTGCCAATGTGCAGGGCCTGACCGTCAACGCGGCACCTTTGCCGGTGGCCGATGGCACCACCACCGTCAGCTTCACCAGCGATGCTGGCGACTACGACTGGGAGCTGCGTGATTCAGGCGGCGGGCTGATGGCCTCGGGCTCGGGTACCTGGCAGGCGGGGCGCGGCATCCCGGAAGCGCCGACCGACATCAACGGTTTCAGCCTGCGGCTGGCAGGCGTGCCACGCAGTGGCGACACCCTGGTGGTCGAGCCCACGCCCGTCTCGGCCAGGGCCAGCAACAACGGCAACGCGCTGGCCCTGGTGGCTTTGCGCGACAGCGGCATTGCAGGCGGCAGGACAGCCACCGACGCCTGGGCGCTGGCGTTGTCCGATATCGGTGTGCGCGTGCAAAGCGGCATCACCGCGGCAGACATCTCGGATGCAGTGGCCGGGCAGACCGAGTTGAGCCGCAGCGCTCAAGCTGGCGTCAATCTGGACGAAGAAGCTGCCAACCTGATCCGTTACCAACAGAGCTACCAGGCGGCGGCCAAGATGTTGCAGGTGGCGCAGTCCATCTTCGATACCTTGCTGGATGTGGCGGGTTGACCCGCAGACCTGTAGATCCCTGAATCCCGCATGACCCCTGCCCAACACCCTCAAGCCACTGCGAGCCGTGTGCCGCACTGCCGCCGGCTGGAGCATTGAATGCGCATCTCATCTGCCAACGCCTTCGAGTCCTCGGTCTCCAACCTGCAAAAGCGCCAGCTCGAGCTGAGCCAATCGCAAGAGCGGTTGACGAGCGGCAAGCGGGTCAGCAAACCCAGCGACGACCCGGCTGCAGCAGCGCAGGCCGAGCGTGCGCTGGCCAGCCTGAGCCGCAGCCAGGCGCAGCAGCGCGCGCTGGCGGCCAGCCGCGATGCGATGCAGCAGACCGAGTCGACGCTGGGCAGCGCAGCCGAGTTGATGCAGCAAGTGCGCGAGCAACTGATCGGCGCCGGCAACGGCAGCTTCAGCGATGACGAGCGCCGCATACTGGGCGAGTCGGTCCGCAACTTGCGCAATGATCTCTTTGCGCTGGCCAATCGCAGCGACGGTGCAGGCCGTTACCTCTTCGGCGGCCAAGGCAGTGACGGGCCACCGTTTGCAGACGCGCCCGGTGGCGTGGCCTACAACGCCGCCAGCGGCCAGCTGCAGGCGGCTTCGGGCGAGGCCACGGCGCTCACGGTGGACGGGCGCGCAGCCTGGCTGCAAGCCGCAGACCCGGCCAACCCGGGCGGCACGTTATCGTTCTTCGACGCGCTGGACCGCGTGGTGGGTGAGCTGCTGACCCCTGGGCGCAGCAGCGCCGATGTAGCGCTGACGGTCAGCACCGGCTTGCGCGACATCGACGCCGGCAGCGCCAACCTCAGCGCCTGGCGCTCGCACGCGGGTGATGCACTGAACCGCATCGAGGGCATTGCCGAGCGCCTGAGCCAGACCGTGCTGGACGCACAGCGCCAGCGCTCTGACGCCGAAGATCTGGACATGCTGCAGGCCATTTCCGAGTTCCAGAATCGGCAGACCGGCTACGATGCCGCTCTGAAGACCTATTCGATCGTGCAGAAGATGTCCCTGTTTGACTATCTGCGCTGATTTCTGTCTTCAACCTGCGCCCAGGTGGGCCTCATTCAACATGCAACACCACCCCGTACTCGGCCAAGTGGCCTTCGGCTACAGCCCCATGATCGGCCGCCAGCGCCAGGTCGTGGCCACCCGCTTGACGGTGTTTCCGGCGCGGCCGGATGCTGCGCCAGACGCCGGGCCATTGCTGCATGCGCTGCACGATGTCTGGCCGCCGCAGGATGAACAAGCCATCCAGTTGAGCCTGCGTGACGTCGGCTCGGGTGCGCCGGCGGGTCGCTCCGGCGCACCGGTACGTGCTGCACCTGCCTCGGCTTCGTCCAGTGCAGCTTTGAAGCTGCCGCCAGTGGCGTTGAACGTCGCAGACGAGGACCTCCTGCGGACCGTGATCCGGGCCCTGCCGGCACCCCACTTCATGCTGGAGATCCCGGCTTTCATGGCCGTGGAGCCAGAACTCAGCGCCAACCTGCTGAACCTGCATGCAGCCGGCTCGGTGCTGCTGCTCAAGGGCCGGCCCGTCAAGCCGCTGAGCAAGGAGATCCTGGCCTGTTTTTCGCATACGGTGGTCGATGCCGATGAAGAGCGGCGCGCCAGCCCGGCCGCGATACCCGGTCTGCGCAGCGTCACCACCATCCAAAGCGGGGTGCGCAGCGCTGCTGCTGCCGGCCAGGCATTTGAGCGCGGCGCAGTAGCCGTATTGGGCTGGCCGTTGGAAGACCCCTTGCCCAAAGCCACCGGCCGCAGCACCGTGCCGCCCGATGTGCAGGTGGTGCTGGAGCTGATCAATGGCGTTGAGCGTGAAGAGCCCGTGGGCCGGCTCGAAGGCCTCCTCAAGCGCGACCCGACGCTGGCCTTCAGGTTGTTGCGTTATCTCAACTCGCCGGCCTTTGGCATGTCGGTGGAGATCAGCAGCTTCGGTCATGCATTGATGATGCTGGGCTACCAGCGCCTGAAGCGCTGGCTCGCTTTGTTGCTGGCTTCTTCGTCCAAAGGCAACAACGCCAAGCCTTTGATGCACGCTGCCGTGCGCCGTGGTTTGCTGATGGAGCAACTGGCCTTTGGGCAGGACGACCCTGAAGTGCGCAGCGAGATGTTCATCTGTGGTGTGTTCTCCTTGCTGGACCGCTTGTTGGGTCAGCCCTTTGCCGATCTGTTGATCGGCATCCCGGTGGCAGAAAAAGTGCAGTTGGCGCTGCTCGAAGGCAGCGGTCCTTACGGGCCCTATCTGCAACTGGTGCGTGCCATCGAGCAAGAAGCGGTGTTTGACATCCGCGAAGGCGCCGACGCGCTGATGCTCGACATGAAGGAAGTCAACCACGCTGTGCTGCGCGCGCTGATGGCCGCCAACCAATTGGACGGATGACGGGCAGCGGTACACCCGCTTTCACTCAGGCCACGTCGCTTTGGCGCACCCTGTGGGCTTCGCCGCAGCCGGCGACGCTGCAAGGCCCGGACTTCCGTCTGCTGGACGTCAATGCAGCTTTCGCGGCTTTGGTCGGCAGACCCCGCGAGGCCTTGATCGGGCTCGACCCGATTGAGCTGCAGCCCGCAGACGATCAGCAACTCAACCGCGCCGAGCGCCGACATCTGCAGGCTTTGCTCCTGCAAGGCGAGGCGCTGCCAATGCTGCGCAGGCGTCTGCTGGATGCCCAGGGCCACGAGCAGTGGTGTTCGCTGGCCGTGATCCCGGTGGGCGAACCCGGTGGGCCAGCCGACTGGCTGAGCCTGCTGCAGGTGCTGAGCGAAGAGCACCGCGCACGTGCACGCGCCAGGCGTGCAGAGGACGAACTGGCGCGCTGGTTCGAGCTCAGCGATGGCGGCATGCTGGTGTACGACGCCAGCGGCCTGATCCTGCGCTCCAACGCGGCTTTTGAGTCGATGGTGGAACGTGTGCCCGTTGAGTTGGAAGGCGCAGCTGTCGAGTTGCAAAGCCTGCTGGCTTGGCACGATGGTGCACTGGAGCCGGCTCTTTTTCCGGGGGGCAGGCCCATTGAGCGCCAGGTCTTGTTGCCTTTGAGCGATGGCCGTCGACGTCGCCTCTGGGCCAGGCTGGCCTGCCTGGAGGCTGCACCCGGCGCTGGCCCTGGAGACCCCACCAGCAGACACCGTGTTCTGGCCGTGGTGCAAGACCGCAGCGCAGAAGACGAGCGTGATCTGGCGCAGCTTGAAATGGGCATGTTGATGGACACGGCCAGCATCGGCGTGGCCACCTTCGATCCCAACCGTGGCTGGATCGCGCCGGCGCAGTCGGCGACGCGCAAGGCGGATGGCGCCGAATCTCCGCCCGCAGCGGGCAGGCGACCAGCGGGCCCGTCGAACGGCGGCGCGTTGCTGGGCATCGGGCGTGAACTGGTCGAAGCCTCATCGCTGCCCGAGTTCGAGCGCTTGCAGCAGGCTCTGCGCAGCGGGCAGCGCACCGAGGTGCGCTACGCCGTGCGCCACCCTGAGTTGGGTTTGCGTTGGTTGCTGACCCGTGTCGAGCCCGGTGCGCTGTCGGGTGGGCGCAATACAACTTCCATCGTCACCCTTGACGTCACACAGCAGGAGGCGGCCGCGCGGCGCAACGATCAGCTGTTGCGCGAACTGACCACCATCCTGGACAGCTCCACGGCGGGTATTGCCTACCTGCGCGGGCCGGCGCTTGTGCGCTGCAACCGCCGCTTCGAGCGCATGCTGGGCTACGAGGCGGGCGGTAGCGCTGGCGCATCCCTGAGCGAAATCCTGGCGCGAGATGGCCAGGGCCCCCCTGAAGAAGCAGCAGTGCTGGCGCCGCGGGTGCGGCCCGCCATCGGCGTGCGCCGGATGTCGTCCGCGGACGAGCAAAAGCTGCAGCAGGCCAGGCATGCGCTCGCCGTCGGCCGCACTTACGAAACCGAGCTCAGCCGCGTCTCGCAGGATGGTCAGCGGCGCTGGTATTCGCTGTCCTTGCGTGCTGCCACGGAGGGTGATCCGAGCGAAACCGTGGCGGTGTTGACCGATATCTCGCGCCTGAAGCATCAGCAGGCAGAGCTCGAGCAATTGTTGCGCGACCGGGAGTTGATGTTCAGTTTGTCGGAGGTGGGCATCGTATACCAGCGCGGTTCGCGCATTGAACGCGCCAATCAGGCGATGGCCGAGCTCAGCGGCTGGGCCAGTGCCGATCTGCTGAAACTGGATGCGGCAGAGCTCTACGCCAATGCGCGTGAGTGTGTGCAGTTCGAGGCGCTCGTGCATCAGGCCCTGCGCGACGGTGGCCGCTTCAGCGGCGAGCGCAGACTGCGCCGCAGCGATGGCAGCCTGGCCTGGGTGCAGGTGGCGGTCAGGCCAGTGGACACACAAGACCCGGGGGCGGCGCTGATCTGGTCGTATGTCGATGTCGACGAGCGCTACCGCGCCCGCGACACCCTGGCTCAGCAGGCCGAGCGCACGCGAGCCATCCTGGATTCGGTGCTGGTCGGCATCGTCACGGTTGCAGGGCAGGGCATCGAGTGGATGAACCGATCGGCGCGACGCATGTTTGCAGGTGAGCTGGCCGACTTTGTGGGTGAACCCATCAGTCTGGTGGCCACACCCGAGCCGGGCCATCCGTTGCGTCGCGTCGATTGGGATCAGCGCTTGCGGCAAGGGCAGTCCGAGAGTTTCGAGTGCCGTCTGCGTGGCCGCGACGGCCGCGAGTTCTGGGTCGTCGGCAATGCCGTGCGCACGGCCGATGCGCACAGCGCCACACACCTCGGTGCTGCCGCGGTCCAGCTGACATTTGCCTTGCTGGACATTGAGAAGCGCCGCCAGGCCGAGGTCAGCATCGCGCAGGCGCAAGCCTCGTTGCAGCGCGTGATCGAAAGCGCACCATTGGCGATCGCCCTCTTCGATGCCGGCAGCCTGCAGGTGCAGCAGCTCAACCAGACCGCTGCGCGCTGGCTGGGTAGTGAGTTGGGGGCTGAAGCTGCCGCCAATTTTGGCGCCGGGTCTGCCGCCCGCCAGTCCGCTGCCGCCCCTGCGCTTGGGCAGGCTTTGGGCAAGACTTTGCAGGAGATCCGTCCGGGCCGCCAGGCGCTGCTGTTGCAGACCTGGCTGGCCGAGGTGGCGGCCAGCGGCGAAGCGGTGGTGCAGGAATGGCAGTCAGCGGATGCTGGTCTGGGTGTGGGTGTCGGTGTGGGTGTCGGTGCGACCCCCGAGGTCACCAGCGACACCACGCTGCCACTGCGGGTCTGGGACTGCCGCATCACGCCGCTGAATGATGGTGGCGCGCGCACCGAGCAGCTGTTGCTGGTGGCGACCGATGTTTCGGAGCAGCGCGCTGCAGACCGCGCCAGGCTGCAAGCCGCGATCGACCAGCGCGAGGTGCTGGTGCGTGAAGTGCACCACCGCATCAAGAACAACCTGCAGGGGGTGGCCGGGTTGCTGCAACAAAACGCGGCACGCCATCCCGAGATGTCGGTGGTGCTGTCAGAAGCCGTGGGTCAGGTGCAAGCCATCGCACAGGTTTATGGCTTGCAGGTGGGCGTCAGCGGGCCGATGGCGGTGGCAGAGCTGCTGCGGGCCATCGCGCAATCGGTTCAACGCACCTTTGGGCGCCAGATTGATGTCCAAGACCAGGCGGAAGTGGTGCATGTACTGCCCGAGTCCGAAGCCATTCCTGTGGCCTTGACGGTCAATGAGCTGTTCACCAACGCCATCAAGCACGGGCAGGGCGGGCCGGTGCGTTGCAGCCTGGCTGTCCAGGGTGAGCGTGTGCAGATTCGCATTGCCAGCCAGTCTCGTTTGCCGGCCGGTTTCAAGCTCGATGCGGTGCGTGCCGGCGTCTCCGGACTTGGCTTGGTGCGTGCCTTGCTGCCGCGTCGCAGCGCCGCCCTGAGTCTGACGCAGCAAGCTGAAGAAGTGGTGGCGATGGTCGAGCTGTGGCCACCCTCGGTGCAGCAGCCCAAGGCGACGGAATCCGCGGTTCTGCCCCAAACCGTGCTGCAAGGCGTCGGCCACATTGCAAACGTTGCACCTGCGCTGCATCTGGCCGGCGAGGCCAGCGGCCGGGGTCAAGGCGTGGCCACGACTCAGTCACAATCTGGCCCATGAGCACGGCAGTCGGTGGGCAATCAACGGGCGACATTGCGGCCCCGACCAAAGCGCGCATCCTGGTCGTCGACGACGATCGTCTGGTGCTGGCAACGGTGGTCCACGGCTTGTCGCAGGCGGGTTATGAGGTCATCGACGCCGACAACGGAGACGATGCGATCTTGCTGGCGCGTCAGCACCGCCCGCAGTTGGCCTTGCTGGACATCCGCATGGAAGGCAAAAGCGGATTTGACGTGGCGCAGACCTTGCGGGATGCCTATGGCATCCCGTTCATGTTCTTGTCGGCCTTCTCCGATCCTGCCACCCTGGCCCAAGGCAAGGCGCTGGGCGCCCAGGCCTATCTGATCAAACCGCTGGACGTGGGCCAGATCGTGCCCAGCGTGGCCGAAGTGCTGGAGCGGCTGGCGGGTTCGGCGTCAGCACATGAGTCAGCCCACGAGTCAGCCCATGAGTCAGCCCATGAGTCAGCCCGCCAGCATCCCCTTGCGCCTGTCGCTGAAAGCGCTGCTTTGCAAGCTGCGCTTGCGCCCTCGCCGGCACCAGAGGCGGTCGCCGCAGCCACGCCGCCAGTTTGGGACGAGCCGGTCTCGATAGCAGTCGGCGTGTTGATGCACCGTCACGGGCTGTCGCGACAGCAGGCCTGGTCGAGATTGCAAGCGCTGGCGCAGGGCGGTGGACGCACCGTCACCCAGCAGGCCGAGCGGCTGTTGCTGGCGCTGGAAGAACTGGCGCGGTCAGGCCCTGCAGACGCCTGAAGGCTTCTGCGGCTGCAGACTCCAGAAACTGGTTTCCAGGCGCCAAGGCCTCTGGCACCACAGTGTCAATCAACCGCCGCCAGCGGCGCGATCCAGCGTGAAGAAGAACGCAGCCCCCTTGCCCGGCTCGGCCTCGGCCCAGATCTGCCCGCCATGCCTGCGAATGATCCGCTGCACCGACGCCAGACCGACGCCATGACCGGCAAAGTCGCTGGCGCTGTGCAGGCGCTGAAACAGGCCAAACAGACGCTCTGCATAACGCATGTCAAAGCCGGCGCCGTTGTCCCTCACGACATAGATTCGTTCTTGCACAGACGCAGTCACTGACACTGGCATCGGCACCGGCACCGGCACCGGCACCGGCACCGGCACCGGCACTTGGGCACCCGAGCCCGCCGGAGCCGATGTTTGCACGGTCCCAAAACTGATTCGCGCCTGCTCGCTGCGGGCGCTGTACTTCCAGGCATTGCCGAGCAGATTTTCGAGCACCAGTCGCATCAAGGTGGGGTCGCCCGTGGTGGCCAGATCATCCTGGATGTGGAACTCGGCTTCGCGCTCTGGCGCGCTGCGGCGCAAGTCGTCCGCCACGTAGCGCGCCAGCTGGCTGAGGTTGACGGGCTGGCGGGCCAGCGGTTGGGTCGACAGTCTGGCCAGAGTCAGCAAGGCGTCGATCATCAGATTCATGCGCGCAGCGGCGCCCAGCACCCGGTCGAGGTGATCGTTGCCCACACGGTCCAACTGCGTGCCGTAATCTTCTTTGACGATGCGGGTAAAACCTTCCACGACTCGGATGGGTGCGCGCAGATCGTGCGACAAGGTGAAGCTGAACGAGTCTGCCTCCTGATGGGGGCCGGTTGTCGAACTGCTGGCTTCGGAAACACGCACCAGCACCGCGCCTTTGCCCCCGCCGGCCAGGGTCGGCGTCAGCGCAAGGCTCCAGCCGTCTACCGTGGGTGGCAATTGCCCGGCCTGCAAGCCCTCCAGCGCGGCTTGTGTCTGCTCGGACAACGGCCAGCCTGACAGCATCGCGCCGAGGTCGGAAGGCCCGGCGCCGATCATCGACAGCGGGGGGGTCGCGCGCGGGGTGGCCGGCGCCTGCACCTTGTCCCCCGCTTTCAGGGTCGGCCAGAGCGACTGCGCTGCAGGGTTGAGCTCTGCCAGTTGCCAGCCTGCGCCCTGACTCCACATCACCAGGGTGGGGGCTGGGTTGGCGCGCAAAGCGGGCAGCAACAGGGCGGCTGCCGAGCGCAGGCTGTCTTCGGCATCACACCCTTTGGCGCTGCCGACGAACCCCAGGAAGCGACCCGCCGGGTCGCGCTGCGCCTGGCCATGCAGCTCCCAGGCCGAGTGGCCCGCAAATGCGGGTTTGAGTTTCAGCCGCAACGCGCTGAAGGATCGTTGACTCTGCAGGTGGTCGAGCAGCGCCTGGGTTTGCGCGCAGGCCTTGAACAAGGGGCACTCGGAAGCTGAGTCTGCGCTTGGGCTGGACTTCGGAGCTTGCCAGTGCAGCAAGCGGTGGGCGGCATCGGTTTGCCACCCGTGGGCGTCGCTCGTTGCCGCCACAAGCGCTGCAACAGGTGCAGAGCGAAACATCAAGTCGGCGCCCTGGCTGCTGTGATCGAGCTGGGTACGGGTGCGCAGTGCTGCGCCATCGCCATCGCCATCGGCTTTGCCACCGCCTCTTCTGTTCCCAGGTTCGACTCCGGCCATCGAGGCCGGCTGCCGATGCGTTTCCAGATCGACCCCTGATCTGGCTCGCAGCGCGCCCAGCGCATAGGCCAGACCTCCGACACAGATCATGGCCAAGCTGGCAAACCACCACAGGGCAGCTTCACTGGCGGTGGCCGTGCAGCCTGACAGGCCGGGCGCCAGCAACGAAATCTGGGCCACCAGGAGTCTGAGCTTGAGCCCCGCTTCAGCGCCTTGGGCATCGGGCTGGAAGCCGCGGTTCACAGGAGCAGTCGGGAGTGCCGTGCACAAACAAGCCATCGCTGCAGATTGTACGGATGCCGTTGCGTCATGAAGGTGGCAGCGCAAACCGCATTCAGGGCCGTGCGATGAGGCCTGCCCGGGGCTCTGACCGCTTGCTGCTGGTGACTTGCTGCTTTCTGCTGGCTTCTCGCCGCTGGCCCGCGCATGGGCGAAGGCTGTAGGCTCAACATTTCTGCAGCGCGGCCGAAATGGTGGTGTGATCGACTTGAGTTGAGCCTGCAGATGCACACCACCCGTCGCGATGTTCGTTTGAGGCAGCTGCGCACGAGCAAGCCATCCAACCCTTAGAGTCAACAGTCCGATGAGTTCCAAGTCCTCTATGCGCGCGCCGTTGCCCAGACCCGAGTCTGGTCTTGCCCAGCCCGCTGCAGCCGCAGCTGCCGCTGTTGCCATGCCATCAGGCGGGCTCGACCCGGTGGCTTTGGGCAAGTTGCGTGAACTGGATCCCAGCGGACGCCTGGGTGTGGTGCAGCGCATCCTGAAGACCTACGAGGTGTCGTTGCAGCGGGCCATCCTGCAGCTGCAATCTCTTCGCAGCACTCAAGCCGTGCCCGCCGCTGTGGAAAGGCCGCAGGTACAGCTCGGCGTTGCTGCGGGTCAGACCGCCGCTCAGCAATTGGCCGCACTGGCTCACACTTTGAAGTCGTCTTCCGCTGCCGTCGGAGCCCTGGCGCTGGCCCGGGCCTCTGAGTCTTGCGAAAAACGGCTCAATTTGAATCCTGAGCTTGACGAAGAGCCAGAAATTGAGCAACTGCTCACGGCTGCTGAAGCTGCGCTGGGCGCAGTTCAGGCTATGCTGGATCGTTAAGTCGTACCGCAGATGATGCCTACCTCATTTTCCACCGACGACAGCTTGCCCAGCCAGCCGCAGGTTCTGCTCGTCGATGACGACGAGGTGAATCTGCTGTTGACGGCTTTGGCGTTGCGCCACCGCGGTTTTGTGGTGACCGAGGCTGGCACTGGCGAACAGGCCTTGTCCATGCTGGGTGCTGTGCCGCCGGACATCATCGTGCTGGACGCGCTGATGCCCGGCATGGATGGTTTCGAGACCTGTCAGCGTGTGCGTGCCAGGCTGGGTTACGAGTCGGTACCGATCCTGATGCTGACCGGGCTGGATGACGATGCGTCGATTGCCCGCGCCTATCAGGTCGGCGCCACCGACTTCTATGTCAAGGCCACGCAATGGAGCCTGTTGGCCGGGCGGCTGCACTATCTGCTGCGGGCCTCGCGCACGCGCATCGAACTCGAACGCAGCAAGTCCAAGCTGGCCCGAGCGCAGGATCTGGCGCGCATGGGCAGTTTCGATTGGCGTCGCTCCGGCGGCGGCCTGCTGCTGTCGGCTGAAGCCCTGCGAGTGATCGGCCTGGGGCCGCAGGACCATGTCAACCTGCGCATGCTGCTGCGCATGGTGCCTTCTGAAGAGCGCCGCATGTTGCTGCGCGAGCTGCATGGCTCTCTGGCCAGAGCCGCCGTGGTCGCAGCGGATTTGCCCGTTGTGCTTTTTGACGGGCGCCAACGCATCATCCATATCGAGGCCGAGCCCGAATTCAATGAATCCGGCCAGGGCGCAGGTTACGCAGGCATCCTGCAGGATGTGACGGACCGTCGTTTGGCCGAAGACAAGATTCGCCAGCTGGCAAATTTCGATTCACTGACCGGTTTGCCCAACAGACGACAGCTGATCTGGCGCGCCGAAAGAGCGTTGGAACAAGCCCGCCGTCTGCAGCACAACTGTGCCTTGCTGCTGATCGATCTGGACCGCTTCAAGATCATCAACGACACCCTGGGCCATGGTGCAGGCGACGAGCTGTTGGTTGAGGTGGCAAGGCGGCTGAAAACCTGCGTGCGGCACAGCGAGCACGTGATGGAAGGCGCGCTGGAGCCGGCCGGAAACCGCTCGCACCGTGCACTCGAGGCTGTGGGCCGCCTGGGGGGTGACGAATTTGTCGCGCTGCTGCCTGAAGTGATCAGCGAAGCTGAAGCGTTCAGGGTTGCCGAGCGCGTGCTGGAATGCTTGCGCCCGCCGATATTTGTCGGTGGTCAGGAGTGTTTCGTCACTGCCAGCGTGGGCATGGCGATGTTTCCGCGCGACGGCCATACGGTGGTCGATCTGTTGCGTAACTCGGATGTCGCGATGTATTCCGCCAAGAGCCAGGGCAAGAACGCTGCAGCCCTGTACAGCCCGCTGCTGGCTGGGCGCGGGCGCGAGAAGCTGGAGATGGAGACCGCGCTGCACAAGGCCATCGAGCGTGAAGAGCTGGTGCTGCATTACCAGCCCAAGGTGGATGTGCGTGCCGCCAAGATGGTCGGCGCGGAAGGGCTGATGCGCTGGCAGCGCGGCAAGGTCCTGGTGCCCCCGGGTGACTTCATTCCGCTGGCCGAGGAAACCGGATTGATCGTACCGATGTCGGAATGGGTGCTGCGCGAGGCTTTGCGGCAGGCCAGCATCTGGAAGCAGGAGTTTGGTTTTGCCAACTCCATTGCCGTCAACATGCCCAGCCGCTTGTTCGAGCGCAGCGATCTGGTCGAGCACATCCACCGCTGCGCCAAGGCGGTCAATGTGCCGCACCGCATGATCCAGCTGGAGATCACCGAAGACAACCTGATGAAAGATTTGCAGGAGGTCATCCCCTCTTTGCACCGCCTCAACGAAATCGGCGTCGAGATTTCCATTGATGACTTCGGCACCGGATATTCCTCGTTGTCCTACCTCACCACGCTGCCCATTTCCGAGCTGAAGATCGATCGCAGTTTTGTACGCGACCTGGGCATCACGCCACAGAGCGCAGCTGTGGTCACTGCCATCATTGCGTTGGCCCGCTCGCTGGGCTTGCGGGTGATTGCCGAAGGCGTCGAATCCTTGCGTCAGATGGAGGTCTTGCACCGTTTGGGTTGTGGCGTCATGCAGGGCTTCTTGTTCAGCCGCGCCTTGCCCGCTGCAGAACTGCGCAGCTGGTTGGAGCAGACGATTTTGCCGCGCAAGGCGGCCTGGATCGGCGCCACAGTGGATGCTGAGGCGGGCTCTCCATTGCAGCCCCAGCCCCAGCCCCAGCCCCAGGCGCAAGCTCAATGGAAGGCGGTTCGCCAGTGAACACAGTCAAGACCCGTCCGCTGGCCGCCGCCGTGCCGTCCGCATCGGCTGCCACCTTGGCCAAAGGCGCATTGCGCCGCCTGGCCGTGCAGCAGCTGCAACCCACACCCGAGAACTACGCCCGCGCCTACGCGGAAGAAACGACGGCCAATGGCTCGGTACGAGGCCCAAATGCTGCCGATGGGGTTGCCGCCGGGGCCGTCAACCCGGTCGCCAGCCTGGCTGAAACGTCCGCAGCCGATGGTCCTGCCCGCCCGACAGGTGGCACCGATACCGGCGCGCTGCAGGCGCAGGGCGCGGCCTGGGCGGGGTTGTTGGAGCGCATGGCCAAGAACCTGGAGCGAGGGGGCCGCCAGTGGACCGCGGCGCGGCGCAGGCAGAGCCTGCAGCACGTGCTGAGCGGCAGCCGCAGCGATGCATTCAAACTCCAGCAACGACTGGGTGCCTTGATGTCGGCCTGGGAAACGGATGTGCTTGCAGATGACGATCTCGGCAGCACTGAGCTTGCGGAGGTCGCTTCGCCTGCTGATCCAGCACACAAGAGTGCAGCGACCAGTGTCGCCGGTCCGCCGACTGTCTGCGCCTGGTTGCCGTTGCTGGAGCAATTGCAAACGACGGTGCGCGTTGGCCTGACACCCACCGAGCCTGTGGCTGTGGCCTTGTCACAAAGCCTGCTGGATTGCGTGCAGTCGATCGCCAGCCCAGGCGCGACAGCGCAGCAGCAAGAGCAATTGGCTGTCCTTTGTCAGCAAGCCCGCGCGATGTTCGGGCAACGGCATCGTCTGGTCCAGCAGTTGACCGCGTTGTCGCACGAGTTGTGCGCCAGCATGGTCGACTTGGCCGAAGAAGGCAGCTGGGCGCGCGGCCAGTGTGAAGTGGTGCACGCTTGTTTGCAGGGTGAGGCCAGCCAACGGACCGGGCTTGAAGCTCGCGACACCGACAGCCATGGCCTTGAACCCGTCGGGGTGGCCCGCGCCGCAAACGCTGCGCCGACGGCCGAGCTGAGCGTGAGGGCTGTGAAGGCCGCCAGCCAAGCGCTGCAACAGACGAGACTGCAGCAAGAGCGTCTGCGCGGTGAGAGGCAGGCAGCACGCGACGCGCTCAAGCAATTGATCCACGGCATGTTGTTGGAAGTCAACGAACTGGGTGACCACACCGGGCGCTTCGAGTCCGCCACTGCAGCCCACGCCGAAGCCATCAGCAAGGCCGACAGCCTGCAGGACCTGACTGGCGTGATCAAGAGCATGCTGGCCGACAGTCAGGCGGTGCAACTGGCGGTGTCACGTTCACAGGCGCGGCTGCAGGCCGACCGGGATCACGCCACATTGCTTGAAGAACGGGTGCTTTCACTTGAAAGTGAGTTGCAGCGTTTGTCGACCGAGGTTTCCACGGATGCGCTGACCCAAGTCGCCAATCGTCGTGGCTTGGCGCAGGCCTTTGCCACTGAGACAGCGCGCTGCCAACGTCAGCCAGATGCCAGGCTGGCACTGGGCCTGATCGACATCGACAATTTCAAGAAACTCAACGACAGCCTGGGCCACGCAGCCGGCGATGTGGCGCTGAAAACGCTGGCGGCGGAAGTGAAGACCCGTTTGCGTCCCGTCGACCATCTGGCGCGCTTTGGCGGCGAAGAATTCGTGGTCGTGCTGCCTGACACGGCGCTGGACGAGGCGCAGCAGGCCCTGACCCGGCTGCAGCGCAGCCTGACCGAGGCGCTGTTCTTGCATGAAGGTCGAGAAGTGTTTGTGACTTTCTCGGCGGGCGTCACTCTGTGGTTGCCGGGCGAAACGATGGAGAGCGCGCTGGAGCGTGCTGACGGCGCGCTCTATGTAGCCAAGCGCACGGGCAAGAACCGCACCTGCTCGGCCTGAGAGCATCCCAGGCACCCTGTCGGCTCCCGTTGTTCGTGGAGAAACGCCCGATCTCGGTGCATTTCGCAATGTGGAAGGTTTTGTTTCTCATGAGGCTGAGAGTCTTTCGATCATGCCCAC
>JBBQIB010000031.1:0-23850 GCA_038324515.1 Burkholderiales bacterium
GCCCTTCAGCGCAGCGCGCTCCATGGCGTCTTTCTTGACCGTCATGCCGCCCGACCTCGCCCCGGTTTCCGGGTCGAGGGTGCCACCCACCATCTCGGCCATGATGCGCAGCGTATCGCTCAGCGTGTCCACGGTGTCGAAGAGCGGCTCCTTGTCTTCCTGGTTGTCCTTGTTGTAGGTCAGCGGCTGGCCCTTCATCAGCGTGATCAGGCCCATCAGGTGGCCCACCACGCGACCGCTCTTGCCGCGTGCCAGTTCGGCCACGTCGGGGTTGCGCTTCTGCGGCATGATGGAACTGCCGGTGCAGTAGCGGTCAGCCAGGTCGATGAAGCCGAAGTTCTGGCTCATCCACAGCACGATCTCTTCTGCCAGCCGCGACACATGCACCATGCAGATGCTGGCAGCAGCGGCGAATTCGAGCGCGAAGTCACGGTCGCTGACGGCGTCCAGGCTGTTCTCGCACAAACCTTCAAAGCCGAGCAAACGGGCCACCAGCGCGCGGTCCAGCGGGTAGCTGGTACCAGCCAGCGCCGCGGCACCCAAGGGCAGCTGGTTGGTGCGTTTGCGCACATCGGCCAGGCGTTCTGCGTCGCGCTTGAACATCTCCAGGTAGGCCAGCAGGTGGTGCGCAAAACTCACCGGCTGCGCCACCTGCATGTGGGTGTAGCCCGGCATCACGGTCTCGGTGTGGGCGGCTGCCACTTGCAGCAGCGCGGCTTGCATCTGCTGCAGCAGGCCGCTGATCGTGTCGATCTCGCCGCGCAGCCACAGCCTGACATCGGTGGCCACCTGGTCGTTGCGGCTGCGCCCGGTGTGCAGCTTCTTGCCGGCATCGCCAACCAGAGTCGTCAGCCGGGCCTCGATGTTCAGGTGCACGTCTTCGAGCGCCAGTTGCCAGCTGAAGTGGCCGCTCTCGATTTCTTGCCGGATCTGGCCCAACCCGCGCTGGATATCGGCCAGGTCCTGCGCCGAGATGATGCTCTGCGCCTGCAGCATTTGTGCGTGGGCCAGGCTGCCTGCGATGTCCACACGCCACAGCCTCTGGTCAAAGCCCACGCTGGAAGTGTAGCGCTGCACCAGCTCGCTCATCGGCTCGTTGAACAGCGCCGACCAGGCCTGATGCTTGTTGGCCAGCGGGTCTGCGGCCGGCAGGCCGTTCTCCTTAGCCGCAGGTGCTGGGCTGTTGCTGGCTGCAGCGGCTTCAGCGGCTGGATGGGCTGGATCGGCCGGGCTGGCAGGACGGGCGGGAGGGGACGACATGGGGCATCAGGGCGCCGGGGCGCTGCTTGCGGGACGGATCCTTATTATCCGACCCAGCATGGCCAAGCTTCCCCCCCCGCCTGCCGCAGTTCCTGCGGTGGACGATGCAACTGCGTCAGACCTGACGCGGCCCGGCAGCCCGTGGTCTGCCTCGGAGCGGCCCGGTGAGTTGCGCTCGTCGAGTTTTGCGCACACCCGCTTCGACCCGCTGGCTGAAGAAAGAGTGCGGCTGCAGTCGCAGGCTGCTGCGGCTTTTGATGTCTGCCACCCGGCATTGGCGTTGCGGGCGGTACTGCTGGTGCAAGGGGTGCTGGCCGTGGTGGCGCTGGCCGGAGCACACACCACGGCGGCCTGGGTGGCGCGCCAGGCGACCTTGAGTGTGGGAGGCCTGATGGCCACGCTGCTGTGGCTGGTGGTGGTTTGCGCGCTGCGCAAGCCCCTGGGCGCTTGCAGCTCGGCCTGGCGCGCAGCCTGGGTCCTGGCTTGCGGGGCGCTGTGTGCTGTGCTGGCTTGGTGGCCGCTGGCCTGGATGGAGTTGCCGAGTGCGCAAGCCGGCGCACCGTTTGCTGCCGCCGGCAGCGCTTTGGCCGGCTTGGGGCTGGCTGCGCTGCTATGGGCCTGGCTGGACTTGCGCTCGCGTATCTGGCACCCGGCCAACGCCAGCGCCAGATTGGCCGAGCTGCAGTCGCGCATTCGCCCACACTTTTTGTTCAACGCCTTGAACACGGCCATCGCCCTGGTGCGCGTGGACCCCGCCCGGGCCGAGGCCGTGCTGGAAGACCTGGCAGAACTCTTCAGGGTGGCGCTGGCCGATGTCGGCGCCTGGGTCAGCCTGGACGAAGAAATCGAGCTGGCCAGGCGCTACCTGGAGATCGAGCAGATCCGTTTTGGCGACCGGCTGCGTGTGCGTTGGCACATCGACAGCGCCGACCCCCGCGTGGGTCGCGCACGCGTGCCGCCGCTGCTGCTGCAACCCTTGGTCGAGAACGCCGTGCGTCATGGGGTGGAGCCGGCAGCGCAGGGCGGTGATCTGAGCATCAGCGCCTCGGTGCAGCGCGCCCAGGTGGTGCTGACGGTGAGCAACAGCGTCGGCGAAGACCCTGCCAGCCCCGGGCACGGTATGGCGCTGCACAACGTCAGAGAACGTTTGCGGCTGCTGCACGACGTGGCTGGCCAATGCGATGTGTGGCGTGAGAGCACACCGCAAGGCGATCGCTTTCATGCCCGCGTGTTGCTGCCGGTGGATTGAGCGATGCGGGTGCTGATCGTTGACGACGAGGCCTTGGCCAGGCTGCGGCTGCGCGCGCTGGTGGAAGAACTGGCTGGCTTGGGCGAGATCGAGCTGCAAGCACTGGCGGAGGCCACCGACGCCATCGATGCCTTGAACCAACTGCAGGCAGCCGGTGACCCAGGCTTCGATTTGCTGCTGCTGGATATCCGGATGCCGGGCAAGGGCCTCAACGCCGGGCTGCGGCTGGCCCAGGAATTGCGCAGCCTGCCGCAGCCGCCGGCAGTGGTCTTCGTCAGCGCCCACGGCGAGCACGCGCTGACCGCCTTCGAGCTGGATGCGGTGGACTATCTGACCAAGCCCGTGCGGCGCGACCGCCTGCGCGCTGCCATGCAGCGCGTGCAGATGCGGCGTGGCGAGTCGCATGGCGCTGCAGCCGCCGGAGCTGCCACCACGGCGGCAGCGGCCCTGGAGTCCCCGGCGCTGGTGATTCAGGAGCGTGGCCGCGTGTTGCGGCTGCCGCTGCCCGAGGTCTTGTACTTGAAGGCCGAGCAGAAATACGTGCTGTTGCGCACCGCCAGCCAGAGCCATCTGCTGGACGACTCCCTGACCGAGCTGCAAGCTCGGCTGGCGGCGCTGGGGGGCCCGCCTTTCCTGCGTGTGCACCGCAACGCCTTGGTGGCGCGCCATGCAGTGCGCGCACTGCAAAAACGTGAGTTGCCGGGCGAACAAGAAGCGGGCGAAGGCTGGGCCGTGCAAGTGGCCCCCGTGGACGAATGGCTGGCCGTGTCACGCCGCCAGGTTGCAGCGTTGCGCACGGCCTTGCTGGAGTCGCAGGCCGGCACAGATCCCTGAACCCTGAACCCTGAACCCTGAACCCTGAACCCCGAATTCCGAGGCTGCGCGGTGCAAAGCCCTCAACCGGTGTTGCGCAAACCCGCAGCAATGCCGTTGATCGACAGGTGGATGCCGCGCTGCAGGCGGTCGATGTCGCTTTGGCCTTCCTGGCGGTTGCGGTAGCGGCGCAGCAGCTCCACCTGCAGGTGGTTCAGTGGGTCCAGATACGGGAAGCGGTGGGCGATGCTGCGTGCCAGCGCGGCGTTGGTTTGCAAGCGTTCCTGCTGCCCGGTGATCAGCGTCAAGGCATCGTGGGTGCGCTGCCACTCGAGTTTCAGTGCACTGAAGATGCGCTTGGCCGCTGCTTTGTCTTCGACCAGATCGACGTAGCGCGCTGCAATGCGCAAGTCGCTTTTGGCCAGCACCATGTCCAGGTTGGACAGCAGGGTTTGAAAGAACGGCCACTGCTTGTACATGCGCTGCAGCAAGGCGATCTGCTTGTCGCGCTCGCCATGGGCGATGAAGGCCTGGATGGCGCTGCCAAAGCCGCACCACCCCGGCAGCGCCATGCGGCACTGGCCCCAAGAGAAGCCCCAGGGGATGGCTCGCAGGTCTTCGATGGCACGGCTGTCTTTGCGCGATGCTGGCCTGGAGCCGATGTTCAACTCGGCAATTTCGCGGATCGGCGTGGCAGAGAAAAAGTAGTCGGTGAAACCCGGTGTCTCGTAGACCAGCTTGCGGTAGGACTTGAAGCTGCTTTCGCTGATCTGCGCTGCAGCTTCCAGAAACGCCTGGGGCGCGACCTTTGTCGGATGCAGCATCGTGGCCTCCAGGGTGGCTGCCACCAGGGTTTCGAGATTGCGCCTGCCGATGTCGGGGTTGGCGTACTTGCTGGCAATCACCTCGCCTTGTTCGGTGAGTCGGATTTGCCCGTTGACGGTGCCTGGCGGCTGCGCCAGGATGGCCTGATAGCTGGGGCCGCCGCCGCGCCCCACGGTGCCGCCACGGCCGTGGAACAAGCGCAGCGTCAAGCCCTGCGACTGGCCGGCGCTGAGCGTCTCGAACAGGCTGACCAGTGCGGTTTCTGCCCTGTAGAGCTCCCAGTTGCTGGTGAAAAAGCCGCCGTCCTTGTTGCTGTCGCTGTAGCCCAGCATCACGTCTTGCTCGGCACCGCTGGCCAGCACCAGTGGCAGCACGCCGGGCAAGGCATAGAACTCGCGCATGATGGGTTCGCTCCGGCGCAGGTCGGCGATGGTTTCAAACAGCGGCACCGTGATCAACGAGGCTCGCGCGCCATGCGCCAGCGTGCCGGTCAAGAGTCCGGTTTCCTTTTGCAGCAACAGCACTTCCAGCAGGTCGCTGACCTCTTCGGTGTGGCTGATGATGCAGTGGCGGATGGCTTCACGCCCGTAGGCTGCCAAAGCCTGTCGTGCTTCGTCAAACACCGCAAGCTCTTTTTGCGCCAGCACCGAGTAGTCGGCGCCGTGTACGCGCAGTGGCCTGGCGTCGTTGAGCATCTCCAGCAGGCAACTGCGTTTGAGGGCTTCGTCCAGCGCGCCGTAGTCGGCCGTGATGCGGGCGGTGCGCAGCAACTCCGCCACCACCGCCTCATGCTGGTCCGAGCTTTGGCGGATGTCCAGTGTGGCGAGGTGGAAGCCGAAGACCTGTACCGCCCGGATCAGTGGCCCCAGCCGTGGTCCGACCATGGCGCCGGCATGGTGCGAGACCAAAGAGCTTTCGATGGTCCTCAGATCGGCCAAAAACTCGCCGGCATGGGGGTAGGGGTCTTTGGCCGCGATGGCGTGGCGCAGGGCTTCTGTGCCGGTCAGATGTTTCAGCGCTGCAGCCAGCCGGGCATAGATGCCGATGAGAGCGCGCCTGTAGGGCTCATCGCTGCGGTGGGGGTTGTCGTCGCTCGAGCGCTCGGCCAATTGCAGCAGGCTGTCTGACACTGGGGCCAAGGTGCCGGACATCGACAGCTCGCTGCCCAGCTCGTGCACTTCCGTCAAGTAAAAGCGCAACGCCACCTCGGCCTGGCGCGACATGGCCATGCGCAGCGTGGGCGCGCCGACGTTGGGGTTGCCGTCGCGGTCGCCGCCGATCCAGTGGCCCATGCGCAGGAAGGGCGCGATATCGTGCCCAGGCAGTGCCCGCTCCAGCTTGCGGTACAGGCGCGGGATTTCGCGCAAGAAGGTCTTGGGGTAGTAGCTGAGCGCATTGTTGACCTCGTCGGTCACCGTCAGCTTGGCCGTGCGCAGCATGCGTGTTTGCCACAGCTGCGTGATGCGGGCGCGCATCATCTCTTCGTTGTGCGCCAGTGCTTCAACATCGCCCAGCTCATCGCGCTGGCTCAGCAATTCGGCCACCGCGCGCTCGGCGTCCAGGATGCTCTTGCGTTGCACTTCGGTGGGGTGTGCCGTCAAGACGGGCGAGACATAGGCCTTGGCCAGCACTTGCGCGATCTCATGTGCCCGATGGTCGGCACGCTGCAAGCGCTCCAGCGCCAGGGCCAGCGAGCCTTCCTGCAGCCGACCGGCCTTGTCATGCACCGCGCGGCGGCGCACATGGTGGCGGTCTTCAGCGATGTTGGCCAGGTGGCTGAAGTAGCTGAAAGCGCGGATCACACTGACGGTCTGGTCGGTGGACAGGTTGTTCAGCAAGCGGTCCAGCACACGGCCGGCGCTGGTGTCGGCTTTGAGGCGGTAGGCCACCGAGAGCTGGCGCACCCGCTCGACCAATTCGAAGGCCGCTTTGCCTTCTTGCTCGAGGATCACTTCGCCCAGCATGCGCCCCAGCAAGCGGATGTCCTCGACGAGCGGCTTGTTCTTCAGCGCAGCGTCGCGCTCAGCCGCCTGCAATTTGCCGTGGGGCTTCGTTTTGGTGCTCTTTGGGGTCTCGACAGGCTTCAAAGCGGTGCTTGGCATCGGGATCGCGCGCGGGTGATGGACACCGATATTCTGATTGCAAGAAGCGGCCCAGCCTGCCGCTATGCCAGCGCGCGTTCTTCATTCCGGTTGCTGCTTTCGACGGCGCTCAGATGGTGCAGTTTTGAGGCCGGCTGGGGCCTGGCCAGAAGAAAGCCCTGCAATTCGTCGCAGGCCAGAGCCTGCAGCTGTTGGCGCTGGGCCTCGGTCTCGACTCCCTCGGCATTGACGCGCATCTTCAGCAGATGGGCCAGTGCCACGATCGAGCGCACGATGGTGTCGACTTTTTCGTCCTGCCCCAGACCCTGGGTAAAGGCACGGTCGATCTTGAGCTTGTTGAACGGGAAGCGCCACAGATACGACAGGCTTGAAAAGCCAGTCCCGAAGTCGTCCATCGCGATGCGGGTGCCCAAGGCCTGCAGACCACGCAGGGTCTCCAGCACCTCCTGGGTGTCGTGCATCAGCAGTGACTCGGTGATTTCCAGCTCCAGGCGATGGGATGGCAGGCCGGACTGCTGCAGCACCTGAGCCACTTCCGCGACCAACATGGGCCCGGCTCTGAACTGATTGGCCGAGAGGTTGACAGCAACGGTCAAAGGATCGGGCCATCGGGCTGCTTCGGTGCAGGCTTCTATCAACACCCAGCGACCGAGCGCTGCAATCAGGCCCGACTCTTCTGCCAAGGGAATGAACTCGCCTGGCGGAACAAAACCTCGCAGCGGGTGGGGCCAGCGGGCCAAGGCCTCGTAGCCACAGAGCTCGCTGCTTCGGGCGTCAAACAGGGCCTGATAGTGCAATTGCAAGCCGCCATGCGTCAGCGCTTCGCGCAGGTCCTGCGTCAGGCTGCTCCGCTCCTGTTGCACCCGATTCAGTTCTGCGTCGTACAGGCGCCAGTTGGCCCGGCCGGCAGATTTGGCGTCGCTGAGCGCCACTTCTGCGTTGTGCAGCAGCGTGTCGGCGCGGTCGCCGCCACTGCCCAGCAGCGCCGCCCCAACACTGGCAGTGAGTGACAGGGTCTGGCCTGTAGACGGCGAGCCGCCCTGGGTCGATCCCGGCAACACCTGGGGTTGGGCAACAGCATCCAGCACACGTTGGGCCAGCGCCGCGACATCTTGTCTGTTGTCAGCGTTGCGCTGCAAGACCACGAAGCGGTCGCCGCTCAAGCGTGCCAGCAGATCCTGACCGCGCAGTACGCCGCGCAACTGCAGTGCCATGCAGCGCAGCACCTCGTCGCCGACCCCCAACCCGTAGCGCTCGTTGATCTGGTTGAAGTGATCCAGGTCGATGCACAGCACGGCCAGGCCACCCTCGGTTGCACCCTTATCCGGCTTGCTGTGGCTGTGGCAGGCTTTCTGCAGCTCGGTGCTGAACTGGCCGCGGTTCAGGGCGCCTGTCAACAAGTCATGCTCCACCAGGTAGTCGGCCCGCTCAGCGGCATGGCGCTGCTGGCGCAGCCGCTTGGATGTCAGCCACGAGCCCAGGGCCACCGTGCAGCCCAGCGCCAAGCTGGCCAGCAAGCCCACGCGCTGCATCGACTGCCGCGTGGCTTTGGCGACTTCGGCCTGGTCGATGGTCAGCTCGGCGATGCCCAGCAAGGTGGGCCCGAGTCTGACCGGCACATAGGCCTGGGTGTAGATCAGCGGCTGGATGACGCCGTCACCGCGCTGCAGGTTCAGCGTGATGGCACTGGCCGCTGCGCTGGCCAGTGCGCGGGCGGTGGTGCCTGCATCGTGCTCGACTTCTCTGGGCGCGGAGCCGATGGACAAGGAGTTGATCAGCAAGCGACCGTCACTGTCCAGCAACTTGAACTGCGCCAGGTCCGCCATGTCCTGCAGGGCCAGCAGCCGCTCCTGGGCTTGTGGCGAGGGAATGTCGCCGCTGAACGCCAGGTCGAGATCGGGCACATGGGTGACGACGTGGCGCGACCACAGCGTTGCGGTATGGAAGGCGTCCGCTCTGAGCTGCTTGTCCGTCAAGTGCTCGATCGCACCGGCCACCGCGGCCAGTGCAGCCGCGAAGAGCAGCAGTGCAGGCAGCCAGACACTGAGCCGCCAGCCGGATCGCATCACCTTCAGCATCTGGGATACCTCGACAGCGGATGAGCCTGCACGGTGTGCGGGGCGCAGATGCGCGAGCGGCCCACGGCCAGCAGGTCCACGCGCAGTTGCTCGCCCCGGCGCGATTCGAAAAGCGCGACAGTGGTGGTGTGGGGGGTGGTGTGGGGGGTGGTGTGGATGGTGGTGTGGGTGGAGTTTTGCGTGCTGATGCTGGCGCTGCCGTCAGGCGTCATTTGCACCGCCTGGCCGGTCTGCATCACGATGCCGGGGTGTGATGTGGCCTTGACCTGCTTCAGGCCGCAGCCCTGATCCGGGCTGCAGGCACAGGCGGCTGCTGGCGCCTGCCCCACTGCCAGGCTCCAGCACCATTGCGGCCCTGCTTGCGCGCTCAAGCCGATGCCGCCTGCATGTTTGCTGGCTTCGAAACGCGCTTCGTTGAGATCGGCCGCCAGCGTCTCGGCCACCGTGACGAGCCGCTGTCGGTCAGCACGCTGCCCCATGGCCGGCAGGGTCAGGGCACTCAGGATGGCCAGGACGCTGACGGCAATGAGGACTTCGAGCAGTGTCAACCCGGCGCTGTCCTGACGGCGCATGGTCCTCATCGATGCCAGCACCGCGCATGCGGGCCCTCGGTGCCAAAGCCCTGCCGTACCTGCAAGCTCAAGGTGCTGCATGCGGTGTCATGGCGTTGCGCAGCGGGTGCCACCGCGACGGCGAATGCGGTGTAGTGGTCGGCCTGGCTTTGCTGCAGCTCAAGCCGATAGTGGCCCTGTGTACTGAGCACAGTTGCTTCAGCGCCCAAGACGGGTCTGGCTGCCTGCGCGCGCAGACCCGGTGCGTTCAACGCGCTCAGGCTGGCGGCGTATCCGCCGTGCGCGGCGCGGTAGTTCTCCTGTGCTGCCTGCACTGCCATCAATGCTTGCACGGCATCCAGCCGCGCAGCTTGCGGCGCCTTGCTGCGCAGCGCCGGCCAGGCCATCGCCGCCAACAGCGCTGCCAGCCCGGCGGCCACCAGGCACTCCAGCAAAGTGAAGCCACATTGGCGCTGCAGAAGACCCTGCCAGGGCCTGGCGCGCGCAAAGCTGTGTGCGCCGGGCAAGCGGGGTGGGCTGGATGGGCGCAACAGTTCTTGCATGTCTGTCAGCCCAGCGACAGCAGGCGTTGGCGGCGCTGCACCAGGTCCAGCCAGGCCTGCAACTGGCGTTTGCCACCGGCAGTGCTGGGCTCCCAGGCGCAACCCAGCCTGAGCCCTTGCACCGAACCATCGGCATGGCTCAAGGCACTGATGTACTGCACGGTCACTGCCGCGCTGAAGGCTGTGCCGCTGTCCAGCTGCACCGCCACACGCGACAGTTCGGTGCCGGCCTGCAACGCCGGCAGATCAAGGGGCAGCCACAACGAGCAGCCGCCTGCGGAAACATCCAGCACGCGCAATGTCAGTTGCATGTCCGGCATCGCCGGGTGGCGCAGCCTTGCCTGTGGCGCCAGGCTTTGCGGCGCCGGGATGCGATAGCTGCCGCGGCGCTGGAAGCGGTACATCTGCTGCGGCAGCCTGCATTGCAGCGCACTGGCCCGGGCGCCGCGCACCAGGACCAGTTGCTCCAGATCGAACTGCAGTTTGACGCTGTCCAGGTAGGCCACCGCAACGGCTTCGTCACTCTCCAGCAGTGACTGCAGGGCAGCTGACTCGGCGTCGACGTTGAAGTGCAGTCGATCGGCATCGGTGTCGATCGCCCACAGCGAGGTGTTCAGCGTCACGCCTGCAGGCGCCGTCAGGCTGAGCACGGCGCTGCTGTCGCGCAAGGTGCGCAGCAGTCCCAGGCGCTCATCATGCTGATCGACCATGAAGGCTGCCCAGCCTGCGGCACCTGGCTCGGCTCGGGCAGGCGCAGGCTTGCGCTGTGGTGGGGTGGAAGGCATCGGCGTCGATTGCTCAGGGTCAGCCAGAGGGGCGGGCTTCAGTGCAGCGTCTTGCGCCGACCGGCCAGGGTGTCGTCCAGATCCTGCAGCCAGGGCTCGGCCAGGTGCCTGATCTCGGCGTCGTTGACCAGGATGCGCTGCATGATGCGCGACTTGGTGCGCGCAGCGTCCAGCACCGCAGGCTCAACCAACGGGCCCCTGGGTGCCTGCGCCTGCGTCTGCGTCTGCGCTGCATGCTTGAGCTGGCTGATCAGCAGCACGCAGGCACCTTCGAGTTTGACGACTTCATCCCAATCGCCGGCCCTGGCCGCATTCAGCATGTCGGCGCTGGCTTGTTCAATCGCTTCGTAGTAGCTGAGCAGTTGCGGGTCCATCAAGGATGTCTCTGTGGAGTGTGGGGGGACGTGGGGCATGGGACTTCTTCAGCGGGTCGCCAGGGTGGTGGCAGCGATCGAGGCCCAGGCTTGGCGCAGCGGCTCCATCAGCCGCTGGCACTCGTCCAGCGCGGCTTCGTCGTTGTGCAGGTTGGCCAGCGTCAGGCGCATCGACAGGTAGTTGTAGAGATCGTTGAGGTCCCGCGCCAGGGCGCCGCCGGCCTTCAGATCAAGACCGGCGCGCAAGCCTTCTTCGACGATGCGTACAGCGCGGCCGATGGCCACGCCTTTGGCGCCATGCTGGCGATCGCGCATCGCGCCGCGGGCCTGGGCGACGGCTTCCATGTAGCCGTCGAACAGCATCGCCACCAGTTGATGCGGGCTGGCGTCGGTCAGCCGGGTTTCGACACTGACCTGCTGGTACATCGTCCCTGCTGGGTGGCGCGCGCGGGGAGCAAAAGGGGAAGCAAACATCTGGGCCTTGGCTGTGCTGCAGTGATGCAGTGGATATCGGCGCGCCCTGTGGTCACTTGAGCCGGCTGAGCGGGTCTGCAAAAGGCCATAGTCGGCAGCCGCAGCTGCGCTTGTTCAAGGCCTGGCCACCACGCAAGACAGCCGCCATGATCCCGCTCGTTGAAGGGCGGGAATGGCGGCTGTGGCGGTGGCAGTGGCTGTGGCTGTGGCTCAGGCAGGTCCTGGCTGGAACTGCCCAGCCTCTCAGCCGTACAGCGGCTGGTCTGGCGTCAGTTCTTGTTGTTGAAGCCGCTCAAGCGGTCCAGCTGCTGGGTCAGCGAGCTGGACAGGGCGTTGAGCCTGGCCAGGTTGGCATCCAAGGCCGTGTATTGCGCCACCAGACGTTGCTGGAAGCGGTCGACGCGGTCACTCAGCCGCACCTGGTCGTCGCTGTTCTTGGCCAGCATCTTTTGCAGGCTTTCGGTGCGTGTGGTCAGTGTGCCGTCCACACCCAGCACCTTGCTGGCCATGTCGGCGTAGCGGCGCGCAAAGCCATTGTTGCTGGGGTCGTTGCTGTCGCTGTTGGCGAAGGCCTTGCGCAGCTCGCTCATGTTGTTGGTTGCCGCAGCCAGCTTGGTGTCATTGAGCGCCAGGCTGCCGTCGCGTTGCACCTCCAGCCCGATCTCGGACAAACGGCTGAATGTGCTGGAGGCGCCCGAGCTGCCGTTGATCAAGCTGCGCAACTGGCGCTGCAGGCTGCCCACGGCGCTGTCGCCCTGCAAGGGGCCGCCCTGGCGGCTGGTGGGGTCAAAGCGGGTCTGGTCGGCGATGTTGCGCGCCAGCTCGTTGTAGCTGTCGGCAAAGCCTTTGATGGCGGCGGTGACGGCTTCGCGGTCGCTGCTGACGCTGACCTCCGCACTGCTGCCTTCCTTGCGCAGTCTGAAGCTCAGGCCTTCTACTGCCCCCGTGATCTCGTTGCTGGCCGACTCGACCCGAATGCCGTTGACGTAAGCGATGGCGTTGCTGCCTTCCCGGCGCGACTCCATGGCCGTGGTGCCGCTTTGCGGATCAAAGGCAAAGCGCGACAAGCCTGCGTTGTCGGTGGGCTGGCCGTCGTCGTCGCTGGCTTGAATGCGAAAGCCGTTTTCTGCACCACTGTCGGTCGAGCGCAAGGACAGCCTCACGCCGGTGCTGTCGGTCACCAACGAGGCCGTGACGCCAGCACGCTGGGCATTGATCTTGTCGCGCAAGGTGGCGAGCGTGTCGTCGGCTGTCACTTCAACCTCCACGCTGGCGCGGCCGACTTGGGGCACGAAGTTCATCGGTTGCTGTTGCCACTGGCCGATGTCGATGCTCAGTCGGCCACTGCCGACCTGGGTCGAGGCGCTGGGCAGCGATGTGCCTGAAACCACCGTCTGGTTGCTGGCCAGCTTGTTGACCGTGACCGAGTAGTTGCCGGCTGCTGCACCCGAGCCGCCGGTCACGCTGACAGCGCTTTCGTCGCCGGACGTGGCCTTGGACTGTGTCCACAAACTGGCGTTGTTGAGCTTGTTGGCGGCTGTTTGCAGTGCGCTCAGTTGGCTGCTCAGGCGTCCGTACGAAGAGACCTGTGTCTGCAGGCCCGCAGCCGCCGATCGCATCTGGTTCAGCGGCTGGCGCTCGACCGCCACCAGCTGATTGACCAGGCCGCTGAGGTCAGCGCCGCTGCCGATACCAAGTGAGGTGATGGGTCCCATGGGTTGCTCCCTAGCAGGTCATCCAGTTCTGGCGCACACATGGCCACCAGCGCAAGGGGCGGATCTGCACCAAGGGCCGCTTGCTGGTAGTCATATCGGCGCCGATGGCGCTGGCTTTAGCCCGCTGCAGCACCACCTTTGGCAACAACTTGTGAATGCTGGGCCGGCGGCTCTGCAGACGGGCTTGGCCTGCGCTCAGCCTCTCAGACCTGAATCAGACCTGGATCAGCGCTGCAGCAGCGACAGCACCTGCTGCGGCAACTGGTTGGCCTGCGCCACCATCGCGTTGCCGGCCTGCTGCAGGATGCTGGCGCGCGACAGGTTGGCAGTTTCAGCCGCGTAGTCTGCGTCCATGATGCGGCTGCGCGCGGCGCTTTGGTTCTCCGAGGCCACCATCAGGTTGGAGACGATGTTCTCGAAGCGGTTTTGCACCGCGCCAAAGGCAGCGCGTTGTGAGTTGATGGCGTCGATGGCCCCGTCGATGGCGGCCAGAGAGGTTTGCGCGTTCGGCACGTCGGTGATCTGCATCGTTGGCGCATCGGTGCCCGTGAGCACTGCCGGGCCCAGAATGTTGGTGATGGCCGAATTGCTGGTCCAGTCGAAGGCGTTGACCACCAACTGGTCCAGGTCCGTGGTGCTGTTGGAGCCGATCTGGAAGGTTGCTGCATCGGTGGTGGCCAGTATGGCGACGCCGTTGAAGCTGGTACCTTGCAGCGTGCGTGTCACTTCCTGGCTGAGCTGCACGTATTCCTGATTCAGGCTGATGCGGTCGGCGTCGGTATTGGTTCCGTTGGCCGACTGCACCGCCAACTCACGCATGCGCTGGAACAGGTCGCTGGTCTTGCCCAATGCGCCTTCGCCCACCTGCGCCAGCGAGATGCCGTCGTTGGCGTTGCGCATTGCCACGTTCATGCCGCGCACCTGGGTGTACATGCGCTCGGCAATCGCCAGACCGGCGGCGTCGTCCTTGGCGCTGTTCACGCGCAGGCCGGACGACAGCCGCTGCATCGATGTGGCCAGCGCGGACTGGCTGGTCGTCAGGTTGCGCTGGGCATTCAGCGATACGAGGTTGGTGTTGATCGTTTGTGGCACGACGGGACTCCTGGTTGGCGGCGGTCAGTTCAGCGGTCAAAGTGGGATCGCTTGCAGATCGCGTTTCGGACCGCCAAGGCAGCGAAGCGCTTGGTCAGGAGACTACGGATTGTCTGTGCCGCCCTTTGCGCGAAAAGCGCCAGCTGGACCCGCCATCTCTGTGCCGACAGGCCAAAAACAGAAAAGGCCCACCGGTGAGGTGGGCCCTTTGAATTGCCAGTTTCCAACGCCGGTAGCGGCGCTGCGGCGCTGCGGTGCCAGCGTTGATCAGCTTGGCGCAACGCCGGGCTGCAGCATGCAGCCAGCGTTGTTGCAGCGCATCAACGCATCAGCGCAGCAGCGCCAACACTTGCTGCGGCAACTGATTGGCCTGCGCCACCATCGCGTTGCCGGCCTGCTGCAGGATGCTGGCGCGTGACAGTGAAGCGGTCTCAGTCGCGTAGTCGGCGTCCATGATCCGGCTGCGCGCTGCGGTCTGGTTTTCTGCCGAAACCAAGAGGTTGGAGACGACGTTTTCAAAGCGGTTCTGCACCGCACCGAAGGTGGCGCGCTGGCTGTTGACGGCGTTGATCGCGGTGTCGATGGCCGCCAGTGAGATGCTCGCCGTTGCAGCGTCGGTGATCTGCATCGCAGGCACGTCGGTGCCGGTCAGGATTGCCGAACCCAACACGGGGTTGATGCTGGTATTGGTAGTCCAGTCAAAGGCGCTGACCGTCAGCTGGTCGATCGCCGTATTGGCGTTCGCGCCGACCTGGAAAGTCGAGGCATCCGTCGTCGCCAGGATGTTGACGCCGTTGAACTGCGTACCGCCCAGAGTTCGGGTGGTCTCCTGGGCCAGCTGTACAAACTCGTTGTTCAAGCTGGCGCGGTCGGCAATCGTGTTGGTGCCGTTGGCCGATTGCACCGCCAACTCACGCATGCGTTGGAACATGTCGCCGACCTTGCCCAAGGCGCCTTCGCCGGTCTGGGCCAGCGAGATGGCGTCGTTGGCGTTGCGCATCGCCACGTTCATGCCACGCACTTGGGCGTTCATACGCTCTGCAATGGCCAGGCCGGCGGCGTCGTCCTTGGCGCTGTTGACACGCAGGCCTGAAGACAGGCGCTGCATCGAAGTAGCCAGCGCCGACTGGCTGGTGGTCAGGTTGCGCTGGGCGTTGAGGGATACCAGGTTGGTATTGATGGTTTGGGGCATGGAAATTTCTCCAGTCGATTGAGGGCCACAGGCGTATGCCTGACAGACGCCGTTGTTCGCAACGGCCAAACGCACGGTGCCTGTCTGCAACTCTGCTTCACGCCTTTTGAAGTTGAAGCGCTTGGCAGAACTTGCCCGGGCCGGCTGCGGCCGGGGGTTCGCTGTGGGGTCACAGTGGCCGCTCGTCCGCATTGGGTCCGGGTCCCGCACCCACCGTGATGAGTGCGTTGAAGCCGTTTTCGTCGTCGCTCGGACAAGCTTGAGGGTTTTTCCAGGCTTTTTGTGCTTGAGGCGTGAAACAGCACGGCAAGCCGGCCTGATTTCCGTGCTTTGGCTTTGCGTTCCTGGCCGGATCATGGGGTGCGAATCTCGTACTCAGCTGACATGGCAACCAGGATCGATCGTGCGTCACTCTTCTCTCTTGCTTTCACCTACCCCGCCGCCTGCTCATGCGGGTACGTTCCAATGGCCCCACGTGAATGCAGCGCCCCCGAAGCCGGCGTCCCAGGTCAAGCTGGCAGCAGCCAGGCGCCATTGGCAGCGCGGTTGCCTGCTCGGCAGGCGCGGCCAATGGCAGCAAGCCGTCCAGGCCTTCGAGAAGTCGGTCGCGGCGGTGCCGCGAGACGCGCTGTACTGGAGCAATTTGGGCAACGCCTACCGGCATGTGGCCAACTTCGAGGCCGCCGCGCAGGCCGCCACGCACAGCCTGCGCCTGTCGCCAGGCGATCCTGTGGCCACCCACTTGCTGGGTGAATCTCTGGCTCGCCTGCATCGCTATGCAGAAGCCGCCGATTGTCTGGCGGGTTTGGAGGCCGCCGGCAGCACAGACACCAGCGCCATGCTGCAACATGCCTGCATGCTCAGAGCCCTGCAGCGCCCCCAGGACGCCGTGCCGGTGCTGCTCAGGGCGCTGAGTCTGCAACCGCATCTGACGCGGGCCCATGCATTGTTGGCCGAAGCCCTGCGCAACATGGGTCTCAAGCGCGAGGCGGTGGAGTGCATGAAGACGGTGCTTGCGCTCGAGCCGGGCAATCTGGAAGCGCTGTCGCACCTGTCTTTCGAGAAGCGCCACCTGGTCGATTGGTCGGGTTGGCAAGCCGACATCAACCACATCGAGCAAGCACTGCAGCAGGCACTTCAAAGCAGCGAGGGCCAGGCAGCGCCCAGGCAGGCAGCCGTCTTCGGCCTGCTTTCTTTGCCTTTGCGCGCAGAACTGCAATTGCTGGCAGCGCGTGGTGAAGCTGCGGTCAGCCAGGTCGAGGTGAGCCCGTTGCAGCGTCTGCCGCGTCTGTCGCGTCTGCCGCGTCTGAAGGCCCCGCATGTGCAGATCCAGCCTGCGCGCATGCGCGTCGGCTGGTTGTCCTTTGACTTCAGGGAGCACCCGGTTTCGCAATTGCTGGTGCAGTCGCTGGAAGAGCTGGATCGCCTGCGCTTCGAGATTTTTCTGTACTCATCGGGCCCCGACGACGGCAGCCTCTTGCGGCATCGTGTGCAAGCTTCTGGCGATCACTTTGTGGACCTCCGCGGCCTCAGCGATGCGCAAGCGGCTGAACGCATCCGCGCTGACGGTGTCGAGTTGCTGATCGACCTGTGCGGCCACACGCGTGGTCAGCGCATGGGTATCCTGGCCTACCGGCCGGCACCGGTGCAAGCGGCCTACCTGGGCTACCCGGGCAGCACGGGCGCCAGCTTCATCGACTACGTCGTGGGCGACCCCTTTGTGACGCCATTGGCCCACGCAGCGCACTACAGCGAAAAACTGGCGCAACTGCCAATGTGCCTGCAACCCAATGGCCGCTGGCGGCCGCTGCCGCAGCCGATGTCACGCAGCCAGGCGGGCCTGCCTGATTCGGCCTTTGTGATGTGCGCTTTCAACCACACCTACAAGATCGGCCCGCAAGCATTGGACCGGTGGTGCGATGTGATGCGCGAGTCGCCATCGGCGGTGCTGTGGCTGAAGCAGACCAACAGCCAGATGCAGGGCAATCTGTTGCAGGAAGTGCAGGCCCGCGGCGTGGCGAGCAACCGCGTGGTGTTTGCCGACAAGGTGCCCTACGAGCAACATTTTTCGCGCCTGGCCCTGGCCGATGTGTTTGTGGACACCTGGCCGTACAACGCCCACACCACCGCCAGCGACGCGCTGTGGGCGGGTTTGCCGGTGGTCACGCTGTACGGTCAGACCTACGCTTCGCGTGTGGCTGCCAGCGTGCTGCAGGCTGCCGGGCTGGCGGAGCTGGCCTTTGACAACGCCGATGACTACGGCCTGGCTTTGCGCGCGATGGCCCTTGAGCCCGCCTTGCTGCAGCCTTACAGGCAGCACCTGCAAGAGCACCGCATGCATCTGCCCCTCTTTGACTGCGCTCAGCACACGCTGGCATTGCAGCAATTGTTTGAGCGCATGGTGGGCCGCTGGCGTGCCGGTCTGGCGCCGGAACACTTGATCGCCGCTTCACCGCCGACCAACCGCCACACCCCAGGCGCTGGAGCTGGCCCATGAACACCTCCACACTGCAGGATGCAGCCACTGCGTTGCAACGACCGGTCGCCCTGGAGCATCGCCCAAACGCGCTGGCGGGCCAGCCAAGCCTGCCTGAAGAGCAGAGGTGGTGGCGCGTACAGACGCAGCTGGGCATCTCGCTGGCGATGCCGCCTTCGCTGCGGCACACGCCGACCGGCGCATTGCTGGCTGACGAAGGCCAAGGCGTGCCGGAACTGGGCTTGCTGCGTCACTTGCTGCAGCCGGGGCAGCATGCGCTGGACCTGGGTGCAGGCAACGGACTGTTTGCGCTGGCCATGGCCGTGGCCAGCGGTATGGGTGCAGACCACAGCCACGACCGCGGTGGCGCGTCAGACGCGTCCGGACCTGCGACGCGTGAACGCACCCAGAAGCGCAGCGCGGGCCGGGTCTGGGCCTTCGAGCCGCGCCAGGCGCCACGCGCTGCGTTGCTGCGCTCGATCGCCGACAACGGCCTTCAGCAGCAAGTTCAAGTCGTGCCCTGGGCCCTGGCGGAGCGCCCCAAGGTGGCGCATCTGGCGCTTTGGCCAGGCCCGGTGGTTGCTGCTCGGGTTGCTGCTCAGGCTGCTGGCCAAACTGCTGGCCAAACTGCGCCGGGAGCTGCGGGCGAGGCGCTGGCAGCCGCAGCCGTCCCGGCTGTGCTGTCCACCGGCCAGGATGGCAGCGCGGCCTGGCGCGAGACAGTCCGCATGGACCGGCTGGACAGTCTTCTCCAACTGTTGGGGATCGGCCACGACATCGCATTGGTCAAGCTCAGTGTGTCTGACCAATGCCTGCAGGTGCTGGCCGGCGCGAAACGCTTCTTTGCCGAACAGTCGCCAACGGTGGTGCTGGAAAGTCAGCGCAACGCCAGTCACGATCCGGCGGTACTGGATGCGTTGAGTGGCCTGGGCTACGGCATCTTCCGCTTCAGCGAGCAGCTGCAGTTGCTGCTGCCTTTTGAGCTGCGGGCCGGCAGCAGCAGCACGCCAGATGCGCCACGATTCTTGATCGCTGTGCGCCGCCCATCGCAATTGGAGTTCGCAGAACGCGGCTTGCTGGTGACGGCTCAGGCGCTGGCCCTGGCCGCCGAGCATGTGCAACGACAAAAAAGCCTCGCAAGCCCCGAAGCCCTGGCTGCCCAGGCCAAGGACCCCGCCGCACGCCACGCCCTGGCCTACGCCGCCGTGTCTGCGGCCCACAGCGAGCGCGGGATGGCGCCAGCCTGGCGGGTCGAATGCATGATCCAGGCCCGCGATGCACTGCTGCAGGCAGCCGGCGCGGCAGACGTTGCAGACGCTGCAGATGCCGCAGACGCTGCAGACACGGCAGATGCCGCAGATGCCGCAGACGCTGCAGAAGCGCCTGGTGGTCTGCCGGTGGCTGGCTGGGTGCTGCTGGTGCATTGCCTGCAGGCCCTGGGCCAGCCCGCCGGCGCACGTCAACTGGGCACGGCCTTGCTGGCGCACTGGCCCGAGCAGGCCGATCCTGGCGGGCCAGTCTGGCCACCGCTGCGCGCGCAATGCCAGCGGCCGCAAAGCGTAGAGACAGGTTCTTGGCTCAAGCAGATGCTGGCCGAGTATCTGGCCTTGGGCCCGGCGGCCGAGCTTCCAGAGCAGAGGGCTGAGAACGAGTTGGCCAACGCGGATGCGTCTGGGGCGCCGTCACGGCAGTCTTTGGAGATCTGGGACAGGCTGCTGGCGCATCCAGATCATGGCGCTGAGGTCGAACGGCGTGCGCTGTTGCAATTTGCGCTGGCCGACCGCTGCGCCCCGCTGCACACATTGCACCACTTGAGCGTGGGTCAACCCAGTTGCAACCTCGGCTTGTGGCGTGGCTTGATTACAGCCATGCGAAGCGCTGCGGATGCCTGACTTGCGGGCTTGACTTGCGGGCCAGAGGCTGACGGCGTTGGCGCAAGCGCCACAATACCAGCATGGACCTGCCGATCGAGTGGATGCCCAGCCAAGGCCGCCCTGAACAATTGATCCTGTTGCATGGTTGGGGCGAAGACGCCCAGGCGCTTGCGCCCTTGGCACAAGCGCTGCGTGCACAGTTTGCGCAAGCAGCGATCCTGGCACCCAATGCGCCGCATGCTTTTGGGCGGGCACGTGCTGCGGCACGGCCGCCAACCGCAGCGGCGCTGGATGCACTGCCGCTGCCGAGCCGACAGCCGAGAATCGGCGCCAGTGGTACGGCGTTGCCGACCTGGACGCCCACAACTGGCCGCAGCGTGTCAACGCCCTGCTGCCCGCACTGGCGGACTGGGTCATCGCGCAGCAAAAGCGCTTGGGCGTGGGCCCGCCAGCGACGGCGCTGGGCGGGTTCTCGCAAGGGGCGATTTTGTCTCTGGCCCTGGCTTTGCAGCGCGACGCTCACCACGCTGGCTGCGCTGCAAGGCGATGCCACGCTGGACGTGGCCGAGCAGGTGGGGCATGTGTTGCACCCCGCCTTGATCGATTGCGCCTTGCACCGCCTGAGCCACCACATTCCCCGGCGCACCTGGCGTGCAGCATTGGGGGCGGCGCCGGACCAGGCGAGTCCTCCAAGTTCGCCCGCCAGGTTCATGGCGCCATGATCTTGTTCTGATCACGATCCGATCACGTATTGTTCTGGCCTCGATCTCGGCGTGCGCTTTCGCCAACACGCTCCGAACCCTGGATGTTGATCCCATGCTGTTTTTGCTGTCCCCCGCCAAGACCCTGGACTACGACACGCCCGTGCCGGCACCTTTGCTTCGCCGCGCCACAGAGCCGCTTTTTGAAGCGCAAGCTGCAGAGTTGATCGCGATTCTGAAGAGCAAGTCCAGCGCGCAAGTGGCCCGCCTGATGGATCTGTCTCCCGCCTTGGCCGATCTCAACGTCCAGCGTTATGGCCGTTGGCAAACCCGGGCGACCTTGTCCAACAGCAAACCCGCAGTCTTGGCCTTCAATGGTGATGTCTACGCCGGCCTGGACGCAGGCAGCCTGAAGACGGCTGATTTGAGCTGGGCCCAGCGCCATCTGGTGTTGTTGTCAGGCCTGTATGGTGTTCTGCGGCCCTTGGATTTGCTGCAACCCTACAGGCTTGAAATGGGCACGGCCTTGGCCAACCCCAGGGGCAAGGACTTGTATGCGTTCTGGGCCGATACGGTGGCAGATCACCTCAACCAAGTGCAGGCCGACGAGCCCGCGTCATGGGTCATCAACCTGGCCTCGGTGGAGTACGCCAGGGTGGCTTTGCGCAAGTGCTTGCGAGCCAGGGTGGTGGACTGCGTGTTCGAAGAAACCCAGGCCGACGGTCAACACAAGGTCATCAGCTTTTATGCCAAGAAGGCGCGCGGATTGATGGCACGTCATGCCATTCAGACCCGCGCGCGTGGATTGCGCGCCCTGCAAAGTTTCGACGCAGAGGGATATCGTTGGGACGCCCGTGCTTCAGAACCATCGCGCTTGGTGTTTCGTCGCCCAGCCAGGGCCTCCGCTGAGGTGAAGGCTGGGGTGAAGGCTGAAGTGGAGGCTGAAGTGAAGGATTGGGTAAGGGGTGCGGTGAGGGCGGGTTGAAGGAGAGTGCCAAGGAGGCCGCATGAACGAAGCACTTCTGGCTGGAATTTGATGGCGACTTCAGTCATTGGACGGATGCTTCGGCTGCCAGAATAGGCCCCATGAGCACGTCCACCAGCACTCCGGCACAGGCCACTCCGACACAGCCCGCCACCGCGCAGGCTGCCAATGCAGCCCAGACCAGGCAGCCGATCACAGCCGAGCTGCGCAGTTGGATCATCGAGCAGGCCGAGGCTGGTTGCAGGCCCGTCGACGTGATCGAGGCGATGCGCGCCAGCGGCTGGCACCAAGATGTGGCCATGGAGGCCATGGAACGTACCCTGCAAGAGCATCTGCAGAAACTGGCCAGCCAAAGCTTGCCGGTCGCGCCAGCGGCTGCGAGCACGGCCCAGGACGCCAACGCCCAACTCAGCGCCGAAGCGCATGCCGTGCCCGAGCCGGCGCTGGACCGCGGCGCGGCTGTCATCGATGTGTGCGGGCACCCCGTGCGGGTGTTGATGAGTTTGCGCGAACCGCGCTTGGTGGTCTTCGGCGGTTTGCTCAGTGACGACGAGTGCGCCGGCCTGATGGCGCTGGCCGAGTCGCGGCTGGAGCGCTCCGAGATCGTCGACAACCAGACGGGCGGCAGCGAGGTCAATGTCGCGCGCACCAGCGCCGGCATGTTCTTTCAACGCTGCGAGGCGCCGCTGCTTGAGCGCATCGAAAAGCGCATTGCCGGGTTGCTTCGCTGGCCGCTTGAAAACGGCGAAGGCATGCAGGTGCTGCGCTACAAGCCTGGCGAAGAGTATCGGCCGCATCACGATTACTTCGACCCTGCGCAACCGGGCAGCGTGCGGATCCTGGAGCGCGGGGGTCAGCGCGTTGCGACCCTGGTGATCTACCTGAATACCCCTGCTGCCGGCGGCGCCACCACCTTTCCGGATGTCGGGCTGGAGGTCTCGCCCGTGCGTGGCAACGCGGTGTACTTCAGTTATGACAAAGCGCATCCCGGCACGCGCACGCTGCATGGCGGGGCGCCCGTCGTCGAAGGCGAAAAATGGGTCGCCACCAAGTGGCTGCGCCAACGCGTCTTTACTTGAAACCGGGTTCCGGCCGGCGGTCGCTGGCGGGCTGAGGTCGGTGAGTGCTGCTCACTACTTCGCCAGCTGAGCTGGATCTTCGCTGTGAGGCGTGATGCCCCGTGATGCCCCATGATGCTTCGTGATGCCCCGTGATGCCGGGCGATACCCGGCATCCGTGAGCTTGGGGGCCATCGCTATGCCAAAGCACTGCCGCCGGTCGTGCTGCGTCTGGCGCTTCTGCCACCGGCACCATACAGAGGCGCCACAGCGGGGCGAGGGATCAGCACTTCGATCGCGCGGTCCAGTGATGCCGTGGCTCTGGCCAACGCTTCGCGCTGCGCTGCCACCTTGCCGCTGGCCAGGGCCAGCCGCTGCCGCAATGCCAGCGGCAAGCTGCCGGCGCGCGCTGCATTGGCAAAGTGCTCTACGGTGGCCGCCAGCGCATGGTGCAACTCTGCCCCCACGCGGTCCAAGGCTGCAACGTCTTGACGCTGCAATGCCACGCTGAGATCAAAAAGGCGTTGCTCCAGAGCCAACAGCGGCTCTTCCAGCACATCCACTCGGGGCTTGGCGCGGCGTTCAGCTGCTGGAGGGATCATCGGATCAGCTCGGCTTGCGGCCCAACAGCTCGGCCGCGTTCTGGATCAGCTTGTCGGCGATGACTTCAGGATTGACTTCAAACTTGCCGTCACGGATGGCTTGGGCAATGCGCTCGACCTTCTTGCTGTCAAAGGTGGCGTCTGCGTTTTTGCTGCTCAATGCCGCAGCGGCCTCGGACAGCGCGACCTGTGCGCTCGGCTCGTTGCCGGCGCCAGAGGCTTGCACCGGGTTTTTGCGCTCAACCACAGGGACTGGGGCGATGGCCTTGGGATCAATGGGACCGATTTTCATGATGGACTCCTGTCAGGTGCACAACTGCCGTGATTACCCAACGACATGCCAGTGCTATCGGAATACCGACGACCTGACTTTAGGCCCATAACGATGTTTTTTGTACAGACCCCTCGAATAAGGGGGGTCCTCGAAACCGTTTCGAAGACCTTCAGCCGGGCTCGCAATGTGCTCACAACCTGACCTCGACCCTGCGCTCGCCTACAGGAATTCCTTGTACGACGCGGCCACTTCCGGTTCTGACGCGCACGGTCTGGCCCTCCATGCCGGGTGACAGCGCCTGAGCTTCGGTCGCGATGGAGAAGCCTTCACCTGCGGCCACCACGGTGACCGTGTCGCCCTGCACGAACCAGCGACGTGGCTGCACATCGGTGCTGCGGATCGCCTGACCTGGTTGCAGCGGACGCACCAGCGTGCGCTGCAGCAGCAACTCGATATCGGCTTGCGGCTGACCGCCTTCGGCAGCCCAATCCACTTCTTTCAACTGCAACTGGCTGGCGGCGAGCAAGGCGCCGGCTGGCAATGCCACACGGCTGACGGCGGCGGGGGCCCAGACCTGCACCTGCATGGGCAAGGTGACATTCCAGCGCGCGCCAGCGGTGCAGCGCAAGCCCACCCGGCTGCGCCCCCAGGCCTGCAAGCCGCCAGGCAGGTAGGGTGTGATGCGCGCGCAGGGCGCCAGCTTCAAGCGGCTGTCCAACTCGCCGGCTTCAACCCGGACGCGGGCGCCCGCCGGCGCCGTCGCCTGGACGGCTTGGTGCAGCAAAGTCACGGCTTCCTTCAGGGTCG
>JBBQIB010000032.1:0-23376 GCA_038324515.1 Burkholderiales bacterium
GACACCGCTCGCTGGTGCAGCGACTTCCAACTCCTGGCCTCCATCACCAGCTGGATGTGCTCCAGCTTGGTCAGTGTCACGACCATCTGGGCAAACGGCGCCGCGCTCGTTTCGCTTATCGCCGAGATCGCATCCAGTTCAGTCGCCACCGCTTCCATGGCGACGAACCGTACGGGAAAAAGTCAAATGTGTCCAGAGATTTCGGCGCGGCCAAGAAACGAACCTACGGGTCTACCGAATGCTTACAGAAACAACAAAGCCCAACCGAAGGGGCTGGGCTAAGTGGTTGATTCGTATGGTGGCCTGGGGCGGAATCGAACCACCGACACGCGGATTTTCAATCCGCTGCTCTACCAACTGAGCTACCAGGCCTTGTCAGGGACCGCGAGTATAGCCTTCTGCTTGCAGCTTTCGCGGCTCTGACCACGTGCAGGACGGGCGACGTGTGCCGTATCTCAGCCTGCGCCCCGCTTGTTGCGCGACAGGTCCACACCCAGCTGCTTGAGCTTGCGGTACAGGTGCGTGCGTTCGAGGCCGGTTTTCTCGGCCACACGGGTCATCGAGCCGCCTTCTTTGGCCAAGTGAAATTCGAAGTAGCTCTTCTCGAAGGCGTCGCGGGCCTCGCGCAGCGGGCGGTCGAGGTCGAAGCTCTGTTCAGCGCGCGGGCCTTCGAGCATGCCGCTGTGGCTTTGGCGCCCGTAGTGGGCGCGCTCACCTTGCATGCCGCCGCTGCCGTAGCCGCCGGCCAGAGCGTGTGCGCTGCCTTCGACGACGGTGCCGTAGGGGCCCTCGGGTGTCACGTCGGCGCTGCCAAAGCTGTTGCCAGCGGTGCCGGCGGATGCGCCGACAGGTGGCCCGTAGGCGGGGCTTCGGCCGCTGAGGCTGCTGCCTGGAAGGGCCCGCTCTCGGCCTGGGCCCGGGCCCGGGCCCAGGCCCAGCCGGGCCGCGGGTTTGCTCAGCGCCTGCTCGACGGCCCGCAGCAGTTTTTGCAGCGTGATGGGTTTTTCAAGAAAGGCGGTTGCGCCGACCTTCGTCGCTTCAACCGCCGTGTCGATGGTGCCGTGGCCACTCATCATGATCACCGGCATCGTCAGCTGGCCACTGGCGGACCACTCTTTGAGCAACGTGACGCCGTCCACATCAGGCATCCAGATGTCCAGCAGCACAAGATCCGGGCGCTTGCGCTCTCGGGCTCGACGGGCCTGGGCGGCGTTTTCTGCCAGTTCGACGGTGTGTCCTTCGTCGGCGAGGATCTCGGACAACAGGGCACGTATACCCAACTCGTCGTCCACGACCAAAATGATTGCCATGCGCGGTGTCTGCTTTACTGAGGCTGCGTTGAGTTGCCTGAACTTGCCGGTGCAGAACCGGCAATGACAAGCGCCTGCGGTGGCGGGCGGGTGTCGGCAAACTTGGAAAATGATAGCGAAACCCTGGCGCCTGTCACAGGCCCTTCCGGGTTATCGCCGGCGTACAGATTGGCAGCACTCAGGCGAGCACCATGTTCATCGGCGATCTTCTTGACCACGGCCAGGCCCAAGCCGGTGCCTTTGGCTTTGGTGGTGACATAGGGTTCGAAAGCGCGTTTGAGCACGTTGTCGGCAAATCCTGTGCCATTGTCGATCAAGGTCAGGCGCACCGCGCGCAGCTCGGCGTGCTCGCCGCGGGCGGTGCTGGTCATCAATTCGACCTGACCGTCCGGCCTGTCGGCCACCGCATCCAGCGCGTTTTGCACCAGGTTGTGGATGACCTGCCGCAGCTGGGTTGCATCACCCAGGATGAAGGGTAGATCGGCCTCGGTCTGCCAGTGCAGCAAGCCGTTGTCCAGCGCCTGGCCGTAGAGCCCCAGCACTTCGCCGACCAGTGTGTTCAGATCCAGCGGCGCCATCTGCGCGGCCGGCAGCCGGGCGTAGTCTCTGAACTCGTTGACCAGGGTCTGCATCGCCTGCACTTGGGCAACGATGGTGTTGACCGAGCGCAGCAGCAGGGCCTGGTCGGCGCCCTCGAGTTTGGCTTCCAGCTTGTAGCGCAAGCGTTCAGCCGACAGCTGTATCGGCGTCAGCGGGTTCTTGATCTCATGCGCCAGCCGCCGCGCGACCTCGGCCCAGGCCGCTGAGCGCTGCGCCGATACCACCTCGGTGATGTCGTCGAAGACCATCAGGTGCGCGCCACGTGGCAGCAGCGCACCACGCACCAGCAGCACCAATGTGCTGCGATGGTCACGCTGCAGCTCGAAAGACTCTTGCCACTGGTCGCGCTCACCGGCCTCGGGGCTGGTGGCGAGCAGCTCGAAACGCTGCTCGGCGGCCCGCGCCAGCTCGCCCAGTTCAGGCAGCTCCGACAGCCGCTTGCCGCGCCAGGCCGACACCGGGCGCTGCAGGATGCGGGTGGCGCCGGGGTTGACGGTGTCGATGCGGCCGTCGCGGTCAAACACGATGACGCCTGCCGTCAGTGTGTCAAGAATGGTCTGCAAGCGGGTGCGCGCACCTTCCAGCTGCAGCATGCCGCGTTGCACCTGGCTGCGCGCTTCGGCCACCTGCGCCGTCATGTCGGCAAAACTGCGCGTGAGGCCACCCAGTTCATCGCCGCTGGCGAAGACCTGTTTGGTGGTCAGGTCACCGGCGGCCACTTGTCGCACACCGTCGGCCAGCAGCAAGAGCGGTCGCACCAGCTGATTGCCCAGCACGATCGCCAGCAGCACAGCAGCAAAAACGGCCAGGATCAGCGCCAGTGTCAAGGTGCCGATGTACATGCGGCGCAAGCTGTCTCGGGCCAGCGCGCGTTGCTGGTACTCGCTGTAGGCCGCCTGTACCGCCAGCGCGTTGCTGGCCAGCTGGCGCGACATCGGCACCATCACCAGCAAGAAGCGTTCATCATTGCCCGAGAGTGCAATCTGGTTGTTGGGTACCCTGGCCATGGCGCGCACCCTCGGGCCCTGCGCGCCTGCGCTCAGGCTCTCTTCATCCAGGCCATCGATCTGGCTGGTGGCGCCCAACAAGCGTGCCTGCCGCAGCATCAGTGGCGGCGGGCGCTCTGCCAGGCCGACTTGCATCGTGCCGCTGGTGCTGATCAAAGTCTGACCGCTGGCGCTGACCAGGCTGGCCTGTTGTGCACCCAGCTGTTCACGCAATCGTTCAAGCAACAGCGGCGTTGCTTCGCTGGACTCGGCCAGCCGCGTGGCCGCCACCCGGGTTTTGCCCACCAGATCGGCACCCAGCGCATCCAGGGTTTCTTTGCCCAAAGCCAGGCCAGCGTCCAGCGCACCCGCGACCCGGACATCAAACCAGGCCTCGATGCTGCGCGATGCAAACTGGTAGCTGACGGTGTAGATCACCAAACCCGGCAGCAACCCCACCACAGCGAAGATGCCGGCCAGTTTGACCAGCAAGCGGCTGCCGAACTTGCCCTTGCGCACCCGGCCCAGCAACCGCACCGCAACCAGCGCGATCACGCCCACCAGCAAAGCAGCGACCGCCACGTTGAGCCAGAACAACCAGACGAAGTGGCGTTCGAAGTCACCCCCCTCGGGGTTGCTGAAAGACAGCACAAAGACCAGCACCAGCGCCACACCGGTGATGGCCACAGCAGTTACCGTCCAGCCCCAGCGTGCCGAACTCTTCATGGTTCGACCCGCAGTTCGCGGCTCAAGCCGAGCGCGAATTCGCCGCTGCCGCCCAGACCGAATTGCATCGGGCCGGGCAGTTGGCTGGTGTCGAGCCGGTAGCTGAACTCGATCACGTAACTTTTGTCGGCTTCCAGTTGCGACAGTTCCGCCAGGCGCCAGTTGGCGCTGCTCGAGGTGGCCACCAGCGCTTCGCTCAAGCTGGCAAAAGTCTGGTTCAGGGCGCCCAGGCTGACCCGCCAGGTGCTGGTCAGCGGCTGGTAGGCGACGCGCCAGCTGCGGGTCGCCCTTGCCACCCGCTCATCGCGCCAGTACCAGCGGTTGCGCAACAACCTCGCTTCGGCCACGAAGTACATCGGCACACCCCGCTTCAAAGCCTCTTCCACGGCGCGCGGCAAGTTCAGGCGCACGGCAAAATCCAGCGTCAAGGTGGCCTCGTCGCGTTGGGTTTGAAGCGACACCAGTTCGACCCCCTGGGCAGCGGCCGGCGCCTGGGCCAGCAAGCACGCCGCCAGCAGCAGCGTCACTGCAGTGGCGCAGCGCCGACTGCAGCGCGCCAGGCGCAGCAGCAGGGGGTGATGAATCAGAGGTAGAACCAGCAGTAGAACCAGCGATAGAACCAGCGATACGGGCATGGCGAGCGGGGGCATCTCAGCTGGAAGGTCACTCCGCTTGCCGAGCTGTTGCAGGCCCCTCAGTTCCATGATGCTGGGCGCCGCACAGGATCATGAAACACTGCTGCGCCAAGCGCTTTGCGCTCTGCGGTTCCTCTGTTCGGCGCAAGGCGCCGGTGGGTGGCCATCAAGCGGGACCTGGGGCTGCGTGCAGCATCAGGCGGGTGCGTGCTTGTGCAGCAAAGCGTAAAAAAAACCGTCTTGGGGCACACGCATGTGCATGCCTGGCCCCAAGCCCGCATTGTCGTGGCTTGTCAGCAGATGGCCCGGCGAGCGGGGGTCCAGGCTGGCTCTGCCGGAACCCAGGCGTTGCAAAAAAGCATCGATTTGCTGCTCGCCTTCGGCTTTGAACAGCGAGCAGGTGACGTAGAGCAGCCGGCCACCGCTGGCCAGCAAGGGCCACAGCGCGTCCAGCAGCTCGGCCTGCACCCGCACCAGCGCATTGACGTCTTCGGCCCGTCGCAGCCAGCGCACATCGGGGTGGCGGCGCACGATGCCTGAGGCGGTGCAGGGTGCGTCCAGCAAGATCGCGTCAAAGGGCCGGCCATCCCACCAGGTGGCAGGATTGCGCGCGTCGCCCACGGCGACCTGCAGGCGGCTGCCCGTGCCGCCGGCCGCTGGGGCCGGCAGTCGCAGTCTTTGCAGGCCTTCGCGCACGCGCACCAAGCGCACAGGGTCGCTGTCCAGCGCCAGCAAGTCCAGATCGGCCAGCTCCAGCAGATGGGCCGTCTTGCCGCCCGGGGCAGCGCAGGCGTCCAGCACCCTGGCGCCCGGCTTGAGGCCGTGCAGCAACAGCGGCGCTGCAAGCTGAGCGGCTGCATCCTGCACCGAGCATTCGCCTTCTGCAAAGCCCAACAGTTGTTGCACCGGGCTGGGCTGGTCCAGCACCAGAGCCTGAGCCAGCGCCTCACCCAGAGCCTGGGCTTGTGCCTGGTTCAGTGAGTCTGGCCGGGCGGCCCCGTGCTCAGCCGGCAGGTGGGTCCATCGTTCAGGCGCCTCGGCGCCGGACAACAACCGGCCCTGTCGCCCCAGGGCCGCGAGGCGCAGGCGGTAATTGTCTGCGCTGCCGCGCCTGGCGTTGACACGCAGCGTCATCGGCGGGCGCTGATTGGCCGCCAGCAGCAGGCGTTGCCAGTCTCGTGGCCAGTCGCGGCGGATGCGCTCAATCCACCACAGCGGGTGGTTGTACGCCCCCACCGGGTTGTGGCGCACGTCAGCGGCGATGGTGTCGCGCTCACGCAGGAACCGGCGCAGCACGGCATTGACAAAACCCGCTGCTGCAGGCAGCCGCTGGCGCGCCGTGATCACGGCCTGGTCGACCAGTGTGTGCTCTGCATAGGGTGGTGGCTCGCCTGGCCACAGCAAAGCCAGGGCCGTCACCAGCAGCGAATCGATCTGCGGGGGCGGCGTCTTGGGCGCGAGTTGTTGGCGCGCCAGGGTGGCGCTGCCCAGCCAGCGCAAAGTGTGGAAACTCAGGGCCTGCACGCCGCCCCTCGACTCGGCCGGCACCTTGGCCAGTACATCGTTGAGTGAGCGGCCGTCGCGCACCGCTTGCACCGCATCTGCGCAGCCGCCCAGCAACTGAGACAGCGGCGCTGCGTGGGGAGGCGAGACCGCGCTCATGACCTCAGTCTAACAATGCCCTGAAGCTGTGGTGCGGGGCGGGTTCTGCATGTGCTGCAAGGCAGATGCAGCAGGTGGGCAGCGACGGTAGCGGCCCCCCGCGAGGAAGCGCGAGCAAGCGCGAGCAAGCATGATGCCAAGAACCCGCCGGCACAACGCGGGTGCCGGTGGCGCACAATTCAGCCACAAATGCGTGAATTGCATGAAGCGCACAAAGCGCACAAAGCTCACAAAGCGCACAAAGCGCACGAGTGCCAGAAGAAGCTCCAGTACACCGCAGAAGTAGAAGACCCCCCGCATGACTGAATCCCCTTCCACCGCCGTCGCCGACCCCATTTTCCGCAGCGAAGAAGATCTGGCGCAAATGCCGGTGTCCGAACGCATCCGCTACCGACTGGTGCACGCCGGGCAGCGCTATCACGCCAACGACAATATCGCCAAATTCCTGCACCCGGGCGAGATCGATGAGCTGCGGTCTGAGGTGCAGACGGCTTTGCTCAGTGTGCTCAAAGCGCTGGTGATCGACACCGACAGCGACCACAACACGCAGGACACCGCCAAGCGCGTGGCCAAGATGTATCTGGACGAGGTGTTCCGCGGCCGCTATGTGCCGATGCCGACGGTGACCGAGTTTCCCAACGTCGAGCGGCTCAACGAGTTGATGATCGTCGGCCCCATCACCGTGCGCAGCGCTTGCAGCCACCACATGTGCCCGATCTTCGGCAAGGTCTGGATCGGCGTGTTGCCCAACGAGCACAGCAACCTGATCGGCCTGAGCAAGTACGCACGCATTGCCGACTGGATCATGAGCCGCCCACAGATCCAGGAAGAAGCGGTGACGATGCTGGCCAACGAACTGCAAGAGCGTGTGCGCCCCGATGGCTTGGCCATCGTGATGGAGGCTGACCACTTTTGCATGCACTGGCGCGGCGTCAAGGACACCGACTCGGCGATGGTCAACAGCGTGATGCGCGGCGCTTTCCTCAAAGACGCCAATCTGCGCCGCGAGTTCCTGGCCTTGTTGCCACGCCGCGGCGACTGATGGGCGCGCCGTCAGGCTTGTCGCTTGTGGCTCGCAGCTTGTCAGTGACTCATCCCTACCCGACTGCTACCCGAACGGATTTTTAACCATGCTCGTCAGACTCATGTACGCCAGCCGCGCCGTGCCGGCCATCGACCAAGACCAATTGCTCGCCATCCTGCGCAAGAGCAAAGCCAACAATCCGGCCCTGGGCGTGACGGGTGTGCTGTGCTTCAGCCAAGGCATCTTTTTACAAGCGCTGGAAGGTGGCCGCAGTGCCGTCAACCAGTTGTACAACCGCATCGCTGCCGACAAGCGCCACAGCGACGTCGAACTGCTGAGTTACCAAGAAATTGGCGAGCGCCGCTTTGCGGGTTGGTCGATGGGGCAGGTCAACATGGCCCGCTTGAACCCGGCTTTGCTGCTGAAGTATTCCGAGCGGCCCACGCTGGATCCCTACACGGTCTCGGGCGCAGTCTCGATGGCATTGTTTGAAGAGCTGATGGCCACGGCTTCGATCGTCGGCCAGCCCTGACTTCGGTGCCCTGAACGGCCCGGAACGGCCCAGAACGGTCCGCGCCGTCGCTGCCCTGTGCAGATTGCGCAGTCCATCCCGTTGTTCAAGGGGTTCCCCCCTGCTCGCGGGATGACGTCAATTGCCGCATCGCGAAACACTCGGTGACAGGACGTTGAGGTCCCTCCATCCCCGGGGGGCCGGCGTTGCCTTCGACCCATGGCCTCACGCATTCCCGCTTCTGTTTCTCTCCGCCTGACGAGCCACGTGATCTTTGCTTGCAGGGCAGCCAACCGCCGGGCCGCAGTGCGGATGCGGTACCTGACCGGGTGGGTCCTGGTCTGTTTCAGTCAGCTGCTGTTTTGGCCTTTGTCTGCCCAGGCCCAGCCTGCTGTGCTGAAGGGCATTGCGCTGCAAGACCATCGCCAGCAGCCGCTGAGTGCCTCAAGCCTCAAAGGTCAGGTGCTGTTGCTCAATTTTGTATTCACGGGTTGCTCCAGCATTTGCCCGCTGCAGGTGGTGGAGCTGGCGCAGTTGCACGCGGCCCTGGACAGCAGCCTGCCCAAGGCGCAGCGCAGCCGGGTGCAGTTCTTGTCGGTGTCGGTGGACCCGCTGAGCGACACGCCACAAGCTCTGGCAACTTTTGCCCGTCGCATGGGGGCCGACTTGCCCGCCTGGCGGTTTGCCACCGGTCACCCCGAGGCCCTGCAAACGCTCTACGACCGCATGCAGGTGTTTGAGCGGCGCACGGGGGCTTCAGTCACCGGCGTTGTCGCGGTGGCGGGCGGCGCCAAGGCTGCCCCTGCACAAGTCCAGGCAGCAGCGACAGCAGCAGCAACAGCAGCACCAGCAACAAGAGCGCCCACGCCAGAAGACCATCGCAGCTCGCTGTATCTCTTCGGGCCCGACGGCCAACTGGTGCAGCGTTTCCGCGGCGTGCCGGTGGACGTTCAGCGGCTGAAGGCTGAGATCAGCCGGCTGGCGCAGGCCTCTGCGACCGAAGGCGCCCGGTGATGATGCGCGCTGAAAGAGTCTGGCTGCAACTGGGCTTGAGCTTTTGCTCGGCCTTGCTGTTGGCAGGTTGCGGTGGCGGGGGTGAGCCTGCGGCGCCCGCAGCTCCTGCAGCGAACTCTGCTGCCACGCCGGCGGCTGCTGTGGATGGTGATCCAGCCGGCGCAGGTGAGGTGCGCCGACACGCGCTGGCCGCCAGCACCGCGCTGGCGGTGGCGATCCCGCAGACGCCTGACCCGATGATGGATGGCCTGGTCATCCCGGCCGATGCTGCCGGCCGAGGCATGTGGTCATCGGTGCAATCCTGGCCGCTGAACGGCATTCATGTGGCACTCTTGCCCGACGGCAAAGTGCTGAGTTACGGTGCGCCTGCAGGGCAGGACATCCAGGACGGCCGCACTTTTGATGTGTGGGATCCAGCGCTGGGCTTCGTGGCAGCCAGCCATGCCACCTCGTTTGTCGCCGGCCGGGTCAACAGCTTTTGCAGTGCCGCCGCTTTCATGGGCGACGGGCGCCTGCTGGTCAGCGGCGGCAACACGCCGCGTGGCAGCTCGCTCTTCACCACCGCCACCCGCGCCACCACCACCGATCCGGCGCAGATGGCCGACGACCGTTGGTACGCCACGATGCTGACCCTGCCCGACGGCCGGGCGGTGATTTTGGGTGGCATGGACCCCTACGCAGAAGGGATGGCCGACAACCCCGATGCCGCGATCCAGAACGGCACGGTGTCGATGACGCCAGAGATCTACACCCCCGGCACCGGCTGGCGCTCTTTGAGCGGTGCGCGCAGCCGCGATGCCTTCGGGCCCGACTTTCTGCGCGCTTCGTACCCGCGCGCCTGGGTCGCGCCCAACGGCGAAGTGTTTGGCATCTCAGCCGAGAAGATGTGGTATCTGGATGTCTATGCCAACGCCGACGCCGGTGAAGTGCGCGTGCCGGGCAACTTCAAGGTCGCGCCCAGCGCCGGATTGCCGGTCAACGTCGGCGCCTCCAACACGGCAGTGATGTTTGCCCCTGGCCGCATCTTGCAGCTGGGCGGCAACGGCGCTTTCAACGGCGACAACCTGCCGGCCAGCAACCAGGCCACGGTAATCGACATCAACGGTGCCGACCCGGTGCTGAGCGAAACCGCGCCGATGCAGTTTGCACGCCGCTACCCCAATGCAGTGGTGCTGCCCAACGGGCAAGTGGTGGTGACCGGCGGCTCGCGCCGCGGCAACAACGGCGGGTCAGATGCGGTCTACGCCGCCGAGATCTGGAACCCCGCCACCGGCAGCTGGACGTTGGGGCCGGATGCTGCGCGCATCCGGGTCTACCACTCCAACACCGTCCTGATGCCCAACGGCACCGTGTTGTCGGTAGGCGGCGGCTCGCCCGGGCCGGTGTTCAATCTCAATGCCGAGGTCTACTACCCGCCTTATCTGTTTCGCACGCAGGCGGGCAACTCGGTGCTGGCCACGCGGCCGGTGATGAGCGGCATCAATGCCCTGAGCCACACGCTCGGGCAGACGGTGCAGCTGGAAATGCTCAACAGCGCAGCGGTGGCGCGTATGGTGTTGGTCAAGAACAGCATCACCACGCATTCCTTCAACAGCGGCCAACGCTTGATCGAGCTGAACTTCACTCAAAGCGGCGACCGGCTGGCCATTTCACTGCCCACCAACCCCAACATCGCGCCGCCTGGCTACTACCAGCTGTTTGCGCTTGACGCTGCGGGTGTGCCCTCGCGCGCTGTCACGCTGCAATTGGCGCGTGCCACCGCAGACTTGCCCCGCAACACCCCGTTGAGCCTGAATGCGACCCGGGTCAGCAATGGCGTAATGGCGACCAACACCGCCGGTCTGGGTGTGGTGCAGGTGCTCAGCGCCAACCCCACGGCCGCTGAGTTGTCTTCGGCGCAGTTCGTGGCGCGCCCGGGGCTGGCCGATGCTGCCTGCGTGTCGCTGGAATCAGCCACCCAACCGGGGCGCTGGCTGCGCCATGTCTCATTCAGGATCCAGCTGCAGGCCAACGACAGCAGCAGCGGGTTTGCCAGCCAGGCCACTTTCTGCCCTGAGCCTGGGCTGGCTGGGCACTCGGTCAGCCTGCGCTCCAAGAGCCATCCCGGCAGGTTGCTGCGCGAGCGCAGCGGTGGTTTGTGGGTGGAAACCGAAAGTGGCAACGCGGCCTACCGCAATTCGGCCACCTGGAGCGTGCGCATCGAAACCAGCGCAGCGTCGTTGCCCAACTTCCCGGCCATTGCCGCAACGCCGCGCCTCTTCAGCGCCACCACGCCGTTGAACTTCAACCCCGGGCTGGACGCGCCCGGCCTGGTCTTCAGCTGGAGCTTTGGCGATGGCAGCCCGGCCACGCCTTTCAGCGCCAGCAGCGCCGCCAGCTACCGCTACACCGCGCCGGGTGTTTACAGCGTGACGCTGACGGCGCGCAACAGCCAGGGCCAGATCAGCAGCACCAGTTTTGCGCAGGCCATCTTTGCCGCGCCCACCGCCAACGCGCCCACCGCTTCTTCAGCGCTGATGCTGGAGCCCCGGCCCGCCGGGGTCGCCCGGCTGTGGGTGGTGAACCCGGACAACGACTCGGTCAGCGTCATCGACACCGGCAACAACAGCCGCATCGCAGAAATCACGGTCGGCACCTCACCGCGCAGTGTCGCGCTGGCGCCCAATGGGCAGGTCTGGGTCGTCAACCGCGAAACGGCCAACATCTCGGTCATCGACCCGAGCACGCTGCAAGTGGTGCGCACGACAGTGCTGCCCAGAGCATCGTCGCCTCACGGCCTGGTCTTCGAGCCCAATGGCGCTGCCGCTTTTGTGGCACTGGAAGCGCTGGGCCAGGTGCTCAAACTCAACCCAGTCACTGGGGCGCAACTCGGCAGCTTGGCTGCCGGGCCGACGCCGCGGCAACTCTCGGTCAGCGCTGACTCTGCGCGTCTGCTGGTCTCGCGCTTCATCACCGCGCCGTTGCCGGGTGAGGGCAGCGCCAACGTCAACACCAGCGGCAACGTGGGTGGCGAGGTGCGGGTCTTCAACACCGGCAGCCTGAGCCTGCTGCACACCGTGGTGCTGCGCCACAGCGACCTCACCGACACCGAGATCCAAGGCAGCGGCATCCCCAACTACCTGGGGCCGGCAGTGATTTCACCCGACGGCAGCAGCGCCTGGGTGCCGTCCAAGCAGGACAACATCAAACGCGGCTTGCTGCGCAATGGCGTCAACCTGGACTTCCAGAACACCGTGCGTGCGATCAGCTCACGCATCAACCTGGCGGCGGCGACGCCTGAGGAAATGCTGGCTGCCAGGGTCGACCACGACAACGCCAGCCTGGCCAGTGCAGCGGCTTTTGACCCCACCGGCTCTTACCTCTTCGTGGCCCTGGAAACCTCGCGCCAGGTGGCGGTGGTGGACGCAGCACGTGGCCTGGAGCTGTTCAGGATCGAGGCCGGTCTGGCACCGCAAGGGCTGCTGGTGTCTGGCGACAACGCCCGGCTGTACATCCACAACTTCATGTCGCGCAACGTGCAGGTGGTGGACCTGAGCCCGCTGCTCAGCCGCGGCAGCTTCATGCTGACGCCTGGCACCACGGTGGGCACGCTGGTGACCGAGCGGCTGAGTGCCCAGGTCGTCAAAGGCAAGCAGCTTTTCTACGATGCGCGTGACGTGCGGCTGGCCCGCGACAGCTACATGAGCTGCGCCAGTTGCCACAACGATGGTGGCCAGGACGGCCGGGTCTGGGACTTGACGGGCTTGGGCGAAGGCCTGCGCAACACCATCAATCTGCGTGGCCGGGGCGGCGCAAGCAGCGGCCATGGCCGCTTGCACTGGAGTGCGAACTTCGACGAAGTACAAGACTTCGAAGCCCAGATCCGCAGCCTGGCAGGCGGCCTGGGCCTGATGAGCAACAGCCAGTTCAACACCGGCACGCGCAATCAGCCCTTGGGCGACCGCAAGGCCGGCATCAGCGCCGACCTGGATGCGTTGGCCGCCTACGTGTCCTCGCTGGACCGGTTTGATGCCAGCCCCGAGCGGCAAAGCAACGGCACCATGACAGCGCAGGCGCTGAGCGGCAGAACGGTATTTGCCCAACAGTGCGCCAGTTGCCACATCGGCAGCACTTTCAGCGACAGCGAAAAGCAGTTGCTGCACAACATCGGTACCACCAACGCAGCCAGCGGCCAGCGCCTGGGCCAGATACTGAACGGCATCGACGCCCCCACGCTGCGCGACACCTGGGCCAGCGCGCCTTATCTGCACAACGGCGCGGCAGCCACGGTAGAGGCTGCGGTGCAGGCCCATCCCCGGCTGAGCCTGAGCAGTGCCGAGCTGGGTCAGGTGGTGGCTTACGTCCGTCAATTGGGCGGTGAAGAGGTGGGTGCCCCTGCGCCGACTTCCAATCTGGTGGTGCGCGCACTGGCTACGTTGGCGCAGCGGGTCGGTGCGCTGTTTGACGTGCGCGTCAACGGCAGCGTGGTGGGCAGCGGGCAGCTGGACGCCACCTCTTGGGTCGACTTGTTGTTCAACGTGGCTACCCTGGTCAAAGACGCGATGATCGACGTGGTGTTCAAGAACGACCAGACCATCGGCAGCGAGGACCGCAATCTGGCGGTGCAGTCGATGCAGATCAACGGCAGCGCCACGGTTCTGGCAAGCGCACCGGGCGTGTGGCTGGATCAAGGCACAGGTGCAGGCGCCTTTGACGACATCGACACCTTGCCCGCAGCCAACACCGGCGGTTGGATGCCGTGGAACTCGGCTCTGCGTCTGCGTGCACCTGCCACCGGCAGTGCGTCCAGCATCAGCGTGCGCGGCCGTGCCACTTTGGCCGCAGGCGTCGGGGCGCAGATCGAGCTCTATCTCAACGGCCAGTTGATCGGCTCCAGGCTGGTCTCTTCCACGGTCGTCCAGGATCTGGTTTTCAGCAGCCCAGAGGTGTCGGCAGGTGACCGCATCGACGTCGTCTTCACCAACGATCTGACGGTGGGCAGCGAAGACCGCAACCTGTACGTCGAATCGGTGAGCGCACGCGGCCAGGTGCTGGCGGCCAATGCGCCAGGTGTGCTGATCGACCAGGGCGTGGGGGCGGCGGCTTTCGACGGCGTCGGCACCGTGGCCTCTTCACTGACGGGTGGCTGGATTCCCAGGAACGCAGCATTTCGCCTGACGGCCCGCTGAAAGTCCGGCCGCCGCCGCCGCCGCCGATCGCAAGGGCTTGAAGGCATTGATGTTCAAGCTGATCGGCTGGCCGGCAAAAATCATGTCGCTGGTGTCGCTGAACAGGCCATGCCGAGCCACGCGCTCGGCGCGGTCAAAGCCGGCGGACAGCACGTAGCCAGCCAGGAATTCCTGATTCAGACCCACCAGGTGGTAGTCGTGCGTGTCCATGTGGCCGCCAAAGATCATGCGCATGATGTGAAAGCGTTGGTTGACATCGAGCTTGTCGCGCTGCAAGAACAAGTGCGCCAAGGTGTCGAGGTCAGGCACTGACAGATGCAGCACCCCACCCGGGGCCAGCACGCGTTGCCATTCGCGCAGCGCCGTCACCAGCTTGTCCTTGTAGTCGAAGTGCTCCAGCACATGGCTGGCGTAAATCGCAGCGAAGCTGTCGTCTTCAAAGCGGCTGAGATCCAAGGCGTCGCCCAGGTGGGCCACATGCGGTCCGGGCAGCACGTTGAGGATTTCCCAGCCGGCTTTGGGCTCGCGGCCACCGATGTGAAGTTTGCGGTTCATGTTCAGCGCAGTGATGGGTGATTGTCTTGAGATCTCGGCATCTTGAGCCCGGTGCGCCAATGGCAAGCGCTGAAAAACGCGCATTCACCGCTGCTGTTCTGCAGCGCAGCAGGCCAGTTAGCTCTGGTTTACCCTAAGGGCGGGACCCGCAAAAGGCGTTATATTAGTTAACGCTTATATCTTGATTCACCGATGCGTTGACCGCCGCCAAGTGGTTTCCCCAGCTTGGGCAAGGGTGCATCGCGATGGATCACAACGAACATCCGCCGCAAGGAGCCCTGTGACAGATCCCACCGCCGCCCCGGGCAGGCTGCTCAAAGCGCCAGAGAACTTCCTGGACCGACGGGATGTCCGCACCGTGCACCAGCAAGCGCGCGCCGGGCGTCGTGATTTCATCCGCAGTGCCTACGCTGGCGCAGTAGCGGCAGCAGCGGGCACAGCTGCCATGGTGGCGGCGCCTTCGGCTTTGGCGCAATCCAACCCGGTGCCGACCGAAGGCGGTGACCCCAACATCCTGAATCTGCCCGCCCATACCACCGGCCTGGGCCAGGGCGTGGTCACCGATGGCTACGGCAAGCCCAGCCAGTTCGAGGCCAATGTGCAGCGCCGGCAGAGCCCAGGCCTGACGCAGACCATCCAGTCGTCGGTTTCCTTTGCGCCGCTGCAAAGTCTCTTCGGCATCGTCACCCCCAGTGGTCTGCACTTCGAGCGCCACCACCAGGGCTGGTGGGACATCGACCCCAGCAAGCACCGCTTGATGCTCAACGGCTCCGATGCGCGGCTGATGAAAAAACCGATGGTGTTGACGATGGACGAGCTGATGCGGCTGCCCTCGGTGAGTCGCTTTCACTTCATCGAGTGCGGCGCCAACACCGGCATGGAGTGGGGCAACGTGGCGGTGCCCACCTGCCAGTACAGCCACGGCATGATCAGTTGCAGCGAGTTCACCGGCGTGCCGCTGAAGCTGCTGCTGGACATGGCGGGCGCCGACTACAAACGCGGCCGCTTTGTGTTGGCCGAAGGGGCCGACGGCTCCAGCATGACACGCACGATCCCGATGGAGCTGGTCGAGTCGGGCGAAGTGCTGGTGGCTTACGGCCAAAACGGCGAAATGTTGCGCCCTGAGAACGGCTACCCGCTGCGCCTGGTGGTGCCCGGCGTGCAAGGCGTCAGCTGGGTCAAATACCTGCGCCGCATCGAGGTCGGCGACATGCCCTATGCCGCCAAAGACGAAGCGGTGCACTACATCGACCTGATGCCTGATGGCAAACACCGCCAATACAGCAGCATCCAGGAAGTCAAGAGCGTCATCACCACGCCCTCGGGCGGCCAGGTGATGCTGGACAAAGGCTTCTATTCGATCAGCGGCCTGGCCTGGTCGGGCCGCGGCAAAGTCACGCGGGTCGATGTCTCGGTCGACGGCGGCACCAACTGGCGGCAGGCGCAAGTGCAGGGCCCGGTGATGGACAAGTGCCTGGTGCGCTTCAGCCTGCCCTGGGTGTGGGACGGCAAACCGGCCTTGTTGCAAAGCCGCGCCACGGATTCCAGCCGCCAAGTGCAGCCCGATTACAGACAACTGCGTGCAGTGCGTGGTTCGCGTTCGATCTATCACAACAATGCGGTGCAGACCTGGATGGTGCAGGAAAGTGGCGAGGTCAAAAATGTCCACCTCTCCTGATCGGCTTCTTGACCAACGCAGGGGCCACAGACCGCACAGCGGCCACGTCCTGCAGCGCCCCCTGGCAACCGTGGCCCTGGTCGCAGCCGCCGTGCTGGGCCTGGCAGGTGCCGCTGGGGCCCAAACAGCGGCGGTCACCGACCCTTTCCCCGGCATCGGCCGCGCTGCCACGCCCAAGGAAGTCACGGCCTGGGACATCGATGTGCGGCCCGACTTCAAAGGCCTGCCCCCGGGCCAAGGCACGGTGGCCAAGGGACAGGACATCTGGGAAACCAAGTGCTCTTCCTGCCACGGCATCTTCGGCGAGAGCAACGAAATCTTCACACCGTTGATCGGCGGCACCACGGCGGAAGACATGAAGACCGGGCGCGTGGCGCGCTTGACCGACCCCGGCTTCCCGGGCCGCACCACGATGATGAAGCTGCCCACGCTGTCGACGCTGTGGGATTACATCCACCGCGCGATGCCCTGGAACGCGCCCAAGTCATTGAGCGTTGACGAGGTCTACGCGGTCACCGCCTACATGCTCAACCTGGCGCGTGTTTTGCCGGATGACTTCACCCTCAGCCACACCAACATGGCGCAGGTGCAGCAGATGCTGCCCAACCGCAATGGCATGAGCACCGACCACGGCATGTGGCCGGGCCGCAGCCTGGGCAATGGCGGGCGGCCCGATGTGTCGGGCGCGGCCTGCATGAACAACTGCAAGCCTGCCGGCAGCATCCAGATCGAATCCAAACTGCCCGACTTTGCCCGCAATGCCCATGGCAACCTGGCCGAGCAGCAGCGCATCGTCGGCGCGCAACTCGGCGCCGACACCACGCAGCCGGCGGGCAGTGGGTCGCGATCGCGGCCTGCTGTGGTGGCTGCCGCAGCCGCCACGGCAGGCCCAGGCCAGCGTGCCCTCGAACTGTCCAAACAACATAACTGCCTGACCTGCCACGGCGTGGACGCCAAAGTGGTGGGCCCGGGCTTGCGCGAAGTGGCCAGGAAGTACGCCGGCCGTGCTGACGCACTGGCCTACCTCAGCGAGAAGATCGTGGCCGGGGGCTCAGGCGTGTGGGGGCCGATCCCGATGCCGGCCCAGACCCTGCCGGCGCAAGATGCGAAGTCCATCGCACAATGGCTGGTGGAAGGTGCCAAGCCATGAGGGTCTTGTTGTCCGCGCCACAATCTTGGGCCCGAGTTCTTGCGCCCGAGGTCTCGCGTCCGAGTTCTTGCGCCAGAGTGATTCCGCTGTTGACCCGTTTTTTACCCCGTTCAGTTTTTTCACAGTCCCCGCCCTTTAAGGAGAGAGCCATGCAATCCCGTCGCGACATGATCACCACCAGCGTCACGGTGGCTGGCCTGCTGGCCACCGCTGGTCTGCTGCCCGCCACAGCTCAGGCCGCTTGGCCCAAGGATGCCTTTGCCGGCAAAACCATGGCCGAAGTGGCCAAGGCGATGGGTGGCAGCGCCCCCGTTGTCAGCGCTGATGTCACCGTCAGCGGCCCCGACATCGCAGAAAACGGCGCTGTGGTGCCAGTGGGCGCCAGCACCACTTTGACCGGTGTCAAGAGCCTGCTGTTGATGGTCGAGAAGAACCCCAGCGTGCTGGCTGCGGTATTCGACGTCACCGACAGCGTCGAGCCCAGCTTCAACACCCGCGTCAAGATGGGTCAGTCTTCCAACGTCTACGCGGTGGCGCTGATGAACGACGGCAAGATGCTTTACGCCGTCAAGGAAATCAAGGTCACTCTGGGTGGTTGTGGCGGCTGATCGCTCAGCAGCCGACATCCCACCACCAACTTTTCCAAATTTCCGCAGCAAGGAGAAACGATCATGGCAGACCCGATGCGCATTCGCGCCCAAGCCGCCGGTGACAAGACCACCGTCCGTGTGTTGATGAGTCACGAGATGGAGACCGGCCTACGCAAGGACTCCGCAGGCAAAGTGATCCCGGCGTGGTTCATCCAGGAGATCAGCGCCAGCCACAACGGCAAGGCCGTGATGACCGCTGAGTGGGGCCCCTCGATAGCCAAGAACCCGTTCATGCAGTTTGTCGTCAAGGGTGCGAAGGCAGGCGACAAGATCAGCATCACCTGGACCGACAACAAAGGCGAAAAACGCACCGACGAAGCCACGGTGACTTGAGTTCGCACCCAGACCTGCCGTTTCGAGTCAAGCGGAAACTTGGGGCAGCCTGAGCTGTTCTCATGGGCCCGTAGGTTTTGAAGCCAGGGGCGTAAATGCCCGGGCTTGACACCAGAGCTCAGACGCCGACACTGCCCTGCTTCGAACCCTCTACAACGACACACAGGAGACCCCGTGCAAATGAAGTCAATTCCCTGCGTGGCCTTGCTGGCCGTCATGGCGGCGGCCACCACGGTCCCGATGGCAGTGGCGCAAACCAAGACCACCGCTGACGGCATCGCCGAGTACCGCAAGATGCTGGAAGACGGCAACCCGGCGGACCTGTATGACGCCAAGGGCGAAGAGTTGTGGAAGAAAAAACGCGGCCCCAAGAACGCCTCGCTCGAAGCCTGTGATCTGGGCAAGGGCCCGGGCGTGGTCAAAGGTGCTTTTGTGGAGATGCCGCGCTTCTTTGCCGACACCGGAAAGGTTCAGGACCTGGAGTCGCGGCTGGTCACCTGCATGGAACAGTTGCAGGGATTCAATGGCGCCGAGATTGCCAAGACCGCTTTCGGTCGCGGCGAGATGGCCAACGTCACGGCGCTCGCCACCTATGTGTCGGCCACCTCGCGCGGCATGCGCTTCAACCTGCCTCAGGGCCACCCCGAAGAGCGCAAGAGCTACCAGATCGGCAAGCGTGTGTTTTTCTTCCGCGGTGGGCCGATGGACTTTTCCTGCGCCACATGCCACTCCGCTGAGAACCAGCGCATCCGACTGCAGGAGTTGCCCAACTTGATGGGCAACCCGGGCGACGGCATCGGCTTTGCCGCCTGGCCCGCCTACCGTGTCAGCAACGGCCAGATGTGGAGCATGCAATTGCGTTTGAACGACTGCTACCGGCAGCAGCGTTTCCCGTATCCGGGCTTTGCGTCCGATGTGACGGTGGCGCTGGGCACGTACATGGGCGTCAATGCCAAAGGGGCCGAGTCGATCGTGCCCGCCATCAAGCGCTGATCGCAGGAGACACAGCAGATGAAAAACCCCTCAAGAGCACTGATCGCCACCACGTCCCTCACCGCCATCGTGCTGGTCGCGGGTTGCGCCTCCGGGCCCACACCCCAGGAATTGGACCGTGAGGCGATGGCGGTCATCAAGGCCAGTTTTCGCGATCAAGGCATCGCCAAGATGGACCGGCTGAACCAGGATCTCGGTCAGTCGGCCTGCTCCAGCGACAAGCCGCCCAGCGATGCCGTGGCAGAAGAGGTGATGGCGCAAGCCAAGGCCGCTGTCAAATGGCCTGCCGGGGGTCAGTACATCGGCAGCTGGGAAGCCGGTGAACGGGTGGCCCAGGACGGGCGTGGCATGACCTGGCGCGAGACCAGCACCGACCCGGCCGGCAACGGCGGCATGTGCTACAACTGTCACCAGATCGGCAAGGCCGAAATCTCCTACGGCAACATCGGCCCCAGCCTGTACAACTACGGCAAGAACCGTGGCATCAGCGATCTGAATGCGCCCACCGCACGCCCGATCATCGAATACACCTGGATGAAGATCTACAACAGCAAGAGCTACAACGCATGTTCGAACATGCCGCGTTTTGGCCACTTCAATCTGCTTAACGACAAGCAGATTGCCGATGTGATGGCGCTGCTGCTGGACCCGCGTTCGCCTGTCAATCGGTGAGCCTGGCTGTCGGGCAAGGCTTTCCTGCCGCGTCCAGCCGTTCCCTGCGCAAGCCGCTGAGCGCGCTGACAACCGGCCTTGAGCGGGCTTTTTCCACCTTTTGGAAGTTGTTGCGGCTTGGATGATCGGTGGCTCTGCCACTGCGCTGTGAGCTTCTCACACTGAATTGACCATGAGCTTAAGCAAACGCGAATTCCTTCAGGTTCTGACCGCAGCTTCCGTGGCTGGAATGGGCCTGGCTCGCTATGAGCAGGCCGACGCAGCCACAGCCCAGGAGGGTTTGTATTCCCCTCCGCCACTGGGCAAAGGCAAGGGTTTTGTCAGCTTCCTGCACATGACCGACTGCCACGCGCAGCTCAAGCCGATCTACTTCCGCGAACCCAGCGTCAATCTGGGCTTGGGCGGCATGAATGGGCAGCTGCCGCACCTGGTGGGCGAACACCTGCTCAAAAAAGCCCGTGTGCTGAAGAACACGGCGCAGGCGCATGCCTACACCTTCATCGACTTCGAGAAGGCCGCGCGCCGCTATGGCAAGGTGGGCGGCTTTGCGCATCTGGCCACCTTGGTCAAGCGCATGCGGGCCAGCCGGCCGGGCGCTTTGCTGCTCGACGGCGGCGACACCTGGCAAGGCAGCGCCACCAGCCTGTGGACCAACGCACAAGACATGGTCGATGCCTGCAAGCTGCTGGGCGTGGACGTCATGACCGGGCATTGGGAATTCACCTACGGCATGCAGCGTGTGAAGGAAATCATCGACAAGGACTTTGCCGGCAAGGTCGAGTTTGTGGCGCAGAACGTCAAGACCAATGACTTCGGCGACCCGGTGTTCCAGCCCTATGTGATGAAAGAGATGAACGGCGTCAAGGTCGCGGTGATGGGCCAGGCCTTCCCGTACACGCCGATTGCCAACCCGCGCTACATGGTCGCTGACTGGCAGTTCGGCATCCAGGAAGAGCAGATGCAGAAGTCGGTGGATGAGGCGCGCAGCAAAGGCGCCCAGCTGGTCGTGCTGCTCAGCCACAACGGCATGGACGTGGACCTGAAACTGGCCAGCCGCGTGCGTGGCATCAACGCGATTTTTGGCGGCCACACCCATGATGGCGTGCCTTTGGCAGTGCCGGTACGCAATGGCGGCGGCGTGACGCTGGTGACCAATGCCGGCAGCAACGGCAAGTTTTTGGGTCTGATGGACATCGAGGTCGACACCGCAGCCCAGGGCGGCCGCGTCAAGCGCTGGTCTTACCGCTTGTTGCCGGTGTTCAGCAACATGCTGCAGCCCGATGCCGAGATGCAAGCCTTGATTACCCAGGCCCGCGCGCCCTTCGAAGGCCGCCTGGCCGAGAAACTCGCCGTTACCGACGGTTTGTTGTATCGGCGCGGCAACTTCAACGGCAGTTGGGACCAACTGGTCTGCGATGCGCTGATCGACACCCAGGATGCCCAGATCGCCTTCAGCCCCGGCTTCAGATGGGGCACCAGCCTGCTGCCCGGCGACACCATCACACGCGAGTTGATGATGGACCAGTTGGCCATCACCTACCCGTACAGCACCTTGACCAACATGACCGGCGCCACCATCAAGACGGTGCTGGAAGACGTGGCCGACAACCTCTTCAACCTCGACCCCTACTACCAGCAGGGTGGCGACATGGTGCGCGTGGGTGGCCTGGAATACACGCTGGACCCGAACGCGACGATGGGCTCGCGCATCAGCGACATGCGGCTGCAAGGTCGGCTGATCGAAGCCGACAAGACCTACAAGGTGGCAGGCTGGGCGCCGGTCTCTGAAGAAGCGGCGCGTTCGGGCAATCCGCCGGTGTGGGATCTGGTCGAGCGCTGGCTGCTCAACCAGCCCGACGGCAAGGTCAGCGAGCGCAAGATCAACACGCCCAAACTGGTGGGCGTTGCAGGCAATCCTGGTCTCGTTTGAGTGTTGATTGGCGCTGCGGGTGGCAGCGGCTGAACCAGGCGGTTTCCACCCTGTCTTGATGGCCCCACACAGGAGACTGACGATGAACTTGAAGACTCTTTTCCCCGCAGTGATGCTGGCAGCAGGTCTGGTGGCTGGCGTCCCGGCCCTGGCCCAGGACATGGTGGTCTATCACATCGACAACGCCGAGATGCAGGCGCTCAAGGGGTTGCGCAACATCCGCAACCACATGGACGTCGATCCCACGGCCAAGATCACTGTCGTCACCCACGCCCAGGGCGTGGACTTCTTGATGGTGGGTGCCAAGGACAGCAACGGCGGCGCATTTTCGGGCCCGGTGGCGGCGCTGGTGGCGCGTGGTGTCAAGTTCGAGATCTGCGAGATCACGCTGAAAAACCGCAACCTCAAGCAAGATCAGTTCTTGCAAGAGGCCGACTTCACCTTGTCCGGCGTCGTGCGCGTGGCCAAGCTGCAAAAGGCCGGAGCAGCCTACATCAAACCCTGAAGCAAGACCTGAAGCAAACCTTTGAGGTCCGCGGCCTGCGGGCCTGATTGAGCGCACACATGCAAAGCCTGATCGACCGCTTTGGCGAAGCCTGGGTACTGGCGGCGATGGGCTCGCTGATCGGTCTGGCGTTTGGCTTCTTCGCGCAACGCTCGCGCTTTTGCCTGCGCTCTGCGGTCATCGAGTTTTCGCGCAACCTCACCGGCGGCAAGCTCACGGTCTGGCTGTTCGCCTTTGCCACAGCGGTGATCGCCACTCAGGCCCTGGCCTGGGGGGGCGCCTTTGACGCCAGTCAGGCGCGTCAGATTGCCAACCGCGGCAGCATCTCGGGTGCTGCGCTGGGTGGCGCGTTGTTTGGTGTGGGCATGATCCTGGCCCGTGGCTGCTCCAGCCGCTTGCTGGTACTGGCAGCTCAAGGCAACTTGCGCTCGGTCATCACGGGGCTGGTGTTTGCGGTCACCGCGCAGGCCTCCTGGACCGGTGTGCTGGCCGCGCCACGTGAAGCCATGACCGCCTGGTGGACCGTGGACGGCGGCGCCACCCGCGACCTGATTGCGCTCACCGGCATCGGCCATGCAGGTGCCGTGCTGTTTGGTGGCATCTGGTTGGCAGCGGCGGTGTACTGGGCGCGACGCCAGCAGGTGCCGGTCTGGGGTTGGGCGGGTGCGGTGGGCGTGGGCTTGTGCATCACCGCCGCCTGGTGGGGCACCTACGCCTTCATGCAGGTGGCTTTTGACCCGCACCCGATCCAGGCGCTGAGCTTCACAGGGCCCTCGGCAGAGCTGCTGACCCGATTGCTGTTTCAAAGCGACAAGGCACCCAGCTTCGACCTCGGGTTGATGCCGGGTGTCTTCGTGGGTTCCTTCCTGGCCGCCTGGCTGTTCAAGGAGCTGCGGCTGGAGGGTTTTGAAGGGGGTGCCAGCATGCCACGCTACATCCTGGGTGGCGTGATGATGGGTTATGGCGGCATGCTTGCCGGGGGTTGTGCCGTGGGTGCGGGCTTGTCCGGGGCGGCTGTGTTCACCCTCACCTCCTGGGTGACTTTGTGTGCGATGTGGGCCAGCGCTGCGCTGACCGACCGATGGATCGATCAGCGTCCTTTGCGGGGCTCGGCACTGGATCAGCCGGTGCCGGGCCAAACCCCTCAACGCCCCGTCACGGCAACGGCTTCTGCCGCCAGCCAGGTTTCATGATGCCGGGCAACGCACCGGCTCATCGAACATCCCCAAGTTGAGGCCTGTTTCCCCATTGCCTTGTTGTTTTTTCCTCGGACA